>JBBQLI010000104.1:0-8465 GCA_038327765.1 Candidatus Limnocylindrales bacterium | reverse complement strand
ACCGGTGGTCGAGACGCGGGTCTGCCAGTACGAAACCACGCCGGACACCCACTTCATCATCGACCGGCACCCCGCGTTCGACAACGCCTGGATCGTGGGCGGCGGATCCGGGCATGGGTTCAAACACGGACCGGTCATCGGTCGGTACGTGGTAGACCGGCTTGGCGGGGCACCCGCCGTGGGCGAGGATGTGCGGTTCGGGCTTGACCATGCCCGCTTCCCACGTCCGAACATGCGGACCGGCGCGGACGGGATGATCGAGGGCTGGGCGGACTGGTAGGTCCCGACCCGAACGGCTACTCGCTGATCTCCAGCGGGCCGTCCGGGACGTCGATCAGCACGCGACCGTGGTCGATCACCACGGCATAGACGGCGAGGGCAGCGTCGGCGGGCGGATCGAGCGGTTCGCCATCGTCGAGGTCGAAGCGGGACAGATGCAGCGCACAGGTGAGCGTCCCGTTCGTCAGGAAGCCCTTGTCCAGCTCGAAGTATTCGTGCGAGCAGATGCCCTGAAGCGCATGGAACGTGCCGTTCGTGTTCACCACGAGGACCTGGTCGGTACCGTCGACGTAGGTCATCACCATGGTCCCCGGTGGCACCTCGTCCACGCCGATGAGGTCGATGCGCCTCAAGCCGCGGCAGCCCCGCCGTCGCCCGCGGTCGTGCCGTCGTCCGCGGTCGTTCCCGCCGCCCATTTCGCTTCGAGCAGCTCGCGCAGGCGGTCCTGCGCCTCGCCCAGCGGGACCCGTGCCACGACCGGCTCGAGGAACCCGAGGACGATGAACTTGCGCGCCTCGTCCGGCGAGATGCCGCGCGATTCCAGGTAGAAGAGTTGCGCCTCGTCGATCGGGCCGACCGATGATGAGTGCGCTGCGCGTCGGCAATCCGGCTGGTCGATCTCCAGCGACGGGATCGCCACGGAACGGGTCTCCTTGGACAGGTTCATCCCGAACTCGCCAAGGAAGCTGTCCGTGCCCACGGCACTCTTCTCGATGACGATCAGGCCCTTCATATAGGTCCGGGCACGATCGAGCAGCGCGCCCTTCGACAGCAGGTTGCCGGTGGTATCGCGGCCGACATGGGTCGTGTACGAGGTGAGATCGAACAGCTGGTCCTGCCCGCCGAACACGATCTCGACCTGTTCGACCGAGCTCCGGTCGCCTTCGAGCCGATTGTCGATCCGGCTGCGAACGAGTCGGCCGCCGAGCTGCGCGAGCGCCCAATGCAGCGCGGCGCCTTCGCCGATGCGGGCGACCCGATGCTGGAACGCGACTGTGTCCGGCCCGAGTTCCTGAAGACTTGCCAGCGCGAGCGTGGCGCCAGCCGCGAGTCGGACCTCGGTGGTCCCCGTGAGCAGCGACTGTCGACCGGGCACGCCCTCGCCCGACGGGATCAGTTCCTCGACGACAGCCGCCTTCGCGCCCGCCCCCAGGTCGATGATGGTCCGCGTCAGGAGCGCCCGGTCAGGAGCGCCCACCGCCCAGCGCAGCACGATCGGTCGCTCGACCACGACCCCCGCCGGGACGCGCAGGACCACGCCCTGACCCCAGCCGGCGCGGCTGAGCTGCGCGATCTTGTCGCCCTCGGGGAGGGACGCCGGATCTGTGAGCAGCGCCCTGGCTGCCTCCGGATCACGCGTCACGAGAGCACTCAGCGTCTCGAGCGTGACACCCGCCGCGATGGCGGCAGCGTCCAACGTGATCTCGGCGACAGCACCCTCGTGGAAGCTTGCGAGCCCAGCGGTCTCGGCGGCAAGCCCGCCCACGGCCCCATCCACCACGCCGCCAGCTGCAGCGCTCGTGCCCCGTTCGGTGTGCATGCCCTCGAGCTCCGCCGCCCGAAGATCGACGTACGTGGTGTAGAGCCGGTTCGACTCCACGGGGAGTGCTTCGAACCGCGTCAGCGCGAGGCGTCGGTCATCGGCCAGCCAGGCGGGTTCGTCGGCGGCGAGGGCATCGATCGTCGTTGCGTCGAGGGAGAACGAGAGATCGGTGGGTACCCGACGCGCCGGGCGAGGTCGTTGGCCTGCGGCCGCAGCCGTCATCCCAGCGACCCCTCCATCTCCAGCTTCACGAGCCGGTTGAACTCGATCGCGTACTCCATCGGGAGTTCCTTGGTGAAGACCTCGAGGAACCCCTGGACGATCAGGTTCGTGGCCTCGTTCTCGGTCAGACCGCGGCTCATCAGGTAGAAGACCTGCTCGGCGCTGACCTTGCCGACGGTGGCCTCGTGCGACATCGTCGTGTCGTCTTCTTGGATATCGATGTACGGGTAGGTGTCGCTCCGGCTCTGGTCGTCGAGCATCAACGCATCGCAGCGAACGCTGGCCACCACGTTGGTGGAACCCGGCGCGACCTTCAGCGAACCGCGATAGGTGGCGCGGCCGCCGTCCTTGGACACAGACTTGCTCACGATCCGCGAGCGGGTGTTCGGTGCGAGGTGGACGGCCTTGGCGCCCGTGTCCTGATGCTGACCCTTGCCCGCGACGGCGACGCTGATGATGTCCGCCGTGGCGCCCTCGCCGCGGAGGTAGATCGCCGGGTACTTCATCGTCAGGCGCGAACCGGTATTCGCATCGATCCACTCCACCCGGGAGTTCTCGTGCGCGTGGGCGCGCTTCGTGACGAGGTTGTAGACGTCGTTCGACCAGTTCTGGATGGTGGTGTAGCGCACGTTCGCGCCTGGCAGGGCGATGACCTCGACGACCGCGACATGGAGCGACTCGGTGGCGTAGATCGGGGCCGTGCAACCCTCGATGTAGTGGACCTTGGCGCCTTCGTCCACGACGATCAGCGTCCGCTCGAACTGTCCGGTGTTCTCGCCATTGATGCGGAAGTAGGCCTGCAACGGGAGCGGGACCTCGACGCCCTTCGGGACGTAGACGAACGATCCGCCGGACCAGACGGCCGCGTTGAGGGCGGAGAACTTGTTGTCCTCGGCCGGGACCACGGTGCCGAAGTACTTGCGGAAGATCTCGGGGTATTCCTTGAGCGCCTGGTCGGTGCCCATGAAGACCACGCCGAGCTTGGTCAGCTCTTCCTTCACCGAGTGATAGACCACTTCGGAGTCGTACTGCGCGCCGACACCGGCCAGGAACTTGCGCTCCGCCTCCGGGATGCCGAGCTTCTCGAACGTCGCCTTGATCTGGTCCGGGACGTCGTCCCACGACTTCTCTTCGCGTTCGGACGGCTTGCGGTAGTAGACGATGTTCCCGAAGTCGATCTTCGTGAGGTCGCCGCCCCACGTCGGCAGCGGGCGCTTGAGGAAATGATCGTAGGCACGAAGCCGGTACTGGAGCATCCAGTCCGGCTCCTGCTTGAACCGGCTGATCTCCTCGACGGTCTCGCGCGTCAGTCCGCGCTTGGTCTCCTGCAGGTAGACGATGTCGTCATGGAACGCGAATTGGTCGCGCTGGTCGGTGACGATCTCACGGGTGGCGGTCATTCGATCCTCGGTCCTCGGGTGCGGCGTCGTGGGGTGCCGCGGGGAGGCTCGCAGCCTTGCAGGTAATTCCGAGTCAGATTATCGGGATTGCGAGGCAGACCGTCAACGACCGGGCGAATCGGGCGTGTCGGGCGGGTCGGGCGGGACGGGCGGGACAGGGCCGGACGGCTTGCTGGCACAGCAAGGAACCGCGCGTGCGCCCCCTTAGCACGGCGCGGACCAGTCCGATTCTTGTCAGTGGAGCAAGAGATCCACCGTTCTTGCTCTGGCGGCAAGGATGCGACGGGGTTCGGGGCTCGAGAACCCGCGCGATCGCGTTTACGTGCACCTCCGGCAAGACAGGCAGGGTTTCTTGCCGCGACGGCAAGAGACCGACGAGGTCGCACGCCGCACCCGTCCCCGCACCCGCCCTCCGGCGCGCGTCGCGCGACTACGCCTCCGCCGCCACGGCCACCGCGCGGTCCGCTGCGGCCGAGGATGCCGCGTGACCGGTCACGGCCGCCAGGAAAGGCCCGCGGTCGACCGCCAGCAGGACCGAGTCGGTCAGCGCGGTGACGGTGGCGGTCCGCGGCACGTTCCGGACCAGGGCGATCTCCCCGAACCCGTCGCCCGACCCTCGCAACTCGCGCACCGGGCGACCGCCCTGGGTCACGGCGACGGCCCCGTCCGACACGACGTAGAAGCGGTCGCCGACGTCGCCTTCGCGGATGAGGACCGTGCCGGCCGCCACCGTGAGCCAGGTGGTGCCGCGTGCGACCGCCTCGAGCTGCGGCGCGGGGAGTGGCTGGAAGATCTGGTTCCGCCGAAGGATCCCGATGGCGCGCGTCGGGACCACGACCCGGCGATCGAGCGCCGAGAGCCGCGGCCACATCACCACGACGACCACCGGAAGCACCAGCGCCAGGACGACGATCACGCTGACCAGCGGCAGGACCGTGACGAGCAGCGGGACGAGGACCGCCCCGACGGCCAGCCCGGCCATCGCCAGGCCTTCCTGCAAGCCGAAGACCCGCGACAGGACGTCGTCGCGGATGGAGCGCTGGAGGATCGTGCGGCCGGCGACATCGACGACGGCGAGCCCGGCGCCGCCACCCACGATCAGTAGCGGTGCGAGCAAGGCTGAGCCCAGGATCGCGGACAGACCCAGACCGATCCCCCAGGCCAGGGCGCCGGCGGCGGCGACCACGGCCAGACCCGTCCGTCCGACCAGCACGAACGTCGCCGCGCCTCCCAGGATCGTCCCGGCGCCTAGCGCGGCATTGAGGATCCCGGCGCCCGCGGCGCCTGTGTGCAGGACCTGCAGCGCCATGAGCACGAACAGGACATCCGCGGCACCGATCATCACCATCCTCGCAGAAAGAAGGCCGACGACCAGCCGCGCGTCCGGATCCGTGACCACCGCACGAAGTCCGGCGAGGAACCCCGTCGACCGGGGGACCTGGTCATGGACGATCGCCTCCGCGGCCGTCTCGATGGGGGCGGCCGCCGACACGACCACAGGTCGCAGTCCCAGCGTCAGCAGGGCAGCCAGCAGCAGGGCGACGCCGCCGCACGCGAAGACGACGCCCGGCGTCGAGCCGACCAAGATCGCCGCCGCCGCGAGCGGTCCGAGCAGCACGCCTGCCCCCTCGATGACACCGGCCGCGCCGTTCGCGGCAGTCAGCTCATCGGGGGTCCGCGACAGACTCGGCAGCAGCGCGCTCTGCGTGGGGCGCGTGACGACGAGCGAGCTGGCAGCGACCGTGGCCGCTGCATAGATGACGGCGATCGGCGCGTCAGCCAGCATCGCCGCCGCCGTCCCGAGCATCGCAAGGGCCTGGACCGCATACCCGCCGGTCAGGACTCGCTGGCGTGGGAATCGGTCACCCAGCCCGGCCGCCGCCGGTGCGACCAGCGCTGAAGGGACGAGTTGCAGGACCGCAACGAAGCCCACGGACGCCGCGCCCGTCCGTTCGAACGCGTAGAGCAGGATCGCCACCCACGTCCCGTACTCGGCTGCCGCGAACGCCAGGGCGGCAAGGAAGACACGACGCAGGTCCGGGCTCGCAAGGATTCGCCGGACGATGGCGAGTGGGTCCGTCACGCGCGTCGCGGCGGAGTGGATCCTCTGGGCATGGCCGCGAGTCTAGGGGCTCAACGTCTGGCGCGACCCGCCCGTGACGTCAGACCGTGGTGCCGGTCTCCTCGAACCTGAGCATCGACTCGGGAGCATCCGGGCCGCCGTCCGCGTCGCTCATGACCGGGATCCCGACAGGCTCCGGGACCGGGAGCGTGATGTCATCCACCTCGAAGGCTTCGCGCTCCTCGCGCATCTGGTCGATGCGGACGCGCGCCTTGCGGGCGCTGCGCTCCACCTGGACGCGCACCGCGGGGCGACTCAGCAAGGCCAGGGCGCCAAGGGCGATGACGATGAGGACGCCGGCCGCCATCGGCCAGCGTGAACGCTTCTTCTGGCGCACGCCGGCACGGATCGCCGCGTCCTCGAGCAGGCGACGCATGTCGAACCGGGGCAGGTCGAACTCGGGCAGGTCGATCTTCGGGCGGTCGGGCAACGAGCGTTCAAGACGCTTCAGGTCCACCTCGGGCCGGCGCATCTCCGAGAGCGCGCGGACGATGTCCTCGCGCTTGAGTTCGGGCAGTCGGAGCTCCGGCCGACGGGTCTCCTTGACGGGGAGTTCGGGCATCTTCGGCCTCCTCCGGGTGTGCGGCGATATGCGCTCAGGATACCCCGTGGGGCCATCACGGACAGCCATCGAACCGCCGCAGGTCCATCTCGGGTGCATGACAGGTTCCGGCAGGTGGTGTCCCGTACCATCGCGTGATGCCCTCCGCCGCGACCCCGCGGTTCACGCTGGACCGCGCGACCGCTCGCCGTTTCCTGGTGCTGCGTCACCTGCTGACGCCGCCACGGGCGCTGCCGGCCGAACCCGAGAGTGTGCTGACCGTGATGGCGCGGCTGGGTTCGCTCCAGTTCGACCCCCTCGACATCGCCGGGCGGAACCATGACCTGGTCCTGGCCGCCCGGATCGCCGGCTATCAGCGGGCCTGGACCGACGCCTACCTCTATCAGACGCGTGCCTTTTACGAGACGTACAACAAGGGTCTCTCGCTGGTACCCACCGCGGAATTGCCGTGGTATCGGGTCACCTGGGACCTCCACCAGGTCAGCCACGACACGACCACCTTCGTCGAACACGCCGACCTGGTCGAGGAACTGCTCGGCCGCATCCGGCGCGATGGGCCGCTCTCGTCCACCGATGTCGAACCGCGGGCTGCGATCGAGTGGTACTGGCGCCCCACCAACCAGGTCCGCGCGATCCTCGAGGCACTCGCCGAGGCCGGTGTCCTGGGACTTGCCCGCCGCGAAGGCAACCGGCGGATCTACGACCTGGCCGAACGGCTCTTTCCGGCCGCGCTCCTCGACGAGCGTCACGACCTCGATGACCAGCGCCGCCACAAGCTGCGCTCCCGTTACCAGGCGAATGGCCTGCTGGGGTCAGGGGGTCAGGCGGAGATCTGGCTGGGACTCGGCAAGGCGACCGAGTGGCACCTCCGTCGCCAGGAGCTCATCGAGACCGGGGCGATCGTCCCGGTCGAGATCGAGGGCTTGAAAGGCGTGCGCTTCATGGTCGCGGAGGATCGTCCGTTCCTCGAGCAGGCCGGACGGGAGATCGGGGCTGGGCTGCCGCCCGGTGGCGCGGCGCCCGGCGTCGCCTTCCTGGCGCCGCTCGACCCGCTGGTCTGGGATCGCGACCTCCTGCGACGGCTATGGGATTTCGACTACATCTGGGAGGTCTACGTGCCGGCCGCGAAGCGGCGCTGGGGCTACTACGTGCTCCCGCTGCTCTATGGCGACCGGTTCGTCGGCCGCATCGAGCCACGAGCGGATCGGCGCGCCAAGACCCTGCGGCTCGTGGATCTGTGGTGGGAGGACGGGTTCGATCCGATCGTGGCGGATGGGTTCGTCGAGGCATTCACCGCCGCGCTTGTCGCGCATGCACGATTCGTCGGCGCCACCCGCATCGTGTGGCCGCGGACAGCGCGGCACCGGGCGCTGGGCGAGCGGGTCCGTGCGCGTCTGGGGCCAGCCTGGAAGCTCCCCGCACGGTGACGGTCCCGGCCGCTAGCCGATCTCGGTGACGTAGCGGACCAGGTTCCGGCCCCGCTCCTTGGCCTCGTACAGGGCCCGATCGGTGAGGGCGAACCAGCCCTCGTCATCCAGACCCAGATTGAAAGTCCCGAGCAGGGTCGCCCCGATGCTGACCGAGACGATGCCGATCCCGGGGTTCGCCGGGTGCTCGATGACGAGGTCGAGGATGATGTTGCGGATCCGCTCCGCGGCGGTCAGCAGTCCTTCGCGCGACGGCACCGGCAGGATGACGATGAACTCCTCCCCGCCGAACCGATACGCGGCATCAGTAGCACGCAGGGTTCCCTGGATGGCCTGCACCACGCGGCGCAGGACGTCGTCGCCGGCCAGGTGGCCGAGTCGGTCGTTGACACCCTTGAAGTGGTCGAGGTCGATCTCCAGCATCCCGTAGGTCATGCCGGATCGATGGATGTGGGCACGGACGGCCCGGAGGTCCTCGGTCAGCCTGCGGCGATTGCCGGCGCCCGTCAGCGGATCGAGACGAGCCGTCAGCTCGAGCGCGTGGTGCACCCGCTCCAGTTCGACCATGTCGGCATCCGCCTGGCGATGCAGCGTCCGGATGTGCTCGAGCTGCGCGAAGCTGTGGATCTGGGCTCGCTGGAGCAGGATGTGTCCGGCGAGGCTCACCCCCAGCCCCACGAACAGGACCACGGCGAAATCGCCGCGCTCGGAGATCGGCAGCCGCTCAGCGGACACCAGCGCGAGGTAGGCCAGCGCGAGGACTGCATATGCCAGCAGCCAGCGGATGTGGACCGCGGTCCGCCACGGCAGGACCAGAGCCACGAGGCTGGGCAGCAGGATCAAGTAGGCGTTCGTCTGGGTGATCAGCGAAGGGACCGTGAGCCCGGTCATGACGGTCGAGAGGATGACC
>JBBQLI010000103.1:0-8728 GCA_038327765.1 Candidatus Limnocylindrales bacterium | reverse complement strand
GCATCTCGAAGTCGGCCGCCATCGCCATGAGTCGGTCGCCGCCGATGGATTCTCGATCTTCGTGGGCGGCCCGGACGGCACGCGCGCGACCGTCCTGTCAGCGCTCCGCCCCGCGGAGCTGCCGGCCTGGGGCTGGGATCTGCCGATCGGCGGCGGCACGTATCACGCGCTGTTCCCGCGGGCATGGCAGACGTTCGAACCCGACGTGCTGGGCGGCGTGCGGGCGGTCGGCGAGCAGCTCTCGCCCGTCATCGGTGGCGATCTCGAACGCAGTGCGTTGCCTGTCGGGGCTTTCGAATGGTGGCTCGAGAACCCTGGGCCCGACCGGCTGACGGTCGGGCTCCTGTTCACCTGGGTCGACCCGTTCGCGGCAACGGGCCCGGCCGTGGGACGACCCCACGTGCTTGCCCGCGACGGCGCGGTGGTCGGGATCCGGTTCGGCGAGACGCCCCCCGGTACCGCGACCGCGTTGCGTGGGTCGATGGCGATCGCCGTCGACGGCGCGGACGACATCGAGGTCTCGGCGCGGGCCACCTTCGATCCGATCAACGACACGGAGCTGTGGGCCGACTTCGCCGCGGACGGCCGCCTGGACGCCGGAGCGTCTTCCGAGCTCCGGCCCGGGACCCCGGCCGGCGGCGCCGTCGCGGCGACGGTCGTGCTCGCGCCCGGCGAACGTCGGTCCATCCGATTCGCTCTGGCCTGGGACTTCCCGGTGGTCCAGTTCGGTGCTGGCCGCTGCTGGTGGAAGCGCTACACGCGCGATTGGGGTCGCTCCGGCCTGCGCGCCTGGGACCTCGCGCGCCATGCACTGCGCGAGATGCCCGACTGGCGCCGCCGGATCGAGGCCTGGCAGGCGCCGATCCTCGATGACCCGGAGCGACCGGCGTGGTACCGGATGGCGCTGTTCAACGAGCTCTACTTCCTGGTGGATGGCGGGACGTTCTGGGAGCACGGCGAGGTCGGCGCGCCCGAGCCCGGGCCGGACCATATCGGGCGGTTCGCTCTCCTCGAGTGCTTGGACTACCCGTTCTACGACACGGTCGATGTCGACTTCTATGCGTCCTTCTCGGTCCTCGAGCTGTATCCGGGACTCGAACTGCGCGGGATCCGCGACCTCCTGGCCACGATCCCCATCGACGACCCCGAGATCGTCACGATCGAGGCGTCCGGGCTGCCCGCCCCACGCAAGGTCGGAGGGACCGTGCCCCACGATGTCGGCGGTCCGGCCGACGACCCCTTCATCCGGCCGAACTGGTACCGCTTCCAGGACGTCAACGACTGGAAGGACCTCGGTCCGAAGTTCGTGCTCCAGGCGTGGCGGGATGCGGTGGCCGCCGGCCCTGCCGACGGGGACGCGCTCATCCGCGACGTCTGGCCGACCGTCGAGGCCGTGCTGACCAGGCTCGGGGCGCGGGACCGCGATGGGGATGGCCTGCCCGAACACGATGGACTCCCCGACCAGACCTATGACACGTGGCCGATGCGCGGACCGTCGGCGTACGGCGGGTCGCTCTGGCTGGCGGCCGTTGCCGCGGCCCAGGCGATGGCCGAACGGCTGGGCGATGGCGAGGCGGCGCGGCGCTGGGAGGCGTGGTTCGAGCGCGGCCAGGTCGCCTTCGACGTGCGACTCTGGCGTGGCGACCATTACGCCTACGACGACGGCCACGGCCCCAGCTCCGAGTCGGTCATGGCCGACCAGCTCGCCGGCCAGTGGTATGCAGATGCGACCGGCTTGGGAGATCTGATCCCGTCGGATCGCGTGGAGGCGGCCCTGCGCACGGTCCATGCGCGCAACGTCGTCGGCTACCAGGGTGGCCGGATGGGCGCCGTCAACGGGATGCGCCTCGATGGCACGGTCGACGACTCCAGCGAACAGTCATCTGAGGTCTGGACCGGGACCACCTACGCGCTTGCGGCATTCATGATCGGCCGCGGGCTCGTGGCCGAGGGCTGGGAGACGGCCCGCGGGATCGCGGAGGTCACGTACGAGCGCGGACTCTGGTTCCGGACGCCGGAGGCGTTCGATGCCGCCGGGAACTTCCGTGCCGCGGTCTACCTGCGCCCCCTCGCGATCTGGGCGATCGAGGAAGCCCTGCGGCGGTACCGGGCGGGCCGCTGAGCGCGGTCGTGGCTCGCGACTGCGAGGCGTCGGGCCGCGGTGGGGCGTGACTCCGGCCCGTGACCCGCGGCAGTCGTGTCATGCAGCGTGAACCGCCCCCGCCGGACGGCGACGGCCACGACCTCATCAGATGTGCATGACGTGCACCCTGGACTCGGGATGACGGCAACGCGACGCGGCCGGGGGTCGGCAGCCTCGCTTCAATGAGCGTAGGCAAGCGCGGATCGGCGACGTCCGGTGGGGATGCATGCCCTCGTCACGGCTGGATCTGTGCCTAAGGTGCGCTCCATGCACATCTGACACGCCCGAGTGCATAACCCGCGCACGGAGCCCGCCGTGCCACGCACCCCGCCGTGCCGCGCACCCCGGGCCGCCGGCTCCCCCCGTCGGCCCGCCGCCGCCGGCCCTCGGCCGACCACCGCCTCCGCACACCGTCAGACCGCCGCAACGCCATCGCTGCTGGTCGCGGCCATTTGCCGACGAACGCCTCGTGGATCGGTCACCAGTCTGCAATGTGGGTCGTGGGTCGTGCAGGTTCGTCGGGTTTGTGCCGCTGGTGGCGGCGGCGGACCGGCGGCGGACCTGCCGCTGGTGGCGGCGGCGGACCGAGCGCGGGCGGTCGAGTCGCGGTGGGGCGAGCGCCGCCCTACGTGCCGCGGACTCGCTCCACGAAGCGGCCGATCCGAACCAGCGCCTCCTCGAGACGCTCGTACGAGGTGGCGTAGCACATCCGCACATGGCCTGCCCCGCTCGGCCCGAAGGCACTCCCCGGGACGACAGCCACGCGCTCCTCCATCAGCAGACGCTCAGCGAAGTTCTCGTCGTCGAGGCCGGTCGAGGTGATGCGCGGGAACGCATAGAACGCCCCGAGCGGTTCGAAGGTCTCGAGACCCAGCGCATTCAATCCATCGACAAGGAGCCGCCGCCGCCGGTCGTACTCGGCGCGCATGCGTTCGACGTCGGCCTCACCCTCGACGACCGCGACCAGCGCGGCATCCTGCGCGGTCGTGCCGGCCGACATGATCCCGTACTGGTGCACCTTGAGGATGCCTTCGAGGATCGCGGCCGGGGCCGCGAGATAGCCGACCCGCCAGCCGGTCATCGCATACGCCTTCGAGAACCCGCCCATGAGGATCGTCCGCTCGCGCATCCCGGGGAGCGCGCTCATCGCCCGATGCTCGTAGGACCCGTAGGCGAGGCGGTCGTAGATCTCATCGCTGTAGACCAGCAGGTCGTGCCGAACGGCGATGTCGGCCAACGCATCCTGGACCGCGGGCGGCAGGACGGCACCGGTCGGGTTGCACGGGTACCCGAGGAAGAGCGCCTTCGTTCGCGGCGTGATCGCGGCTTCGACCGCGGCCGGGTCCAGCGCGAAGTCGTCCTCGAACCGTGTCGGGATATGACGGACCACGCCACCCGCGAAGACGATCGCGGGCACGTAGGCCACGTACGAGGGCTCGTGCAGGATCACCTCATCGCCCGGGTCGCAGGTCGCCCGCAAGGCCAGGTCCACCGCCTCCGATGCTCCGACCGTGACAAGGATCTCGGTCGCCGGGTCGTAGTGGACCCCGTAGCGACCTTCGAGGTGCGTGGCGAGGGCCCGTCGAAGCTCGAGGGTCCCGTAGTTCGAGGTGTAGTGCGTCCGCCCTTCCCGGAGCGACTCCACCCCGGCCTCCACGATCGCCCGCGGCGTCTCGAAATCGGGCTCCCCCACCCCGAGGCTGATGACATCGTCCATGGTGGCGAGGATGTCGAAGAACTTGCGGATGCCGGACGGCGGCACATCGATGACGCGTTGCGCCAGCGCCCGGTCCGCGAGCGGCAGCCGGGCCGCCGGCGATGGCCGGGCCGAGTCCCGGTCCGTCACCGCAGGATCTCGACCAGCAGGATCCACGCGCCGATGACGCCGGCAGCGAGGCTGGCGATCGTCCCGATCATCAGGAAGTGCAACCCGGGCCCGAGACCCAGCGCGAGCGAGACCCCCGCCACGATCGTCGGCAGGGTCGCCAGCTGGCCAAGGATGACCCGCGTGAGGTACCGGTTCCTCGTCCCGCCGTGGCGGTCACGGCTAGGCCGCAGGATGACCAGGACCACGGTCACCCAGAAGGTCACACCCAGCACCAGCAGGGCGATCCCGACGGTTCGCGACGACGCCACGGGCCACAGCCCGACGATCGCCACGAAGACGGGCGACAGCAGGAGGATCAGGGACTCCCCGCCACGACCCGTCAGCCCGGGGAACTTGAGGATCTCGCGCAGGTTGATCGCGAACGCCACGAAGGCGAGCCCGGCCAATGCTGCGCCAGCCCCGGCCGTCGCGATGAAGAAGTCGCTCCACGCGACAGGATCGAAGGCGTTGACGATCATCCGGCCGCCACGGATCGCGCCAGGGCCGTCGGCTCCATGGCCCGCCACCCGGCGGCCGACGTCAGGCCCTCGTACCCGCGCGCGAGCCCGAACAGCGCCGGCTCGGACCATGGCGCGCCGATCAGTTGCAGGCCGACCGGCAATCCTTCCGAGAGGCCGCACGGGATACTGATGCCGGGCAGACCGGCCATGTTCACGGGCAGCGTGCACGCGTCCGAGAGGTACATCGAGACAGGGTCGGCCAGCTTCGCGCCAAGCGGAAAGGCGACGGTCGGCGACGTCGGAGCCACGAGCGCATCGAAGCCTTGTGCCCAGAGCGCATCGAAATCGCCCTTGATCAGCGTCCGGACCTTCTGCGCCTTGAGGTAGTAGGCGTCGTAGTAGCCCGCCGACAGCGCATAGGTCCCGAGCATGATCCGGCGCTTGACCTCCGGACCGAAGCCCTGGCCGCGGGTCGCCAGGTACCCGGCCAAGACATCTCCGCCCTCGCCCAGTCGCGGACCGAAGCGGATCCCGTCGTAGCGGGCCAGGTTGGCCGATGCCTCGGCCGGCGCGACGATGTAGTACGTGGCGAGACCGTATTCCGTGTGCGGGAGGCTGACCTCCTCGACGATGGCACCGGCGGCCTCGAGCGCAGCCACGGCCTCGCGGACCCGGGCCTCCACGCCTGGCTCCATCCCGGCCACGAAATATTCCTTCGGCAGCCCGAACCGCTTGCCCTTGAGCGCGGAGGCCGCCTCGTCGTCCGACGCGGGCAGGTGCAGCAGGTCGTCCGGCACCGGCTCGGGTGACGAGGTCGAGTCGCGTTCGTCGCGGCCGGCCACGGCGTGCAGAAGCGCCGCCGCGTCCCGGCTGTCGCGGGCGAACGGCCCGATCTGGTCGAGCGATGAGGCGAAGGCCACGATGCCGTAGCGGCTCACCCGACCGTAGGTCGGCTTGAGCCCGACGATGCCGCACAGGGCGGCCGGCTGACGGATCGAGCCACCCGTGTCTGTGCCGATCGCGAGGGGGACGTGATAGGCGGCCACGGCCGCTGCCGAGCCGCCGCTGCTCCCGCCAGGGACGCGACCAAGGTCCCAGGGGTTCGCCACCGGGCCGTACGCGGAGTGCTCCGTCGATGAGCCCATGGCGAACTCGTCCATGTTGGTCTTGCCGAGGATGACCGCGCCCGCGACGCGCAGCCGCTCCGTGATGTGGGCGTCGTACGGGGCGAGATAACCCTCGAGGATCTTCGAGCCGGCCGTGCACTGGCCGCCCTTCACGGAGACGAGGTCCTTCAGGGCGATCGGGATCCCGAGGAGCGGCGGCAGCGCCTCGAGCGCGGCCGGGCCGGCGGCACGGGCGGCCGCCAGCCGCGCGTCGGCGATATCCGCTTCGCCCAGGGCGCGGTCGCGATCGATCGACAGCCACGCATTGAGCGCGCCGTTCCCGGCCTCGGCGGCGTCGAGATGGGCCGTCGCGGTCTCGCGGGCGCTGACCTCCCCGGATCGCAGGAGGCTCGTGAGTTCGTGGGCATGAAGTCGGGTCGAGTCGATCGTCATCGGGCGCGCTCAGTCGCCGCCGAGGACAGCGGGCACCACGATGAAGTCGCCGCTCCGGTCAGCCGCATTGGCCACCACGGCCTCCACCGGCAGCGATGGCCGGACGACATCGTCACGCAGGATGTTCTCCAGCTCGATGGTCTGCGCGGTCGGCGCGATGTGGTCGGTGGGGACTGCGGCCAGGATCGCGTACTGGTCGAGGATGTGGTTGAGCTGTCCTTCCAGACGAGCGAGCTCGTCATCGGTGAGGCCCAGCCGGGCGAGGTGGGCGACGTGTTCGACATCGCGTCGTGACAGGGTGGCCATGGGTCGATGATAGCCCACGACCCGCCCCTCGCCGGGGCCGGCGATGGTGGTGCGTCCGGGCGAATGTGACTACCGCCGCGCCCGCGACCGGACCGATGGCGGGATGTCCCGGCGACCACGGTTCGGCATCATCGACACGTGCCCACTTCCCCCGCCACTTCAGCCCTCGCCTGCCTCCAGTGCGGGACGCCCGCCATCCGGGCCGACGCGACATTCTGCCGCCGCTGTGGCCTGCCGTATGGCGCTCCGCCGCGAGCCGACGCCGAACTGCCCATCTGCCCGGTGTGCTATGTCACGGTCGACGATGACGGGCGACTGCCGAGTCTCGATCACCCCGGTCTGCGGGTGGACCTCGTGCGTCATCAGGCCGAGCACGAGCGTCACCCGGTCGGGGACGATGACTGGCTGGAATCCCTGCGCGAGGGCGACCGCTTGAAATGGGGCCGCTGGTCGGCCTCCTTCGACGTCGTCCGGCGCTACCTCGTGACCGGCCAGGTCGAAGCCGGCCGGCAACGACAGATGGCCCATGACGCGATCGTCACCGCGATGACCCAATTGCGCCGCTGGGGTGCCGACGGCGAGATCTTCGGTGATCAGCCCGAATGGGTCGCGGCTCGTGGCGCCGTCACCGAGCTCATGGAGCGCTACGCGATCCGTCGCCGCTAAGCGGTCCCACGCACGGCTGACAACGTTCGCCGTGCCTGTGCCAGGTGGACGCGGTCGTGGCCGCCGAGCATCCGGAACGTGAGGTCCAGGCTCTCCTCCCCGCGTTCGCGATGCAGGCCGTATCGAGCGCGCTGCGCCTCGGTCGTCCGGCCCCACAGTTCGAGGTTGGCCGCCCGCAAGGTCTCGAACAAGGTCACCAGCGCCTCGGGATCGTCCGACTCATGGTCCAGCCGGGCGACCCACAGCGCCTGGTCGTAGCCGACGATGTCCGGGATATCGTGCGCGATGATCCAACGGTAGCGGGCTGCACAGACCAGCTCCGCATCGGCGAGATGGCCGATGCACTCGAGGACCGACCACTCCCCCGGTTCCGGCCTGGTCCGCAGGTCCGTGCCGGCCTCGGCGATCAATGCCCGGACGATGGCCGGGGTGGTGCCCTGCGCCACGGCCGGATCGTCCGTGCCGAGCGCGCCCAGGAGGCTCGCCTGGTACGCCTTCGCATCACGGATCGGATCGGGATCAGTCATATGGCCTCCTCACCACTGAGCAATCGACGGAAGCCCTCCTCGTCGAGGACGGGCACACCGAGTTCCTGGGCCTTGGCCAACTTCGACCCGGCGCTCTCGCCGGCCACCACATAGTCGGTCTTCTTCGACACGGACCCGACAGGTTTGCCGCCGGCGGCTCGGATCGCCTCCTCCGCATCTGGTCGGCTGAACCCTTCCAGCGTCCCCGTCACCACCAGGGTCTTGCCTGCGAGCGGACCGCGGCCCTCTTCGCCTGCCGGTCGTGGGATCGGGCGCTCCGGCACGATGCCGACGTCCACCAGCTCGCGCAGCACGTCCTTCGTGGCGTCCTCGACGAACCAGCGGGCGAGCGCGGCTGCCACCGTTGGTCCGATGCCGGGCACCTCAGTCAGCGTGTCAGGCTCGTCGACCGCCAGGCGGCGCAGCTCCGCCTCGACCGCCGCGAACCATGGATCGGGGACCACGTCACCGTCGGCCGGCGGGTACGCGTCCGGTCGGACTCGTCCAGACAGCCACTGGGCGAGGTCGATCGCCGTCTGCTCCCCGACCTGTGGCATCCCGAGTCCGTTGAGCACGCGGGCCAGCGGTCGTCCCACTCGTGCCCGCGCGATGCGGGCCGCGAGGTTGTCGGCACTCCTCCTGGCGAACCGATCGAGCGTCTCGAGGTCCTCGGCCCGGAGCCGGAAGAAGTCGGCCCGCGAGTGGACCATGCCACGTTCCAGGAGCTGGCTCAGGACCGCCCAGCCGGCGCCTTCGATGTCCATCCCGCCACGCCCCACGAAGTGCCCGTATTCCTGGGCACGCCGAGCGGGACACTGCGTGTTCGGGCAGTAGACCCGGACGGCGCCTTCGTCCTGGACGACCGGGGTGTCGCAGACGGGGCACCGGTCCGGCATCGCGAACTCGCGTTCGCTGCCGGTCCGCCGTGCGAGCACCGGCCCGACGACCTCGGGGATCACGTCACCCGCCTTCTGGAGCACCACCCAGTCGCCGATCCGGACGTCCTTGCGGCGTACCTCATCAAGGTTGTGGAGGGTCGCGCGGGACACCGTGGAGCCGGCCACCTTGACGGGGGTCATATGGGCGACGGGTGTCAGCGTCCCTGTCCGCCCGACGTACGGGACGATGTCCTCGACGAACGCATGGACCTGTTCGGGCGGGAACTTGAAGGCGATGGCCCAGCGCGGTGCCCGGCTCAC
>JBBQLI010000102.1:0-8767 GCA_038327765.1 Candidatus Limnocylindrales bacterium | reverse complement strand
TCTTCGCCAAGATCTACGCGGCCGTACCGATGGTCCTGCGGGGCCGGTGGCGACAGGTCGCGGTGACGATCGGGTTGCTGGTGCTGACCATCCCGCTGCTGCCGTGGGGGACCTTCATCGCCGACTACAGCATCATCAACGCGGCGTTGAGCGTCCAGTCGAACGACGGGCTCAAGGGGATCGGCCTGCTGCTCGGCATCCCGATCGCGCTCGTCGCCGTGATCATCGTTGGCCCCGAGCGGGGCGCCTGGCTCCTGGTCCCGGCCATCTGGCCGTCGCAGCAGCCGTACTACGCCACGCTCGTGATGCCGACTGCCAGCGCGGTCGCGGCGGCCCTGATCATCCTGCCCGTGGCGTGGTCCGGGCTCCTGGCGCTGGTCGGAGTAGCGGCCGTGACCTTGTGGGAGCGTTATCGGGCTCGGCCAGCCTGATCGTCGCCAGCAGGATCACCCAGGCGTTGATCCACACGACGGGGAGCGCGATCCAGACCGCCACCGGGACCAGCCAGCGACGCCCGGTGACCGCTCCGAAGGCCACCAGCGCGATCCCCACCGCGACACGCGGCACCAGCAGTTCGCCCTTGCCGGCGTTCGTGGTCAGGAGCGTGTACCAGTCGAACCAGGCGGACGGCGCCAGCAGGAACGAGATGCCCGCGATGACGCCACTCACCACACCCACCTCGAGCATGGCACGCCACTCGCGCCGGAACAGGAACCACAGGGCGCTGATCCCCGGGGTGATCTTGGTCAGGATCGGTAGCGCCAGCACGGCCGGCCGCCGGACCGCCACGACCAGCGCCGCCGCGATCATGAAGTGGACGTTCCCGACGAACAGCTCGTAGCTGACCGGCAGGATCAGGGCCAGCCCCACCCACGGGCGCGGCCGGATCAGCCAGACCAGGAGCGCCACATCGATGACCGTCCACAGGGCGAAGAAGACCGGGAACGGGATCAGCGAGAACGGCGCCAGGATCTGCGCGAACGCCGGGGAGTAGAGATAGGTCGACTCGACGCCGACGCCGGATGCGGCGTACGGATGGGCGAGGTCGATCCCCCAGTAGGCTCGCGTATCGATGCCTGGGAAGGTCCATGGGCGCTGGCCCTGGACCGTGTAGAAGACGATCGCCCGTCCGATGCCGACCAGGATCAGGGCATCCCTGAGCGGTCGAGCGAATCGCGCCAGCGTCGGGCGTGCGGTCTCGAACATCGACCACCTCATGCGGGTCCGGTGGCCCGAGTGTACGCAGGTCAGGGGGTCGCCACGGACCTGCGGCGCTAGGCTCACGCCTACGATGACGACCCACCGAGCCACGCTCCGGGCGACCGGCGCCCGCGTGCTCGGATCGCGTCGCCTCTCGTATGTCTTCGTCGCGGTCGCGGTCCTCGGCGCCATCATCGGCGCCGAGACCGTTCGCGTGCATCTCATCGTCGACCCGTTCGCCGACATCCGTGCCTACTACGACGCCGGCGCACGGCTCAACGCCGGCGACCCGCTCTACGTCCAGCCGGCCGGCATCGACGACCCGGGGTTCTACCGGTACCCGCCGCTCCTGGCGATCGCGTTCCGGCCGCTCGCCCTGCTTCCGTTCGAGACGGCCGCCCTGATCTGGGAGGGGCTCCTGCTCGTCGCATTCGCCTGGACCATCGTGCGGCTCGGTCCGCGCCGCCGCTGGACGTGGCTGGTCCTCGGCTGGCTCGCGCCCGCCATCGGCTGGAGTCTTGCCGTGGGGCAGGCTCAGGTCCTCGTCACGCTCCTGCTGACCCTGGGTTCGCCGCTGGCGATCGCGCTGGCCGCGCATGTGAAGCTGTTTCCGCTGCTCATCGCGCTGCATTGGGCCGCGCGTCGCGATCGGCGGTCGCTGACCCGCCTGGTGGCGTGGGTCGCCGGTCTGACCACGGCCTCGTTCGCGCTCGAACCGGCGGGCACGCTCGCGTTCCTCGGGTTCCCCGGGCTGGCCCAGGTGGGGCATGTCCGCAACCTCTCGCCGTATGCCACGTCGCCCCTGCTCTGGCTGGTCATCGTGGTGGCGCTGGTCGGCGTGGCATGGTGGACCGCGCGATCCCGCTGGGGTTGGGCGACGGCCGTGGCGCTGGTGGTGCTGGCATCTCCCCGGCTGCTGCTCTACCAGCTCTCGTCGCTCGTCGCCTCCGCACGCCCCGAGCCGCACTACACTGCGTCGGATGTCGACGCCGGGGAGCCTCACGCTGGTCCTGCCCGCCTATAACGAGGCGACGCGCATCGGCCCCGCGCTGGATGAACTCTTCGCGTGGCTGCGCGACGGGAGTGGCCGAGCGCTCATCCCGCAATCCGTGACCGTCCTGGTGGTCGACGACGGCAGCGAGGACGGGACGGCGGCGCTGGTGGCCGGCCGGACCGAAGCCGGTCCGGATGGTCCGCTCCGGATCCTGCGGGTCCCGCATGGCGGCAAGGGTGCAGCGGTCCGGGCCGGGATGCTTGCCGCCGATGGCGACCTCGTGATCTTCACCGACGCCGATCTCGCCACACCACCGGACCAGATCCCGAAGCTGGTCGCCGCCCTGGTCGACAACGAGGTCGCGGTGGGCTCGCGGATCCAGCCCGATGGCTCGGACATGCGCGCTTCGCAGCCCGCGTATCGGCGGCTGCTTGGCAGGATCTTCCACGGGTTCGCCTCGGTCTGGGTAGCCGGGCCGGTCCAGGACACGCAGTGCGGGTTCAAGGGGTTCAGCCATCGAGCGGCGCAGGACCTGTTCGCCCGGCAGCGGATCACGAGCATCGTCTTCGACGTCGAGCTCATCTATCTCGCCCGGCGCCGCGGCTACAAGCTTGCGATCGTGCCGATCACCTGGACCGACAAGCGCGGCTCGCGCATGCATGCCAGCGTCGGCCTGTCGATCCGCGTCGCGTGGGATCTGATCAGGATCCCGCTCCTGCATCGAGGCATCCGGTCGGCCTCCCTGAACGGATGACCCGACCGGACCCGGGTCGACTCGGCGCCGCGGCGCTGCCGATCGTGGCCATCCTCGCGATCGTCCTCGGCGTCGGGGCGACACTCGCCTCCGCGGGCGAGACCCTCGGCTACGACTTCCTTGCGTATCACCAGGCGGCAGCGCGGATCATCGCCGGTCAGCCGCTCTATGACATGTCCTTCCAGGTCAGCGGCGGGTTCGGGCTGTTCTATTACCCGCCCACGTTCCTGCCACTCATCCTCGCGCTCGGGTTCCTGACGGCCTCGACCGCGACCTGGGTGTGGATCGCGCTGCTCCTGCTGGCCTTCCTGGCCGGGGTCGCCCTGTTGCCCGTCGCGCGCAGCGTCCGCTGGTGGATCCTGCTGCTGGCCGGGATGTCGTTTCCGTTCGTCTACGCGGTGAAGCTGGGCCAGGTCGGGCCGATCCTGTTCCTGACCTTCGCGATCGGCTGGCGCTGGCTGGACGATCCGGCCCGGCTCGGCGTGAGTGGCGCACTGGGTGCCGCGATCAAGTTGCAGCCGGGGCTGGTCCTCGTCTGGGCCCTGTTGACCCGGCGGATGTGGGCCGTCGTCGCGGGTGCGGTCACGCTGGTGGTGCTGGCCGTGATGGCGACGCTGCTCGCCGGCCCCAGGTCCTGGACCGATTTCCTGACCCTGATCCGGACCGTCAGCGACCCGATCACCACGGCCCACAACTTCACACCCGGGGCGATCGCGTACCAGCTCGGGGCGAGCGCTTCGGCCGCGTCGCTCGTCCAGCTCGGCAGCACCGTTGCAGCCGTCATCGCGCTGCTTGTCGCCATTCGCTGGGCCAGCGCCGAGATCTCCTATCTGGTCGCGGTCGTCGTGAGCCAGCTGGTGTCGCCGATCCTGTGGGACCACTACGCGATGCTGCTGCTGCTGCCCGTTGCGTATCTGCTCGCAGCGGGGCGCTGGTGGGCGCTCGCGGTCCCGCTCGCCACGGCCTGGCCCCTCGTCGGGATCACGCCGTCGATCGCCTACCCGATCGCGTTCTGGGTCACGTTGCTCGGTCTGCTCCAGACCGCGTGGCCCGCCCGCCGCGTCGCGGCCGGCGCGGCGGCATGATCGACCGCTCGTCCGACCGCTCGTCCGACGGGATGTCCGGCCGCATCGACCGGCGGACGCTCGTCGGCTTGGTCGTCGTCGCCGTCTCCGCGGTCCTCTACTGGCTCGCCGATCGCTCGTTCGACGCCTCGCGCGGCGACTTCTTCTACCTCGCCGACGCGTTCCTCCACGGCCGCACGTGGCTGGAGTTCCAGCTCGGACCGTACGACATGATCATCGTCGGCGACCGGTTCTACGTGCCGTTCGCCCCATTCCCGGCCTTCCTCCTGATGCCGCTGGTGGCCGTCTTCGGGCCGGTGACCGCGGACCAGTGGCAGTCCGGGATCAACGCCGTCCTCGCCGCGTCGAGCGTCGGCCTGTGCTGGTGGCTGCTCACGCGCCTTCGCGTTCCGCGGATCCTCGACCAGCTCTGGCTGGCCATCCTGTTCGGATTCTCCACGCAGATCCTGTGGGTCACGACGCGTGGCGGCGTCTGGCACACCGGACACCTGGTCGCCACGATCCTCACCTTCGCGGCGCTCATCGAGCTCCAGGGTCGACGGCGTCCGTGGCTCGTGGGGCTCCTGGCCGGCGCCGCGTTCCTGACCCGCGCCCCACTCGCCTTTGCGGTCCCGTTCTACGCCCTCATGCTCGATCCGGCGGATGCCGGCGGCAGGCCGACGTTCCGGCTCGTGCGCTGGGTGGAGCTGGGCCTGGGCGTCGCGCCATGGCTCCTCGTGTTCTTCGCGTACAACGCGCTGCGCTTCGGGTCGCCGCTGGAGTCCGGCTATGCCCTGGCGACCCTGCCGCCGTTCCTCGAAGTGCTGCGTCAGGAAGGTCTGTTCTCGCCGGCCCACATCGGGATGAACGTGGACTACTTCCTGTTTCACCTTCCGGCGCCGATCCCGGACTTCCCGTTCTTCCGACCCGACGGTCTGGGTATGTCGGTGTTCCTGACCAGTCCGGGCCTGTTGTATGCCTTCCGCGCGTCGGCGCACAAACCGCGAACCTGGATCATGGCCGCCACGGCGGTCGTGGTCTTCATCCCCACGCTGCTCTATTACGGTGGTGGCTGGTTCCAGTACGGCTACCGCTACTTCCTGGATTCGGTGCCGTTCGTCATCGCGCTGTGCGGGTTCGCCGCGGCAGAGCGCGGCCGGATCGGCGGCGGTTGGCGGGTCCTGATCGCCTTCGGCACCGTGGTGATGGCCTTCGGGGTGTACTGGGCCTATCACCTGTGAGGCACACTACGCCGATGCGTCGACCAGCCCTCATCCTCGCCATCTTCATGCTGTCCGGGGCAGCCGGCCTCGTCTACGAGATCGTCTGGTCACGCCAGCTGGTCCTCGTCTTCGGCAACACGACGCAGGCCGTCTCCACGATCCTCACCGGGTTCTTCGGGGGGATGGCGATCGGAGCGTGGTTCGGCGGCCGACTGGCTGACCGGGTCCGTTCGCCGCTCCGGCTCTACGGGATCCTGGAGCTGCTGCTGGTCGCGGTGGTCCTGATCACGCCGTTCTCGTTCCGCCTCATCAACGACGTCTACCGCGGGATCTACCCCTCGCTCGAGGGGACCGCCGGGTTGCCGCTGGTCCGCCTGGTCCTCGCCCTCATCGCGCTCGCCCCAGCCACCGTGATGATGGGCGCGACGTTCCCGAGCCTCGTGCGGCACCTCACCCGCTCCACCGACATGAGCGCCACCTTCGGCCGCCTGTACGCCGCCAACACCATGGGCGCGATCGTCGGGACGCTGGTCGCCGGCCTCGCGCTCATCGAGTTGTTCGGGCTGTCCGGAGCTCTGACGATCGGAGCCGCGTGCTCGGCGATCGCTGGCCTGTCGGCCCTGCTCCTGGCCCGCGGTGAGGGCCGCGCTGACGATCCGCGCGCGATGCTGACCGCCATCGGCTCGGAACGCCGACCGGCCCCCTCGCGCGCCGAGGTCCTGAGTTCGCCGCGGGTGCGACTGGGACTCCTGATCGCGTTCCTCTCGGGTCTCACGTCGCTCGGCTACCAGGTGACCTGGACGCGGCTCCTTGCGTCCGGGACCGGCAACACCACCTATGTCTTCACGATCATCCTGGGCGTCTTCCTGATCGGCATCGCCATCGGCTCGCTGTTGTTCTCGGCGATCCGGTCCCGGATCCGCGACCCGCTTCGGGTCCTCGCCACGGCCCAGGTCCTGATCGCGTTCTTCGCGATCCTCGGCCTTGTCGTGGTGATCGACCACCCGAACGACTTCGATCCAGGACAGTCCATCGCCACGCTCAAGGCGCTGATCGGGACCGCGTTCGCGGTCGTGCTGCCGACCACGATCGTCCTCGGCATCGCCTTCCCGACGGCCTCCGCGCTCCTCGACGACGTCTCGGGCGAGGCTGGCACGGCATCGGGTGCGCTCCTCGCCGCGAACACCACGGGGGCCATCGTCGGCAGCCTCGTCATCCCATTCGTGCTGATGCCGCTCATCGGGTCGCCGCTCGTGGTCGTCCTGCTCGCGGTCGTGAACATCGGGCTGGGCATGTGGCTCGCCCTGAAGGCGAGCCCGCGGGCGCTCCCCACGGTCGTCATCGCGGGCGCGGTCCTCGCTCTCACCATCGTCTCGGTGGCGACCGGCTCCGTCCGCCAGCCGCAGGTCGCCGCGATCGCGGCCGCGAAGGGCGCGACGTTCGATTCGATCGAGGATGAGATCGCGTCCGTCCAGGCAGGCCAGGTGGGCGTGACCCCGGAGCTGTGGGTCGCCGGCACGTCGATGACCCTGCTCACCGTCGACGCCAAGCTCATGCCGATCTTGCCGCTCATCGCACGCCCCGATTCGAAGCGGCTCCTCGCGGTCGCGTTCGGGATGGGCACGGCATTCCGCTCGGCGCTGATCGCCGGGCTGAAGGCGGACGTGGTGGAGCTGGTCCCGTCCGTCCCGAAGATGTTCCATTTCTACTATCCGGACGCCGAGGCCGTCCTCGCCGGCCCTAACGGCCGCGTGATCATCGCCGACGGCCGGAACCACCTCGAGCTCACGAGCGATCGCTTCGACATCATCCTCACCGACCCACCGCCACCCATCGAGAGCTCCGGGGCGTCGGTGATCTCGTCGCTCGAGTACTACCAGGCCGGCCACGCACACCTGAACCCGGGCGGGATCATGATGCAGTGGGTGCCGTATGGCGCTGCCGAGGTGGATCTCAAGGACCACATCCGCACGTTCGCCTCGGTCTTCCCCAACGTCACGATCGTGCGCGGCGCGGGCGGCTACGGGCTGTACATGCTGGGCTCCGATCAGCCCGTCGCATTCGACCCCGCCGACATCCGCCAGATCCTGGCCCGCCCCGGCGTGCTCGGCGACATCTCATCGGCGTTCGACTCGCCGGTCTCGACCGTAGATGCGTGGGTCGCCGAGATCGCCAAGCAGCAATGGATGTCGGGGCCGCAGGTGGCTGCGTATGTCGGCCCGGGGCCGCTCGTGACCGACGACAAGCCACGACCGGAGTACTTCCTCCTGCGTCGCCTGTACGGCATCGGTGCAGAGACTCCAGCCGGAGGCTGAGAACAGGTCTAGCCGCTCCCCGAGCCGCTCTCCGTCGCAGAACTGGGGCCCGCCGGCGAACCCTCCGCGGATCCGCCGGTCGCAAGGTCGACGTCCGCGAGGAAGCGGAACCGGGTGGCCAGGAGCCAGGCGGCGGCATAGAGCAGACCCACGATCACCAGCAGGAATGCGTACCCGGTCAGCAGCGCTACGTATTCGATCGCCCCGCCGATGACGGCTCCGAGCAGGTTCGAGGCGAAGGCCATGTCGGCCGTCTTCGTGTCCCGGAATGAGTAGCTGAACACGAGGTTGGCGAAGAAGACCGGCGCGAACGCCAGGGCCGCCGCGACCACGTAGCGCAGCCAGACAGGATCCAGCAGGAGCGTTGCCGGCGGCAGGACCAGGGTGAGCAGGATCGATCCGAACAGGCCGCCGTAGAGGAGGACCGGACTGCGCAGGCGGAACCGCTGGTTGACGCCGATGGCCAGGAGGACGCTGGCGAGCACGGCGAAGAAGACGAGCGAGTTGACCAGCCAGGTCGATCCGAACAGCAGGCTGAACGTCACGAGACTGCGTGTCTCGAGCAGCAGGAACGCGATGCCCAGCACGAAGAAGTGCGGGCTGAAGCGTCGGATCGAGGTCCCGCCGCGGGCCGCAGCGCGGGCCACCAGGAGCACCGCGAATCCGATGATGATCGCGATCGCCAGGAGGTAGTAGGGCGCGATGAACGGCTCGCGCAGATAGAGGAATGGCCAGTCGTCCGTCGCGGACTGCGGCGCATGCGCGAGGTCCATCGCGTCGACCGAATCGCCCGCGGGCGCGCCGCCGGCCAGGGCCGCCACCGCCGGGCCATCGGCCAGGGTCGCGGCGGAACCGCCGTAGAGCCGCGCGATCGGCGGCGTGCCGAACGCCCGACCCAGCATCCCGCCGATCTTCTGCGGAAGCCAGTCGTCGCGATAGAAGTTGTAGAGGACGAAGACGCCCGTATCGGTCAGGCGCGATCGAACCTCACTGAACGCCTGCTCGGTGAACAGGAACGACTCCAGCCGAAGGTTGGCGGACGTGCTGACCAGCGTCAGCGAATCGGGCAGCGCGAAGATCACCAGGTCGTAGTGCTCGGTGGTCCGCCGGACGAAGGCCCGGCCGTCGTCGTTGATACGCGTCACCCGCGGATCGTCATAGGGCTTGTTCGGATGGTCGCGCACGCCGATCGCCTGGATGGCGGGGTCGATCTCGAC
>JBBQLI010000101.1:0-9160 GCA_038327765.1 Candidatus Limnocylindrales bacterium | reverse complement strand
ACGCCGCGCGAGAACAGCAGCGTTCCCATCGCGCCGTCGCCAAGCAACGGGCGCGTGGCGAGTCGTTCTCGGAACCGGGTTCGGGCATCCACGCTGCGAAGAGTACCGGACAGCCCGTTCTCGTTCGGTCGCTCCGATGCCGGGCTGCGCCGGGCCGATGGTCCGGGGTGTCGGCGCCTCTGTCCCTTCCGGCACGACCGAACGGACGCCCGACGGGTGGCGCGCCACTCGCGGTCGGTCGTCGGGCGGGGGTACCGTACTGAACGATGACGGCCGACCCTCAGCATGTGTTCGACCAGGAGATCCCGCGGCGTCGCGATTGGCTGGTCCTTGTGCGGAACGTGCTGCGGTTCTACGGGACGTTCCTCGCACTCATGGTGATGCTCCTGGCGGTCGTCGGGGTGCTGAGTGACGCCTCGGGGCTGGTGACGGTGGTCGGGCTGCTGCCACTCGTGGTCCTGATGCTGCCAGGCGCCATCGTCGCCACGCTGATCGCCTACCTGTTGCCGTTGCGACGGTCGAAGGCGGCCCGGCTGATCGCCGTCATCGACTTCGCCGCGTGCGCCTACCTCGGGACGGCTTTCGCGACGTCGATCCTGGCCGCAGCCACCGGCGTGTACGGGTTCTGGGCGGTGCCCATCTTCGTGGCGACCATCTCCGGACTCGTCACCGGCCTGGTCGTGGAACCGCGCCCGACGCGCTAGCCGATCCGGCCGCGCGCCCGCCCGAGCGTCAGCGACCCGTCCGACCCGACCAACACTTGCGGCGGCCGTGGTCGCCCGTTGTAGGACGAACCCAGGGAGGTTGCGTAGGCTCCGGCGTCGGCGATCGCGACCAGGTCGCCCCGACGAAGTGGCGGCAGCTCGTGGGTGCCGAGCGTGTCAGTGGATTCGCAGACCGGCCCCTCGACCCGGGTGGGTTCCAGTGCACCCTGCCGGGGCGATAGCACATGCACGGGATGGAAGGCGCCATAGAGCGCGGGCCGGATCAGTTCGGTCATGCCGGCGTCCAGCACCACCTGACGACCGGCCCGATCCCTGACGTGGAGGACGCGTGCCAGTAGCCAGCCCGCTCGTGCCACGAGGGCGCGGCCCGGTTCGATCGCGAGGCGGGTGGGCCGTCGATCGACCGGGATGCCATCCATCAATACGGGCACCTCGCGGCCGAACCGTTCCGGGGCGGGCGATGGCTCGCCGAATGGCCGGACCGGGAAGCCGCCACCGACATCGAGCGTGTCGAACGTCTCGATCGAGCCCCGCCACAGCGCTGTGACCGCCAGTGCCCGGCGGACCGCCTCGCGCCATGCATCGACCGCGCCGAGCTGCGACCCCACGTGGAGGTGGATGCCACGCGGCCGGAGGGGCCCGTCTGGTCCGCCGCCAGCTTCGAGGGCGTCGGCGATCTCGGTCTCCGTCATGCCGAACTTGGAGCCGCCGGCTCCTACGGCAAGGCCGGCCAGGGTCTCCGGGGTGACATCCGGGTTCAGCCGGTACAGGACATCGAGCCGCAGGTCGCGCCCGGCGCCACGCACCATCCGGGCCAGCGCCGCTGCCTCGTCGGCCGACTCCAGTGCGACCCAGCGCAGCGGTCTGCCCGTGGCGGCGGCGCGCACGGCCTCGCGCAGGTCGGCAGGCGTCTTGCCGACACCCTCCAGCGAGATGCGCGCATCGGGGACTCCCGCGCGACGGGCGAGTGCCCACTCCCCGCGCGAGACCACGTTCGCGCCGAATCCGCGCTCGGCGACCGCGGCGATGATGGCCGGCACGTCGTTGGCCTTGACCGAGTACTGGCGGATCCACGGATCGGGGAACGCGGCGCGCAGGTCCGCGGCGGCGGCATCGAGGGTCGCGAGATCGGTGACGAAGAGCGGGGTCCCGAACCGTCGCGCGGCGACGCCGAGCGCGTCGCGGATGACGGGGAGCCGGTCCAGGTCAGTCAGCCGGGACCACCATACCCACGACCGTGCTCACAAGACTCAGGACGATCGACCCGATGAAGGCTGCCACGATGGCGTCGACGCCGAACGTGTCCGGGAAGCCGCCGACGCTCAGTGCGAAGCCCGTCTTCGTGGCGACGAGGGCCGTGACGAGCAGCAGCAGCGCGTTCACGACGAACCCGAACAGGCCCATGGTCATGAAGTTGATCGGAAAGGCCGCCAGTCGGACGATCGGACCGATGAGGCCGTTCACGATGCCGAAGATGATCGCGATCACGATCAGCCCCACGAGCTCGCCGTCGTACTTCACGTAGTGCGGCAGGAACTTGGTGAGGATGTAGAAGGCGATGGCCGTGACGATCGTCCCGGCGATGAATTGCCTCATCCGGCGTCCTCCTTCGATGGACGATCTCGCCTTCGACGACCGTCAGTGCGACCTGTGACGCGATGATGGCCGATGGACCGGCCGCGGGCAAGGTGTTCGCCGTGGGCGGCGCTCGATCAGCGCACCAGTCCGGCCTGGAGTCTCGCTTTGACGCCTGGCCACTCGTCACGAGTGATGCTGAAGAAGGCCGAGTCGCGCAGCGAGCCGTCGGGCTGGATCGTGTGCTGGCGGAAGACGCCTTCGAATCGCGCACCGATCCCCGCCAGCGCGTTGCGCGATTGTTCGTTGCGGCTGTGGGTCTTGAACTCGACCCGGTTGGCGTCCAGCGTCTCGAAGGCGTGGGTCAGCTGGAGCAGTTTCGCCTCGCGGTTGCGGCCGCTGCGCTGGTATGCCGAGCCCACCCAGGTCCAGCCGATCTCGAGCCGCTTGTGCTCGGGCACGATCGACATGAACCGGCTGCTCCCGATGGCGCGGCCGTCGGCGCCATCGATGGTCGCGAATGGCCGTTCGGTGCCGGCTTCGGCGTTGGCCAGCGCCGTGTCGAGCCAGCGCCGAAGGCCCGCCTCGTCCTGTGGTCCCATGATCGTCCAGCGCCACAGCGGGGCATCGATGGCGACCGCCAGCAGGTCTGCGAAGTGGCGCTCGGCCAGCGGCTCCATCCGCACGAGCGCGCCTTCGAGCATGACCGGCTGCACCCATGTCTGTGTCGGCATCCCGCGATGGTAGCGGGCCCACGGATCGCTTCGTGGCCGCGCGGGGCGCGTACCCTGTCGGCATGCCTGCCTTCGACGAGACCTTCGCCCGGTTCCTCCATGACTTCTTCGAAGCAAACCCGACCCTCGCCACCGAGATCGGGTTCCACGACTACGACGCCCTGTGGCCCGATGTCAGCGAGGCGGGTCGGCGTTCCCGGCTTGCGTTCGCGGATCGATGGACGACGGAGTTCGATGCGCTCGGCGGGCTCTCGGCGGATGACGAGATCGATCGCGACCTGCTCCTCATGGAGCTGGATGCTGCGCGGTTCGCCGATCTGGAGCTGCGCGAGGAAGCCTGGGACCCGCTCCAGTGGGTCTATCTCCTCGGCGGTGGGCTCTTCCCGCTGATCAGCCGCGAATTCGCACCACTCGCGGATCGGCTTGCGTCCGTCGCGGGTCGACTCGAGGGGGTCCCGGCCGTGATCGAGGGGGCCAAGACCGCGCTCGTCGGGGTCGGGGATCGGCCCGTCGGCCGGTTCCAGACCGAGACGGCCCTGAAACAGCTCCCCGGTGTCGCTGAACTCGCGGACGATGCTCTCGCGGAGGCGGTCGCCGCCGCCGCCGCCGACCCCGCCGTGGGTGCGGTGATGCCGCGACTGGAAGCTGCCGTCGCCACCGCGAAGGCCGGTCTGACGGACTTCGAGACGCATCTGCGCGACGTCGTTCTGCCGTCCAGCGACGGTGACGGTCGCCTCGGTCACCACCTGTTCGCGGCGAAGATGCGGCACACCATGCGCTCCGACGACCTCAGCCCGGAGCGCATCCTCGCCGAGGCCGACGACGAACTGCTCGCGGTCCGTGCCGAGATGGTCCTCCTCGCGACCCGGATCTGGCCGACGTGGTGCCATGACCGGGCACTCCCCGAGGACGACGGGGCGATCGTTCGCGGCGTCCTCGACGCGATCGCCGCCGAGCATCCCAAGGCGGGCGACCTCATCGACTTCTGTCGTGCCGAGATCGCCCGGATCGAGGCGTTCTGCGCGGAGCTGGACCTGATCGGAGCAGTCGACGAGCCGCTCGACATCCGCTGGACCCCGGTGTTCATGCGCGCGTTCGGTGGAGCGATGCTGTCGACCCCGGGTCCGCTGGACAAGGGTGAGAAGGCCTTCTTCTCGATCACCCCGATCCCGGACGAGTGGAGCGCCGAACAGAAGGAGTCGTACCTGCGCGAGGACAACGCGCGGATGCTCCGGCTGCTCTCCATCCACGAAGCCGTCCCGGGTCACTACCTGCAGGGCGTCCATGCGAACCGGACGCCGTCGCATGCCCGCTCGATCTTCTGGAGCGGGTTGTTCGCCGAGGGCTGGGCGGTCTACGTCACGCAGGTGATGATGGACGCCGGCTATGGCAAGGACGATCCGGCGCTGCTCCTGACCCACTGGAAGTTCTACCTGCGGTCGATCACCAACGCGATCATCGACGCGCGCATCCACGTCCACGGCATGACCGAGGAGGACGCAGTCCATCTCATGGTCGAGAGCGGCTTCCAGGAGGAGGCCGAGGCCCACGCGAAGTACGACCGTGCCCGGCTGTCATCCACGCAGCTGTCGACCTACTTCGCAGGATCCATGGAGATGTGGGACATCGAGCTTGAGGCGCGCCGACGGGCCGCCCGCGAGATCGGCAGCACGGACATCGTCGATCCGGGGCACCTGCCCGGTGGCTTCGGCGAGACCCCGGGGTTCGTCTACCGTCGTCACCTCGAAGCGGTCATCGCCCACGGCGCGCCGCCCACCGCCCTGTTGAAACGGATCCTGTTCGGGTAGGTCCCACCGCCAAGTCAGGTGGTCGCCGTGGTGCCGCGTCAGGCGCGGCCGCGGCCACGGCCGCGGCGCCCCGGGTCAGCCCCGCCGCGTCGAACCGCTCTCGCCCTGCCCGTGCTGTCCCCCGGTCAGCGATCCCCGGCGGAACGCCCCTGACCAAGGCTCTCGCGGCAGCTCGTGCTGTCCCCCGGTCAGCGATTCCCGGCGGAACGCCCCTGACCACGGCTCTCGCGGCAGCTCGTGCTGTCCCCTGGTCAGCGATTCCCGGCGCAACCGACGAAGCCTCGGCCGAAACGTGCGGAATCGCTGACTCCGGGTCAGCAACGCGGTGCGTTGGGGAGTCTGCGCCAACGAACTGCCTGAGATCGCTGACTCCGGGTCAGCAACGCGGTGCGTTGGGGAGTCTGCGCCGACGAACTGCCTGAGATCGCTGACTCGGGGTCAGCGCGCGGGTCGTCGTCGGCGCGCGGGTGGTTGTCGGCGCGCGGGTCGTTGTCGGCGCGCGCGGCCGGGTTCGTTAGGTCTTCGCCGCGGGCTTCGCAGCCTTCGCAGCCACCGGCTTTGCGGGCGCTCCCCGTGACGCTGGTGCGACCGGCCTGAGTGCCGCGACGATCGCGTCGAGGCGGTAGCTGGCGGCCTCGGCTACGGCCGACAGGCGTGCCTGGAGACGCGGACCGCGCGAGGCAGCTCCGGTCGACGCCGGGGCGCCGTCGATCGCATCGAGTCGCTCGGCCCACGTGAGCCAGCGTGCGAACCGGTCGCGGTCGAGGTAGTCCACGCCTTCCCAACCGTTGACGCCGATCGCCGCGCGGACGAGGTCGTTCGCCAGCCAGGCATCGATGAGCCGCGCGTCGGCGGTCCGTGCCGGGCCGCCCATCGTCGACGGCCTGGCGATGGTCAGCAGCACCTGCACCTCGTCGGCGACGGACCACGCGCCCCGTTCGTCGAGTCCGGTCGAGCGCAGCCCCGCCGCGAGCGGTCCGGCCAGCCGCAGTTCCCCGAACCAGGCCCGGCTGGTGGCTGCGACATCCGCTCCGGGCGCCAGCGCGCCGATCCGCCCCAGTGCGAGCCAGCTGAGCAGGACCGTACGATCCGCCCATCCCAGATTCGAACGCACCGCTTCGAACGCGGTCGTGAGCTCCGCCCGGATAGTGGCCGCGAGCACCCCGGGGTCGCCCGGGACTCCGGTCGCCGACGCGATCGCCGCGAGGAACACGGCGAATCGGCGTTCAAGCTCGTCGAGCCTGGGATCGCCAGGGACGACCTCCCCGTCCAGCGCGGCGATGACCAGCCCATCCTCGAAGACCGCACGAAGCGGGCCGTGGATCGGCTCCAGCTGGAGTTCGCGCAGCGCTTCGTCGAGGGAAGGCACCGCCTGTTCGCCAAGACGCGCCGCCAATCGCCCCCATTGCCCGGCGCTCCCGTCGTGGAGTTCACGGAACTCCCAGAAGACGTGCCCGCCGTACGCGTCGAGCGAGACGGCCAAGCCGTGCTCCCAGATCTCCCGGCACGACCGGATCGACTCCAGCCCCGTCCGTGCGTCCCGGAACGCCACGAACGCGGCCGGATCGTTTGGCAGACCGAGACCGTCGGCCAGCGTGCGGCGGACCTGCCGCCTGGACCCGTCCGGCGCCTTGACCGCGTAGGCGGCCGATTCGCGGATCGTCCCGCGCGTGGACGCGAATCGGACGTGATACAGGACGAGCGAGCGCTCCGGCCCGGACCCGTTCGAATAGGCGAAGACATGCTCGTCGACCGACCCGTCAGCGGTGACCAGGTCATAGAGCAGGAAATCGCGCGCTTCAGCGAACCACGCTCGACGGTGCAGGAGCGGGAAGAGCTCGCGCTCATGGCGTTCCAGCAGGGAAGGATCGGGCGTCTCCTGCTGGTTCGCCCGGCGGAACTCCATCCCGTATTTCTCGCCGAATCCCTGGACCTGACCGTGACCGAGCATGGGCAGCCCGGGGAGGGTCGCCATCACCATCGCGACGCCGACGTACTTGTCGCCCTTGCCGAACTGCTCCAGTGCGGTCTTCTCGTCGGGGTTGCTCATGAAGTTGACGTAGCGCTTCAGGATCTCCGGGTCGAACTCGAGGGTCTCCTTGATGAGCCGGCGGTAGCTGGGCCCGTCCTCATCGCGGAACATGTGCATGAACGCGCTGTTGTAGACGCGATGCATCCCCAAGGTCCGCACGAAATAGCCCTCCAGCATCCAGAAGGCCTCGGCCAGGAGGAGCGTGCCCGGGGCTTCGGCTGCCACCCGGTCGACGACCTCGCGCCAGAACTCGAGCGGCATCCGCGCGTCGAACTCGGCCTTGGGGATGGCGTGCTCCGCGCGGGACGGGATGCCGCCGGCGTGGCCCGGCTCGGGCCACCACAGGCGCTCGATGTGGCGCTTGGCCAGGACCATCGCGGCGTCGAAGCGGATCACCGGGAACCGCCGCGCGACGGCGACGATGGTCTGGATCACGTGCTCGCGGACACCCGGGTCGAGGAAGTCGAGCTGGGCGGTGTCATTCCACGGGAAGCTCGTGCCGTCGTTGCCGTGGTAGATGTAGCGCGTCTCGCCCGACCAGCGGTCGAACCGCTTGAAGACCACCGCCGCGTCGCTGTCGTCCCAGTAGTGATCCTCCAGCACGATCCCCACGCCCGGATCGGACGACAAGTCGGCGCTCGCGAACGTATACGAGGGGTACGGCGGCTCGGGCAGGGACAGGAACCACTCCGGATGGTCGATCACCCAGCGTGAATCGATGCCCATGTGGTTGGGGACCATGTCGCTGGCGAGCCGGATCCCGCGCGCCCACGCCCGGTCGCGCAGGTTCGCGTACGCCTCCTCGCCGCCAAGGTCATCGGCGATGCGGTAGTCGTCGAGCGAATAGGCCGAGGCCACCGCCTCCGCGTTCCCGCGCATCCGCTTGATGCGCTCCGACGCCTGCGAGCGCTGCCACAGTCCGATGAGCCACAGACCGGTGACACCCCAATGGCGGAGCATGTCCAGCTCCTCGTCGGGGATGGCGTTCAGGGTCCGGATGTCGCGACCGTACTGGCGCGATAGCTGGTCCAGCCAGACGTAGGTGCTCTTGGCGATCAGGACCAGGCTCGGCATCCACGCCGAGTCCGTCGAGAAGGCCTCGGGTTCGTCCGCGATGGCGGCGAACGATGGAGCCTGGGCGCTGGACTGCGGGTCGCCACCGCCACCGCCGAACCGCCGATGGAGCGCCTGCTCGTCCTCGGTGAGGACGCCGACCGCGACATCGAGCCGGTCGATGAGCGATACCAGATCGTCGCCGAGGAAGCCGGTCCAGTGTTCGCGGATATAGCGAAGCTGACCCGCCAGCGATGTCGGGGAGTGGCGCGCGGGCTCGCGCAGCAGGTCCAGCACGGAGAGCCCGCCTGGTTCGACCGACGGCTCGCCGGCGAACGCCATCTCGAGGCCGGCGATCGCCTCGCGATAGCGCGTCTCGCGTTCCAATGCTCGATCGTCCACGAGTTCACGGACCGCGCCGATCGCCGGGTTCTCGTTCGAGATCCGGGTCAGCAGCAGCTCTTCGAGCCGGATCGGCGCTGGCTCCACGCGGCTGCCGCGACCCGGGAACTCGGTCGCGAAGCGATCGAGCACGAGGTCGGCGTCGGAGCCCAATCGCCCACGGATCGTGTCCACCGCCGCACGCATCGCCCCGGGCTGGCGCGTAGCCTCGTATCTCGCGATGACCAGATGGCCCACCTCGTGGAGGAGACCCAGGGCCGCGATCTCCCCGGCACCCGGGCTGGGCTCACCGGCGGGTCGGGCCGAGGACATCCGGACCGCCAGGCGACGGATGGCCGGCAGGTCCGTGGTGACCAGGTCGCCGCGGGTCCCGAGCAGGGTGCGATCCACCCCGTACCGTGCTCGTGCGACCCGCTGGACGTGGAAGGCCCGCATCCTCGAAGCATGGCACGCTGGGACCGGGCCGGCGCCGCCCGCGGACGTGGTCAGACCGCCGCCGCCTCGACCGGTCGCGCGGCCGCGACATGCTCGATCGCGCGGCGCAGGTGCTCAAGCCCGGATGGATCGAATTCGTAGGTCCAGCGCCGGATCCGGTTGGGGCGGCTGAAGCGCCGGTCCAGTCCTGCGGCCAGCGCCTCACGTGACATCAGGATCAGGTCCGCGTCGCGATCGATCGCCTCGATCCCTTCATCGCCTTCGATGAGCGCGGCGATGATCTCGATCCCCGTCGTGCCCGAGAGCGCGAGCGTCTCCATGATGTTGTCCTTGCCACGTTCCGAGGCGCAGACCAGCCCGACACGCGAACCGGCCGGCAAGCCGGCGATCTCGTGG
>JBBQLI010000100.1:0-9183 GCA_038327765.1 Candidatus Limnocylindrales bacterium | reverse complement strand
TCGGATCCGTGCCGGCTCCAAGGTTCGTGAGCGTGGATCAGGCCTGGTCAAGGCTCACGCGGCCGACGGATCGGCGTCGTTCCTCGCCCAAGGTGCATGCGGTGCACATTTGACCAGGTTGCGGCCAGACGTGGCGCCCCGCGGCGACCGAAACGGGACCGCGCGTGGCGACCGAAACCGGGCGCCCCGAAACCGGGCGCCCCGAAACCGGGCGCCTCGACCGCGGCGCCTGATTCAGCCGGCGGTCAAGCCGTCGCCACGTACCAGGCCGCCGCATCGACCGGCAGGCGCCCGTCGACGATCGGCGCGCTCGCAAGGAGGACCTCGGCACCAGTAGGGAGCGCGACCGGTCCCGCCGACAGGTTCGCCAGGCACGCCAGCCCGCGATCTCGATCGAAATGCAGGATCCCCGCCGTGTCGTCGCTCCAGCGAAACGCCGACCCAGCCAGACCGGGATGCCCGCGCCGGATCCGGAGGGCGGCGCGGTAAAGCGATAGCATCGAGTCGGGATCCGCGTCCTCCGCGACCGGCGTGAACGCGGCCCACGCCGCCGGCTGGGGCAGCCATGGCACGGACCCATCCGGCCCGAACCCGAATGACGGTTCGGTGCCGGACCACGGCATCGGAACGCGACAGCCATCGCGCCCGCGGACGGTGTGCCCGGTCCGGGTCCAGATCGGGTCCTGGAGCAGATCGAGCGGGAGGTCCTCCACGTCCCACAGACCACGCTCCTCGCCCTGGTAGAGGTAGACGGAGCCGGGCAGTGCAAGCATCAGCAGGATGGCCGCCCGTGATCGACGCGTTCCCAACCCAAGATCGACGGGAGGCGGGACGATGCCGATCGGCGCCGGCAGTCCGGTGAACGCACGCCCGTAGCGGGTCACTTGCCGAGCCTCATCGTGGTTCGAGAGCACCCATGTCGCTGGTGCGCCCGCGGCAGCCATCGCGTCGAGAGCCGCCCCGATCCGGGTCCTGAGCTGCTCCGCGTCCCACGGCGAGCGCATCACATCGAACTCGAACGCACTATGGAGCTCGTCACCGCGAAGGTAGCGCGCGCGCCGGACCGGATCCGGAACATGGACCTCGCCGATGAACACACGCCCGCCGGGATGGCGGTCCGCGATGCGGCGCCAGCCGAGGTAGATGTCGTGGACCTCGTCGCGATCCCAATGGGGATGCGGTCCCGTCCTGTCGGCGACGTGCACCTCCCCGTCGAGGCGCGTCGGGACCTCAGGAAAGGCCGGATCCTTGGCGAGGCCGTGGGCCACATCGATCCGAAACCCGTCGATGCCGCGCGCGAACCAGAACTCCAGGATCGATTCGAACTCCGCGCGGACCTCCGGATCCGTCCAGTCGAGGTCGGGCTGTTCCGGCGCGAAGAGATGCAGGTACCACTGTCCCGGCCGGCCGGCCGCATCGGTGACCCGTGTCCAGGCTGGTCCGCCGAAGACGCTCTCCCAGTCGGTCGGCGGGAGGTCAGCGCCCGCTCCCCGCCCGTCGCGGAAGTGGTAGCGGCCGCGTTCCGGCGAGCCGGGTGGGCTGGCCAGCGCGGCACGGAACCAGGCGTGTGCCTCGGAGGTATGGTTCGGCACGATGTCCGCCAGGATCCGGAGCCCGAGAGCGTGGCACTCGGCGATCAGCGCATCGGCATCCTCCAGCGTCCCGAACCGCGGGTCGATCGCCCGGTAGTCCGCCACGTCGTAGCCGCCATCGGCCATGGGCGAGGGATACCACGGGTTCACCCAGATGGCATCGACGCCAAGATCGCGCAGATATCGGAGGTGGGCGCGGATCCCGCCGAGGTCACCGATGCCATCGCCATCAATATCGGCGAAGCTGCGGATGTAGATCTGGTAGACGACGGCGGCACGCCACCAGTCGGCGCCGGTCGTCACGGGCGACCGATCAGGCTGTCTCGCCCCGTTCGGACAGCCAGTTCTCGTAGTTCGTCTCGTCCACGCCGCCCTCGACATCGGTCTTGGTCAGGAGGAGCGGGACGCGACCGTCGCGGATGGTCTCCTCGGTGATGATGCATTTGCGGATCTCCGTCCGCTCCGGAATGTCGTACATCACCTCGAGCAGCGACTCCTCGACGATGGAGCGCAGGGCGCGGGCGCCGGTCTTGCGATCGAGCGCGACCTCCGCCGCGGCGCGCAGGGCGCCCGGCGTGAAGACCAGCTCCACCTTGTCGAGTGCGAGGAATCGCTCGAACTGGCGAGCGACGGCATTCTTCGGTTCGGTCAGGACGCGGACCAGGTCATCGGCGGTCAGCGCGTTGAGCGTCACCATGACCGGCAGTCGTCCTATGAATTCCGGGATGAGCCCGAACTTGAGGAGGTCCTCCGGCATCAGCTTCTCGAGGATCCGTCCGCGTTCGACGGGGCCCATCGCGGACTCGGACCCGAAGCCGATCGACCGTCGGCCGACCCGTTCCTCGACGATCTTCTCGAGACCGTCGAACGCTCCGCCGCAGATGAACAGCACGTTGGTGGTGTCGATCTGGATGAAGTCCTGGTGGGGATGCTTGCGACCACCCTGCGGGGGCACGTTCGCGACGGTCCCCTCGAGGATCTTGAGCAATGCCTGCTGGACGCCCTCGCCCGAGACGTCGCGGGTGATCGAGGGGTTGTCGGCCTTGCGCGCGATCTTGTCGATCTCGTCGATGTAGATGATCCCACGCTGTGCTCGAGCGACATCGAAGTCGGCGGCCTGGATGAGCCGCAGCAGGATGTTCTCGACGTCCTCGCCGACGTAGCCCGCCTCGGTCAGTGAGGTGGCGTCAGCGATGCAGAATGGGACATCGAGCACGCGCGCCAGGGTCTGGGCCAGCAGGGTCTTGCCCGAGCCCGTGGGTCCGACGAGCAGGACGTTCGACTTCTGGAGCTCGACCTCGTCGACCGAGTGGCCGGCGTTGACCCGCTTGTAGTGGTTGTAGACCGCCACGGACAGGACCTTCTTGGCCCGGTCCTGGCTGATCACGTACTGGTCGAGCGCATCCTTGATCTGGTGCGGGTTCGGCAACTTCGAGGCGGCGACCTTGGGGCGCGGCGATTCGAGGAGCTCTTCCTCGATGATCTCCTGACACAGGTTGATGCACTCATCGCAGATGTAGACACCCTGTCCAGCGATGAGCTTGCGAACCTGCTCCTGGCTCTTGCCGCAGAAGGAGCAGCGGTACGGGACCTTGGGTCCCTTGGCGCTACTGGTCGTCGTCACGACTGTTCGGTCCCTACCCGTCCTTCGACTTCTTCGTCGACTCGGTGGCGGCCTCAGCGACCGCCGATCCTTCGCCCCCGGCTCGGCCGGCATCATGCGCCTGCGCGATGAGAGAACTGTTCTCCACCGCGTAGACCGCGTCGATGATGCCATAGTCCCGTGCCTCATCGGGACTCATGAAGTTGTCGCGGTCCGTGTCCTTGGCCACTTTCTCGACCGGCTGACCGGTGTGGCGGGCCAGGATCTCGGTGTTGACGGTGACCAGGTGCTCCCATTCCTTCATCTGGAGGACCGCGTCGGGGGCGTTCCCGCGGAAGCCACCGGAACCCTGGTGGATCATGATCCGGCTGTTCGGGAGCGCGTAGCGCTTGCCCTTCGCGCCCGCGGCGAGGAGCACGGCGGCCATCGATGCGGCCATGCCGATGCAGATCGTGCTGACCGGTGCCCGCAGGTACTGCATCGTGTCGTAGATGGCCAGCCCGGACGTCACCTGGCCGCCTGGCGAATTGATGTACAGGCTGATGTCCTTCTCCGGATCCTCCGATTCAAGGAAGAGGAGCTGCGCGATGACGAGGTTGGCAAGGTGGTCTTCGATCGCGTCGCCCAGGAAGATGATCCGCTCGCGCAGCAGCCGCGAGTAGATGTCGTAGGCGCGTTCGCCTCGACTGGACGACTCGATGACCATCGGGACGAGCATCTTGGGTCTCTCCATGGCGTGATCCGGATCCGTGGTCGAGCTCAGCCGGCAGGCGTCGGCAGTTCGGCCAGCGCACCGGGATCGGTGGCGTCGATCGCGGCATGGCCATCGGCCTCGCCGCTTTCGATGATGGACCGCTGCTGATCCTCGAGATGCGGCAGCGCTGGATGCTCGGGATGGGCCACGAGCCAGGCGTCGATGAGCGACTCGACGACGCGGCTGCGGCGCAGGGTGCTCCGGATCAGACCGCGTCCACGCTCGGATTCGAAGTAGGACAGGAGCTTCGGATCGCCGGCGTAGCGCTCGCGACCGCGCTGGATCTCGGCCTCGACGTCGGCTTCCGGGACCTCGACCGCTTCGGCGTCGGCCACCCTGGACAGCACCAGCAGCGTCTTGACCCGCTTCTCGGCGCCCGGCCGGAACTCGGTGTGCAGATCGGCCTCGGTCTTGGCCATGACCTGGAGGTAGGCCTCTTCGGTGATGCCCTGGCGAGCGATGTTGGCGCGGAATTCGTCGTGCATCACCTCGACCTCCTGGTCCACCAGGATGTCCGGCAGGTCCAGGGTCGCGTTGGCGACGGCATATTCGATGATCTTGTCCGCGAATTCGTGGCGAGCCCGATCGATCGCGTTGCCCTCCAGCCGGACCTTGATATCGGCACGAAGCGCGTCGACGTCGGCGAAGTCGCCCAGCTGGTGGACGAAGTCGTCGTCAAGGTCGGGCTGGACCTTCTCGCGCAACTCCTTGACCTGCACCGCGAAATGGGCGGTCTTCCCTGCCAGCGTTGGCTCGGCATAGTCGTCGGGGAACGGGATATCGAATTCCGTCGAGGCGCCCGGCTCGAGGCCCAGGAGGTTCGTCTCGAAGCCCGGGATCAGCCGCTCCTGGCCGATGATGAGGGGCATCCGCTCGGACGTGCCGCCATCGAACGGTTCGCCGTCGCGGGTACCCGTGAAGGAGATGACCGCGTAGTCGCCGTCCTTGGCGCCACGATCCTCGACCGCGGCCAGGGTGGCATTCTGGTCGCGCAGTTCCTCGATGACCTTGTCGACCTTGGCCGCGTCGATGGTCTCGATCTCGGGACTGAACTTGAACGTGCGGTAGTCGCCGAGGTCGACCTCCGGGCGGACCTGCACGGTCGCCTTGAAGATGACCGGCTTGCCCTCCTCGGCCTGGATGACTTCCACGTCTGCGTTGGTCAGCGGGAGGATCGCCTGCTCGACCAATGCGTCGCGGTAGGCCGACTCGACAAGGTGCTCGACGGCATGGTCGAGGACGGCACCGGGTCCGAGCGCACGCTCGAGCACCGGGCGTGGCGCCTTGCCGGGACGGAAACCGGGGACCCGGGTCCGCCGCGACAGGTGCTGGACGGCGTCGCGGATCTCGCGGTCAAGGCGCTCGGATGGCACCTCGATCTCAAGGACGACGGTGGACTTGGGGGCGGGGGTGGTCGTGATCTGCATCGCCGTCGAAGTATAGGGCGGCGACCCGGTCGTGGCCGGTGCCGGGCGGTCAGTGCGTGGACGTTCCTGTGCCGAGGTGGGTCCGCGCATGCAGCACCGCCGCGTCGAGGGTCGCGAACACGTGCCGTTCGTGGGCGAGACGATCGAGCGTACCGACCGCCCGCATCACCTTCAGATGCATCGGCCGCGGGCCCTTGAGCAGGACCGTGATCCCGCGACCCTCGAGCTCGGAGATGATGTCGCCCAGGGTCTGCGCCCCTGTCGCGTCAAGCATCTGGAGCTGCGGCATGCGCAGGATGACGACCCGGACATCCGTCACCGACGTGAGTTCGGACAGGAATCGCTGGGCGGCCCCAAAGAAGAGGGCGCCATCCAGCCGGTACGTCAGGATCCGGTCGTCCAGCAGATGCGACTCGAGGGCTGCGTCGACATCGTCGTCGGGGCGCGTGCCCGTGATCGACTCCGGGATGACTTCCGACGTCATCGCAACGGCTTGCAGCGCGAGGATGCCGGCCACGGCCAGCCCGACTTCGACGGCAAGGATCAGATCGAACCCGACCGTCAGCACGGCCGTGATCCCGAGGACAGTGGCGTCGCGATGGGTGGCATGCACGATCGAGCGCACGTTGTGGACGTCGACCATCCGGACCGCCGTCACGACGAGGACCCCGCCGAGGGCCGCCAGCGGGATGCGGCCGACCACCCCGGCCCCGACCACCAGCACCGCCGCGAGGGCGATTGAATGGGACAGCGCGGCGATCCGTGTCCGCGCTCCGGCCCGCACATTGACCGCGGTCCGGGCGATCGCTCCGGTCGCGGGCATGCCACCGAACAACGAGGCCGCGAGGTTGGCCAGGCCCTGGCCGAACAGCTCGCGGTCCGGATCGTGCCGACCGGTGTCGACCATGCCGTCGGCCACCCGAGCCGACAGGAGACTCTCGAGGGCGACCAACGCCGCCACGGCGACAGCGGCGGGAAAGAGCGTGCTCACCGCGGCGACGCTCAGGGGTGGCAGAACGGGTGACGGAAGAGCGGTCGGCAGGAGGCCGATCCGAGCGACGCCGGGCACGACCAGCTCCGCCACGATGGTCGCCATCGCCACCGCCGCCAGCGAGGCGGGCAAGGAACGGATCAGCCGCGGCATCGCGACCATCACGGCCACGACGATGGCCCCGATGAGCAGCGCGGCCAGCGGCCCGTTCGCTCCGGACTGTGTGGCCACCCGGACGGTCGCCACCGCCACGATCAGGGCGTTGTCTCCGGCCTGTGGAGGGACGCCGAGGAGCGATGGCAACTGCTGGAGTCCGATGATGACCGCGATCCCGACGGTGAATCCCTCGACGACCGGCCACGGAATGTAGGCGATGTAGCGGCCCGTGCGCAGGATCGCCCCGCCAAGCACGAGCGCGCCCGCGACCACTCCGACCACGACGACCGCGTCGGCACCATAGCGGTGGACGATCGGGATGAGGACCGCCGCCATGGCCCCGGTCGGACCTGACACCTGGACGTTGGAGCCGCCGAAGACCGCCGCGACGGCCCCTGCCACGATCGCCGTCATGAGACCCGGCCCGGCACCAAGACCCGTCGTGATGCCGAACGCAAGCGCCAACGGGAGCGCAACGATGGCCACGGTGACGCCGGCCAGGACGTCCGCGCGCCAGGACTGTCTGGCGCCACGGTAGTCGGCTCGGGACGGAAGCAGGTCGCGGAGATCGCCGATGGCTAGCGCAAGCGTCGTCGTCCAGCTCGGTGCGCCAGGGGAGGCGTCCAGCAAGCCGCCATCGTCATCCGTCACGCTCGCATGATGACCGTTCGTGGTAGGCGAGGTCGGGGTCGAACCGACACGCTGGTCACCCAGCACCGGCTCCTAAGGCCGGCGCGTCTGCCATTCCGCCACTCGCCCGCGGGGAGTGTAGCGCCCGGACTACGCCCCGGCGCTCGAGCCCTCGTCGTCCGCGGGCGGCTTCGATACAGACGGCGCGGCCGTCCGCGCCTTGGCGATCTCCTGTTCCGCTCGAGCGCGGACCTCGGTCAGCCGCTTCGCGAACCCGTCGCCGTCGGGCGTCAGGAGGGCGTCGGCGGCGGCCTTCGCACCGCGTGCCAGGAACGGGGTCGCGAGCGCCATCAGCGCGCCGCGGTCGATCCCCTTGCGCTTCTTGGCGGAGGCCTTGGCGTAGGACGCGAAGTCGCGTTCGAGCACGCCCCGGATCCGGTCGCCGTCGCTGCCGAGCGAGCGCAGGGTCTTCTCGACCTCGTCCGGGAGCATCGAGTCAGGGAGCGGCTTGGACGGACCACGGACCGCCCGCTTCGCCACACCGAACAGCCGCTTCGGACCTTTCAGCGCGAGAAAGCCGATGCCGCCGGCCACGGCCGCGGCCTTCGCCGGACTACGCTTGATGCGCGCGGGGATGTCGACCGCGGCGCGCGCCGATGCTTCCAATGTCTGCAGTTCCCCGGCCAGCTCGGCGCGGGCGGCGATCACCCGATCCCGGGCGGCATCCGTTTCTGTAGCCACTCGAGGGTCTCCTTGCTGGTGTCGATGGTCTGTTGCGGATAGAAACGGCGCTTGAGCGCCTCCACGTCGATGCCGGTGCCGGCCACGTCCACGCCGAGGAAGGCCATCCAGGCGATATACCCGGTCGCGATGCCGAGCCCGGCACCCACCTGCGGAACGAACGTGATCGCGCTGAGCGCTCCGAGCGGGATCCCCAGGATCGCCCCGCCGATCGCGGCCGGACCCACGGAGGTCCCCGCGCGGACCGCGATGAGGATGGCCACGATCAGGATGACGATCGCGCCGACGATCAGCCCGATGATCAGCGGGCGGCTCGCGGGATCGATGGCAAGTCCCAGGGAATCGCCGAGCGCGACATAGGCACGGTTCGGAAGGTCGAGGCCAAGGCCGACGCCGATCACGATCGCGACCAGCACGCCGCCGAGGAGCGCCCGGCCGATCCGTCGCGTAGACACGCCCACCGCAAGCAGGACGCACGCCAGCGCGATCGCGACGAAGGCAAGGAGTCCGTGGAGGACGCCCCAGCCGATCGAACCGAGAAGCCACTCCCCGAGGAAGAGGGCGCCACCGACGACCAGCAGGATCGCGGCGGAGATGACCAGCCCGACCGCCGCACCAAGGAGGGCGGCCACGCGGGCGATCTGACCGCCGATCGCGGAGAGCTCGGCCTTGCCGAGGTCGACATGGGCCATCGCCAGCTTCGTGGCGGCGGCCTTCGTCGTGCCGATCTGGCTGCGGATCCCGGGAGGTGGTGGCGCACCGGTCCTGGGGGACGGCTTGCGGACGCGTTTGGGCGCGGCCCCGGCATCCGGGTCAGGGGTCGCGGAGGCGCCGGATGCGCCGTTCGCAGCCACGGGTGGCGGCGCGTCGTCGGGTGGCGGTGTCACGTGCGGATCGTCCAGGGCGAGACTCCCGGCTGAGCGGATCGCGGTCGGGGGATGGGTCGATGATACCAGTGCGGTCTGCTCGACCCCCCGGCCACGCGCTCGCCGACCGGGTTCGCTACGCTCAGGGCCATGGATCTCGACATCGGCCGGCGCCGTCTGCTGCGCGCCGAACTGCTGAGCATCGGCAGCGAGCTGACGGTCGGCGAGACGCGCGACACGAACTCCGGTGAGCTGGCCCGTGCCCTGACCGCGCTCGGTGTCGAGGTCGGGCGGATCACTGCGCTCCCCGACCGGCTCGACACGGTGACCGAAGCGTTCCGGGCTGGACTCGAACGCGCCGACCTCGTCGTCTCGACGGGCGGGCTTGGTCCGACGCCCGACGACCTGACCCGGGAGGCGATC
>JBBQLI010000099.1:0-9205 GCA_038327765.1 Candidatus Limnocylindrales bacterium | reverse complement strand
TCCGAGTTCGCGACCACGACCGCCCTGATCGCCGCCATCGCCCTCTTCGCCGGTGCGTTCCTGATCTTCAACACGCTCTCGATGACCGTGATCGAACGCTCGCGCGAGATCGGACTGCTCCGCGCGGCCGGCGCGACCGCGCGGCAGATCGCCCGGTTCGTGCTGACCCAGGCCCTTGTGGTCGGGGTGGTCGGGGCATCGCTCGGGCTGCTGCTCGGTGCGCTCTTCGCGAATGCGATGGTCGCCTACGTCCGGACCATCGGCGACGTGGTCCTCGATCCGCCGCGCCTGCCAGTGAGCTCGATGCTGGCCTCGTTGAGCGTCGGGATCGTGGTGACCCTCGCCGCGGCCGCGGAACCGGCCCGTCGCGCGGCCCGCATCCCGCCGGTCGAGGCGCTCAAGGCCCGCCTCGACCTCCCGACGGCACGGCGCGCCCGCCTGCGCTGGCTGGCGTTCGTGTTCACGATGGTGGCGCTGGCCGGGCTCGCCCTGTGGCCCCGTGGCGACGATTCCGCGGCGGTGATCCGGCCCGTGCTGATCTACGTCGTGCTGCTTGGTCTCACCCTGTCGATCCCGATCCTCATCCCGATGCTCGCGCGGATCGGAGGGCTCCCATTCCGCTGGCCGCTGGTCCTCGAGGAGCGGCTGGCCCGCGCCACACTCGTCCGTGACCGCGGTCGGGCGACGCTGACGATCGGCGCCCTAGCGATCGGCCTCGCGCTGGTGGTGGCGCTGGGTGGTGTGGGGGAGCAGGCCAGGGCTGCCGCGGGCGCGTGGGTCGCCGACGTCGTCCCTGGCGATGTCCTGGTCACGTCGATCCGGCCGATCGCGGCAGACGAGGGCGTCGCGGCGGCCCTCGACACGGTCGAGGGTGTGGCGCGGGTCAGCCCGATCGCCAGCTTCCCGCTCGCCGTCGACGGTCAGGCGATCGACGGGGCCGCGATGGTCGGTCAGGACCTGGTCTCGGACGGCCGGCTGACCTTCATCGCCGGTGACCGGCTCACCGCCTTCGCCGCGCTCGATGCCGGTGGCTCGGCGATCGTGCCGGCCGGTCTGGCGGCTCGGCTCGGCGTGGCCGTCGGCGATCCCTTGACCGTGGCCGCCGTGGATGGCGGGACCATGACCCTCAAGATCGTCGCGATCGCGGCACGGACGCTCCCCGGCGCGTCAGGGGAGGCGCTGATCGTGGGCTGGGGCGACGCGACCGCCCGGCTCGGGGTGACCGGTGCCGATGCGTTCGCGGTGCGGTTCGTGCCAGGCGCACCGGCCGCCTCGCGCGACGCCCTCACCGATGTCGCCACCCAGTCCGCCCTCGAGGTCGTCTCGCTCGACCAGGTCCGCGGCGCGATCGATGCCGCGCTGCTCCGCATCTTCGGGCTCTTCGATGCGCTCTCGATCATCGCCGTCATCGTCGCCGCACTCGGCATCGCGAACACCCTGACCATGGACGTCATCGAGCGGGTCCGCGAGATCGGGGTGTTGCGCGCGGCCGGCATGACCAAGCGCCAGGTCTGGCGGTCGGTCGTCGTCGAGGCCGGCATGGTCGGCCTGGCGGGGGCGATCCTCGGAAGCGTCGGCGGGGTGGTCGTCGGCGCGCTGATGGCATTCCTGGCCGTCGGCGGTTCCGGCGCCACGCTGACCATCCCGTGGCCGTCCGTCGGCGTGGCCCTCATCCTCGGGGTCGTGCTGGCCATGCTCGCGGCGGCGTATCCGGCCGGCCTCGCGGCGCGGATCCCGATCGTTCGGGCGGTCTCCTACGAATAGCCGGTGCTAGACTCCCCTGCGACGGGGCGCCCCCAGGCCCCCAGGACGCGTGGAGCCTCGATGACGATCGCTTTGCCGAGACTCGACCGGACCAACGCCGGCGAGCGCGGGATCACCCTCGCCGACTTCCTCGTCCCGATCCGTGTCGGGGAGCGGCTTGGGACACGGGTCCGTCACATCGCCCTCGTGATCGTCGGCGCGCTCTTCGTGACCCTGTGCGCCCAGATCTTCATCCCTACCGTGCCAGTGCCCTTCACCGGACAGACGTTCGGCGTCCTCGTGGTGGGCGGTGCCCTCGGGTTCCGGCGCGGTGCCCTCGCCCTGGCGCTCTACCTCGTGATCGGCGCCGTCGGATTGCCGGTCTTCGCGCAGGGGACCGCCGGTCTGGCCAGGATCCAGGGGGCGTCGGGCGGCTACCTGATCGGGTTCGTCATCGCGGCCGCGGTCGTTGGTCGTCTCGCGGAGCTCGGCTGGGATCGTCACCTCGGCGGCGCCATCGGCGCGATGCTCATCGGCAGCGTGATCATCTACGCCATCGGGGTCCCGTGGCTCAAGCTGGCCACCGGTCTCTCGTGGGGCGATGCCCTGTCCGGGGGGATGATCAAGTTCCTCGTCTGGGATGCTGCCAAGCTCATCGTCGCCGGAGCCATCTTTCCGGCCTCGTGGTGGATCGTCGGCCGGCGGCCCGACGATCGGTAGGCATCCCGGGAGGCGCCTCGCGTCCGCCCAGCGAGCCCTCGCGCATCGCGCAGCCACCACGCACGTCAGCCCTATGCACCGATCTCGCGTCGAGGTCGGTCTGCGCTAATCGATGCCTATGGCATGCATCGCGAACGGGGGCTGCATATCCAGCGAGTCATCGGCGGCCTTGCCGGTCGCATGACGCCGGCGTGCTGGGCTCGGATCGGCCAGCGGTCCACCAAGGTTTCACACCTGATGCAGCGCGCGCGAAGGTGATGCAGCAGACGGGCATCATCGAATCAACCGACGAGTCGGCGCGGATTCGGTGCATATCGCGCGCCGAGCGGGCGACAGACCCGCCATCGGCGCCTCGCACTCAGACGGCCGCCACGGCCACCTTGAGGCTTCGATACGACTCGCGCAGCAACCGCGCGACCTCGGGCCAGTACGCGTCACCGCGACCCTTCGGTCCATCCGGGTCCGCCGTGGCGCCACGATCCCGGATCTCGGCCGCGATCCCGCGCAGACGCCCAGCCTCCGCCACGCGTTCGCGTGGGACATCGTAGATCGAGGCATACAGGTCGGTGATCCGTTCGCCCGCAGCCGTGCCGGCGGCCAGGCCGATCTCGCGCCGGACGACCCACCAGCCCAGTTCATGCCGCGCGACGGCCTCGATATCCACGGACTCCGGCAGGCGGAGCATCCGGTAGCCACGCACGATGTCCGGGGCGAATCGCTCGTAGCCCCCGGTGGAGCGCGCGAACCCGGCCGCAGCCTTCGTGAGCAGCAGGCTCGCGGCGATGGCCCGAGGCCAGCTCACGCCGGCCTGCTCGCGCATCGCAAGGATCAGCAGCCCGAAAAGGCGCGCCGGCTGGAACCGGTAGTAGGCCTTCCACATCCGCGTCTCGAGCCGGGCGAGGTCATCCGGGTCGAAATCGGTCCCCCAGCGCAAGGTCGTTGCCATCGTCACGTCCCCTCATCTCGTGGTGTCGGTATCGTGCACGAGTGCGTACGCCGTCGCTCGCCGACCGGATGACTGCCCTGGGCCAGAGCGAGGGCGCGGTCGCGGACCGGCGCGGCTGGTATGGCCCGGGATCGCAGGCCTGGCAGCTCGACCGCGAGGCCATGCTGCTCCTCGGTGCGGGGCCCCGAGCGCTGCTCCTCCAGATCGCGCATCCGGCGGTCGCGGCCGGCGTCGATGAGCACTCGGACTTCCGGACGGACCCGTGGGCGCGCCTGCGAGCCACACTGGGAAGCTACCTCGCGATCGTGTACGGCACACGCGCGCGGGCGACCAGCGAGATCGGCCGGCTGAACGCGCTCCATCGCGGGATCGTGGGCAGCGGCTACGCGGCGCGCGACCCGGAGCTGAGCCTGTGGGTCCACGCCACCCTGATCGACTCGACCCTGGCCGCCAGCCATGCGTGGCTGGCGCCCCTCGACCGACGACGGCGAGCAGCGTTCTATGAGGAGACTCGACCCATCGGGCGCGCCTTCGGCATCCCGGACACGATGCTCCCCGCTGACATCGACGCGTTCGACGCCTACGTGGCCGGGATGCTGGCAACGGGTGGTCCGCTCGTGGTCAGCGACGTGGCCCGCGATCTCGCCGCCGTCATCCTGCGCCCACCCCTGCCCGGAAGGCTGGCCGAGCTGGGCGTGCCCGTGGGCGCGTATGCGTGGACGATGCTCCCCGCGGTCGGGCTGCTGCCGGCGGTCGTGCGCGAGCGTTTCGGACTGGCATGGGGACCGCGAGAACGGGTCGTCGCGGCATGGCTCGTGGCGGGCTGGCGGTTCTGGCGGCCGCTGCTCCCGGCCGCGTTCCGCCAGATGCCGCAGGCGCTCGCCGCGGATCGGCGGATCGCCGCGGGAGGACCGTCGACTGGAGGCGACCGCCCAGCAACTCGCGGGGAGAGCCCCGGTACACTGCGGCGATGACCATCGGTCCGCTCGTCGAGGCCATCCGGGCCGAGCTCCCGACCCTCCGCCTGCTCACGGACGAGACCGATCGCGAGAGCTATCGGTCCGACGAGACGGCCTATCTCCACGCCGGCCTGCCCGGTGCGGTCGCCCTCCCGACGGAGACCGCGCAGGTCGCCGCGCTGGTGCGCCTGGCCGGCGAGCACCACGTCCCGATCGTGCCGCGCGGTGCAGGTACGGGGCTGTCCGGCGGAGCTGCGGGCATCCAGGACGGCCTGACGATCGCGTTCACCGGCATGGCCAGGATCATCGAGATCGACCAGGACAACCTCGTCGCGGTCGTCCAGCCGGGGATCATCAACGCCCGGCTCAAGGAGGCGGTGGCCGCGCACGGGCTGTTCTACCCGCCCGATCCCGCCTCGTTCGAGATGTGCTCGATCGGTGGAAACCTTGGGACGAACGCCGGCGGCCTGTGCTGCGTGAAGTACGGCCAGACGCGCGAATCCGTCCTATCACTCGAGGCCGTCATGGCCGACGGTTCGATCATCCGGACCGGGGGCAAGAACATCAAGGATGTGGCGGGCTACTCGTTGACCCACCTCTTCATCGGGAGCCAGGGCACGCTCGCGATCATCACGGAAGCCACCCTCCGGCTGCGACCGACGCCGCCGCCGCGCGCGACGATGCTCGCGTTCTTTCCCACCCTTGACGGCGCCGGCGACGCGGTCAGCGCGATCGCCCGGGCGGGACTCGCCCCGGTGACCCTGGAGCTCCTCGACAAGTTCACCATCGCCGCGGTCGACGACATGAACTCCCTTGGCCTGGACCGGACTGCGGCGGCGATGCTGATGATCGAATCCGACATGCCGGGCGCCGCCGCCGCCGACGAGCTGCGCCGCGCCGAGGTCGCCTGCCGTGGCGCCGGAGCGACGGACGTCATCCGTGCCGAGACCGCCCAGGAGGCGGACTGGCTGCGGCAGGCCCGGCGCGCGGCTCATTACGCGCTGGAGCGTCTTGGCGAGGTCCGGATGGAGGACGTCAGCGTCCCGCGAGCACGGGTCCCCGACATGCTCCGCGCCGTGGAGCGGATCGCTGCCGCCCATGACGTCCAGATGGGCACCTTCGGCCACGCCGGCGACGGTAACCTCCACCCCGACCTGGTCCTGGAGCGCGGCGACCCACGCAACGAGGCGATCACTGACGCGGTCCGCGGCGAGCTCTACCGGGCGGCGCTGGACCTCGGCGGCAGCGTCAGTGGAGAGCACGGGATCGGCACCGCGCGGCGCGAGTGGCTGCCGATCCAGCGAGGCGCCGGCGCGATGCGCGTCATGCATGCGATCAAGGACGCGCTCGATCCTCAGGGCATCCTCAACCCCGGCCGCGTCCTGTAGGCCACCCCACGACACGACGCGAACCCGGCGCTCCGGGAGCAGCCGAGCGAAATCGTCTGACGCAGGCCCGTGACGGCGAGGTCGCGTGGTACCGCTGGGGGCCGTACCTGGCCGATCGGCAGTGGGGCACGGTCCGCGAGGACTACTCGCCCGACGGCGAGGCGTGGACGTATCTGCCCCATGACCACGCTCGCTCGCGGGCGTACCGCTGGGGCGAGGACGGGCTGCTGGGGATCGCTGACGAGCAGGCCCGTCTCTGCTTCGCCATCGCCCTCTGGAACGGACGTGACCCGATCCTCAAGGAGCGACTGTTCGGGCTGAGCGGACCAGAGGGCAATCACGGCGAGGACGTGAAGGAGGCGTACTTCTATCTCGATGCGACGCCGACCGCCAGCTACCTTCGGGCCCTCTACAAGTATCCGCTGGCGGCGTTCCCGTACGACCGCCTCGTCGAGGAGAACGCCCGGCGAACGCGCCTCGAGCCCGAGTTCGAACTGGCCGACACCGGTGTCTTCGACGACGACGCCTACCTTGACGTCCAGGCGGAGTACGCGAAGGCCGATGCCGGCGACATCGTCATCCGGATCGCGATCACGAACCGCTCCGCGGAACCCGCCTCGGTCCACCTCCTGCCGACGCTGTGGTTCCGCAACACCTGGGCGTGGGGCATCGATGACCGGCGCCCGACGATCGCCGATGAGACCGGTCAGCACGGCCCAGCGAGCGTGCTCCGCGCCGACCATCACGGTCTGGGCACGTACTGGCTCACGAGTGCCGATCCGGCCCCGATCCTGCTGACCGAGAACGAATCGAACGCCGAGCGCCTGTGGGGCACCCCGTCGCGGACGCGAACGGTCAAGGACGCCTTCCACCAGGCGGTCATCGCCGCTGACCCGAGCACCGTGATCCCCGCTGGCGGGACCGGCACGAAGGCCGCTCTCCATCACGTGTGGACCCTGGCGGCCGGGGAGACGCGCTCGACGACGCTGCGTCTGGCCGCCGCGGAGCGGCCGCGCGCCGCGGATGACCCGGAGGCGGCGCACATCCTCACGACCCGCGCAGCCGAGGCCGACGCCTTCTACGCCTCGGTCACGCCGACCGGTCTCACCGACGACGAGCGGCTCGTCCAGCGGCAGGCATTCGCGGGCCTGGTCTGGGGCAAGCAGTCGTATCACTACGACGTCGGGCGCTGGCTCGATGGCGATCCTGCCGGGCCGCTGCCACCCGAGTCGCGGGAGACCGGACGCAACGCGGAGTGGCGCGAACTCAACAATGGCGACGTCATCTCGATGCCGGATCCCTGGGAGTACCCCTGGTACGCGGCGTGGGACCTCGCCTTCCATTGCGTCCCCCTCGCCCTGATCGATCCCACGTTCGCCAAGGCCCAGCTCCTGCTCCTGACCCGCGAGTGGTACATGCATTCGAGTGGCCAGCTCCCGGCCTACGAGTGGGACTTCTCCGATGTGAACCCACCCGTGCATGCGTGGGCGACCTGGCGCGTCTACAAGATCGAGAAGGCGCGCAACAGCGGCAGCGGTGACGTCCCGTTCCTCGAGCGCGTCTTCCACAAGCTGATGATCAACTTCACGTGGTGGGTCAACCGCAAGGACCTCGACGGTCACAACGTGTTCCAGGGCGGCTTCCTGGGACTCGACAATATCGGCGTCTTCGACCGGAGCGCGCCGCTGCCCTCGGGCGGCCACCTCGGACAGGCGGACGGGACCGCATGGATGGGTTTCTATGCGCTCCAGATGATGCAGATCGCCCTGGAGCTGGCCCAGACCAACCCGGTCTACGAAGACCTCGCCACCAAGTTCTTCGAGCACTTCCTGTACATCGCGGACGCGCTCGACGACATCGGCGGCTCGGGGATCCCGCTCTGGGACGACGAGGATGGGTTCTTCTACGACGTCCTCCACCTGCCAGACGACCAGACGATCCAGCTCAAGGTCCGCTCGCTCGTCGGCCTGATCCCGCTGCTCGCCGTGGAGACCATCGAGCCCGAAGTCCTGCGCAGACTCCCCGGTTTCGCCCGCCGGATGCGCTGGTTCCTGCGCAATCGCCCGCAGCTTGCCGGTCTTGTCTCGCGCTGGGACGAGCCGGGGGAAGGGGAGCGCCGGCTGCTCGCCCTGGTCCGCGGTCACCGGATGAAGCTCTTGCTCGCCCGGATGCTCGACCCCGACGAATTCCTCTCGGTGCACGGCATCCGCTCGATGAGCCGAGCCCACCTCGAGCACCCGTACATGCTCGATATCGCCGGGATCCACCACATGGTCGACTACGAACCGGCCGAATCCCGGACCGGCCTCTTCGGCGGCAACTCCAACTGGCGCGGTCCGGTCTGGTTCCCGATCAACTTCCTGTTGATCGAGGCGCTCCAGAAAGCCCACCACTACTACGGCGACGACTTCCTCGTCGAGTCGCCGACCGGCTCGGGCGAGCGCCTGACGCTCGAGGCCATCGCGACCGACCTGTCGCGCCGCCTGACCACGCTGTTCGTCCGGGACGAGCAGGGTCGACGAGCCGTCTTCGGCGACGACGAACGCGCCCAGACCGACCCGCAGTGGCGCGATCGGATCCTGTTCCACGAATATTTCGACGGCGACACCGGTCGCGGTCTGGGCGCCAGTCACCAGACCGGCTGGACAGCGCTCGTCGCCAAGCTGCTCGACCAGCTCGGGCGGTCGTCGGAGCAGGAGTAGTCGTTCCCGGAGCGCATCGTCGTCGTCACACGACTGTCATCCCTGTGTCACGGGCCGGCCGCACGGTGGTCACGTCGACCCCCCCTCAGGAGATCCCCACATGCGACATCCCTCGAACGCACGCGCCGCCGTGCTCGCCGCAGCCGTCCCGCTCATCCTCGTCGTGGCTGCCTGCACGGCGCCCGCGGCGGCCCCCACCACCGCCCCCACCGCGGCTCCGAGCGGCATGATGGAGCACAGCCCATCGCCGAGCGCGATGATGGAGCACAGCCCCGACCCGAGCGGCATGATGGAGCACAGCCCGTCCCCGGCGCCGTAGTCCACCCCGGACGCTGACGACCGCGAGACGCGGATCACGACATGCTCCCGATCCTCCTGTTCGCCGTCCTCGGCGGTACGCTGACGATCCTGTCGCCATGCACGCTGCCGGTCGTCCCGCTCCTGCTCGGCGGAGCCGCCGTCGGCGGGCGTGGACGGATCCTGGGACTGTTCGCGGGATTCGCACTGGTCTTCATCGCCGTCACCGTGGCGCTGGCGTCGACGCTGGCGGCACTCGGGCTCACCACCGACCGCCTGCGCATGATCAGCGTCGTACTGCTCGGTCTCTTCGGCGCCACGCTGGCCATCCCGCGCCTCTCACGACGTCTTGAGATCGCGAGCGGGCCGCTCGCTCGTGTCGGGTCGCGCGTGGCCGGATCCGCGGGGCCCACCGGATTCGCGGGCGGGATGTTGGTCGGGGGCGCCATC
>JBBQLI010000098.1:0-9243 GCA_038327765.1 Candidatus Limnocylindrales bacterium | reverse complement strand
GAGACGTAGTAGACGTAGTCGGCGATCTGCGCCGCGACCGGCGGATCGTAGACCCAGTTCATCATCAGTTCGGCCGTGTACTTGTTCACGGCGCCCTTCGGGATGAGCATGTTGTCGGTCCAGATCATCGTCCCTTCCTCGGGGAAGACGAACAGGTTGTCCTTGCCGCCCGAGGAGGCGAGGTCGCCGGACCAGACGAACGCCGCCCAGACCTTCTTTTGGCCGAAGTCCTGCAGGTACTCGTTGCCGGTGAACCGCAGTCCGCCATCCACGAGCGGCTGGATGTCGTCGTGGACCTTCTGGATGTCGTCGGCGCTGATCTTGGACGGGTCGGGTTCGATCCCGAGCTTGAGCAGCGCCAGCCCGAAGGTGTCGCGCGCCTCGGTCAGGAAGGTCAGCTTGTTCGCGGGCATAGCCCACAGGTCGGCGATCTTCGTGGGGACCGCGATGTTGTTGTCCTTGAGCGCCTTGATGTTGTAGCCGATGCCGGTCATCCCCGACTGCCACGGGTAGTGGAAATCATTGGTGGGATCCCAGACTTGGCCACGCAACGGGGCACGCAGGTTCTTGGCGCAATTGGCGACCACCGTCTGGTCGAGCTGTTCCGCCCACTGCTTCTTGATGATCTTGGCGGCCATCCAGTCGGTCAGGACCACAAGGTCCCAGCCGGTAGACAGGCCACCGACGAGCGCCGGCTCGATCGTCTGGAAGAAGTCCTCGTTGGCGCCGATCTTCTCCTCGTAGTCCACCTCGACCTTGTACTTCTTCTTGAAGTCCTCGAGGGTCTTCGACGAACCGGCCGGCAGGACGCCGGTGGACGTGTCGGCGGCCTTCGCCTGGTCGATGTAGGCGGGCCAGTTCGCGAACTTGAGCGGTCCGGTGACCACGGCCGGCGTGCCAGGCGTCGGTTCCGGGGTGGGTTCGGCCGATCCGGACGCGGATGCGGCAGGCGTGGCCGACGGGGCCGGCGTCGGGGAGGCGTCGGCGAGCGACGGCGACGGGGACGCGACGACCGCACCGTTCTTGCTGTTGGCGAGGAACGCAGCGAAACCCACGGCGCCCAGGGCCACCACGGCCGCGCCGCCGATCATGAAGCGTCGGCGGGAGGCATTCGGGGGCGGGACGGCCGCGCCGGCGTCACCCTCCGCGGGCACGATCACGTCAGGCGGCGAGTCGCCGCCGGCATCGACGGCGAAGGTGTGCTCGGGCAGCCAGGTGAGCCGGACTTCCTCGCCCGGCTCCCACAACTCGGTACGCGTCGCACGTTCGACATTCTGCTCGTAGACCGTGACGTTGCCGCCGCCCTTGGTCTCGACGATGTAGCTGGTCGACACACCCAGGTACGAGACGTCGCGCACGATGCCGGTCATCTGGTTGGCGCCGGCCGGGACGTCGTCCTTGAGCGCGTGCATCCGGATCTTCTCGGGCCGGACGCCGACCTGGTAGCCGTCCTTGCCCTCCGCCAGGGCCAAGGGGACGCGCACCGCGGTGCCGTCGGGGAGCTTGGAGACGGCGTAGCCATCGGCCGTGCCATCGGGGGTGGTGGGCAGCAGGTTGCTCACGCCGAGGAAGCCGGCGACGAATCGGGTGGTCGGGCGTTCGTACAGGCTGGCCGGGTCGCCGAGCTGCTCGTACCCGCCGTGGTTCATCACCGCGATGCGATCCGACATCGTCATCGCTTCTTCCTGATCGTGGGTCACGAAGATGAATGTGATCCCGATCTCCTGCTGGATGCGCTTGAGCTCGACCTGCATCTGCTTGCGCAGCTTCAGGTCGAGGGCGCCCAGCGGCTCGTCGAGCAGCAGGACGGACGGGCGATTGATGAGTGCTCGCGCGAGCGCGACGCGCTGGGCCTGTCCGCCGGAGATCTGAGTGGGCTTGCGGAGCTCGAAGCCGGGCAGTTCGACCAGCTTGAGCATCTCGGAGACGCGACCCTTGAGCTCGCTGTCCTTGACGCCCGCGCGGCGCAATCCGAAGGCCACGTTCTCGTAGATGTTGAGGTGGGGAAAGAGGGCGTAGTTCTGGAAGACCGTGTTGACGTGGCGCTTGTATGGCGGTAGCCAGGTGACGTCCTGACCCTTCAGTTCGATCAGGCCCGAGGTGGGGGCCTCGAACCCGCCGATCATCCGCAGCGTGGTCGTCTTTCCGCAACCGGAGGGTCCGAGCAGGCTGAAGAACTCGCCGGTCTGTACTTCCAGATTGATGTGGTCGACCGCGACGGCATCGCCATACCGCTTGACCACGTCCACGAGCCTGACGTCGACGGTGGGCACCTTGGTTGGCACTCCTCGTGGCGGATGGGCACTGATCCGTGGCAGGACAGGCGGTCGCCGGTTCCTCCGATGGCGACCACGGATCCGCCTCGCGATGCGGCCCGGATGGCGGCGAGGATATGGGCGCGGCTGCCACAGTGTCAAGGTTGCGCGATGCGTACGGTCGGGTACGCCATCGGTGCGAGATTCGCACATTTGGATCGCGCGGATGTGCGTGGTTCGCAGGGAGCTCGCCCGTCCCGCACGTAGGCCGAGGCCCGCCAGTCGCGTGGGCCGAGTGTCGCAGGATCAGCTGGAGCGCCATCGGACCGACGGATGGCCTCGCGCTCACCCCTCCGGTATCGAATGACGCTGGCATCGATCCATTCGACGGCGGACTGAGCCCTTGGACGTCGGATGGCGTCGTGGCTGATCCAAGGCGCCCGCTTACAGGATCAGCAGCGCGTCCCCGCCGGGGTCTCGCGCGTTCGCAAGTGCGACGAGCACCTTCCGTGTCGAGATCGGGAATCGGAGTCGAAGCTCAGGGTGCGCGGCGATCACCGCGCGGTTGTGGCGGGTGTCTGCCACAAGCAAGATCACCCTCGTGCAGCCGAGGTCGCGCTGCTTCAATGATAGGCGGCGGTGCAGGGCCTGGAGATCATCCAGGCGGGTCTCGGCCTCGACCATCGCGGTCCAGTCGAGACCATCGATGACGGCATCCGCAGCACGCAGGTCCCCCGGGATCGGGACCGGGACTTCGGTCCGCCAGCCCAGCGCGGCCGCGACACGGGATCGAAGGCGCTCGAGCAGTCCGAGGTGGCCTGCGTCGCGCACTGGGGATGCATCCGGGAACATCGATACCCGAATGGTGAGCCCGACGACGGCCGCCACTGTCGCGAGGAGGACCAGGTCGACCGAGGCCGCCTCACCCCGCTCGATCCGACCGATGGTGGCGTGCCCACAACCCGCCGCCGAGGCGACGAAACGCTGGCTCAGCCCGGACCCGGTTCGCGCGATGCGTACTTCCTCGCCTGCGCGCCGAGATTGAGCGCGCCCGATGCGACGCCCACGCCGCGCGACCGATTCGCGAGTTCCCATCCGTCGATGGTGGCGGTCGTCGCTCAACTTCCGCTCATCGGACCGTGCTGAGTGGATCCGCCGGAGCGCCATGGGACCGACGAACTGCCCGTTGTGCAGCCTTCCGGTGTCGACTGGCGTCCGCGATGAGCCGATTGACGGCGGACCGGGCGTTCCGACGACGGACCCGGGCGTTCCGTCGTCGGATGGTGTCTGGGCAGGTCCAACGGCGGACCGGACGGGCACGGCGGCTTAGCCGGACCGGCCCGGACGGGCACGGCGGCTTAGCCGGACCGGCCCGGCGGGCCCTCGTGACCTCGGCGGGCCCCCGTGACCTCGGCGGGCCCCCGTGACCTCGGCGGCCGCCGCGACCTTCGTGACTGGGATCCAACCCGCGATGGGGCCCTGGATCGTTGCCCGCGGTACGATATCGACGCACCGCCCGTCAGAACCGCGTCGCAGAGGAAACCCCAGGCCCATGCCCACCCCGATCTTGACCGAGACCGCGATCATCGACGCCTTGCGCGCCGTTCAGGAGCCCGAACTCGGGCGCGACATCATCACCCTCGACATGGTCAAGGGTGTGGTGATCCAGGATCGGTCGGTCGCCTTCACCATCGAGCTGACCACGCCGGCCTGCCCGCTCAAGGACGAGATCGAGGGCAACGTCCGCTCGGTCCTCACGGGCATCGGCGTCGAGGGCGTCGAGATCACGTGGGGCGCCATGGTCCGGCGCGCGCAGCCCCGCCAGGCGGAGCAGCTGCTGCCTGGCGTCAAGAACGTGATCGCGGTCGCGTCGGGCAAGGGCGGCGTCGGCAAGAGCACGATCAGCGTCAACCTTGCGGTCGCGCTCGCCCAGGCCGGTGCGTCGGTCGGCTTGCTCGATGCGGACATCACCGGCCCGAACATCCCCATGATGATGGGCATCGAGGGACAGCCGAAGGCCACCGAGAACAACAAGATCGCGCCGCTCGAACGCCACGGCGTCAAGACCATCTCGATCCAGTTCTTCGTGCCCGAGGGGCAGCCGATCGTCTGGCGCGGGCCGCTCGTCGGCGGAGCGATCCAGCAGTTCCTGCGCGACGTCGAATGGGGCGAACTCGACTACCTGGTGATCGACCTCCCGCCTGGGACCTCCGATGCGCAACTCACGCTGGCGCAGTCGGTGCCGATCTCCGGGGCGGTCCTCGTCACCACCCCTCAGGAGGTCGCCCTGTCGGATGTGGCCAAGGCGCTCGCGATGTTCAAACGGATGAGCGTGCCGATCCTCGGTCTGGTCGAGAACATGTCTGCGTTCGTCTGCCCGCATTGCGGCGAGTTGACCGAGATCTTCGGTCGTGGGGGCGGGGAGCGCTTCGCGGCCGAGCATCAGCTCGATTTCCTCGGCGCGGTCCCGCTCGATGTCACGGTGCGCCAGGGTGGCGACGTCGGTGTCCCTGCGGTCGCCCAGCGCGAACCGGGTCCGGCCGCGCGGGCGCTGACCGCCGTGGCAGGGGCCGTCGCGGCACGGATGAGCGTGCGTGCGGCGCAGGCCGCCGACCGACCGATCCTGACGGTCTCCTGACCACGCTTGTGGGCTGACCACGCTCGTCGGAAGCACCTTGGGTCCGGCGTGACCCTGGGTCTCGCCGGTCGAGCACGGTCCGCGAGCCTTCGCCGGGGCTAGACTTCGAACAGCCGAGTCTGGCTGGAAGAGGAATCAGCCGCGTGCGATGCCCATCGTGCGGCGCCACCGGGGCGCCGGAAGCCCGGTTCTGCGACCGCTGCGGTGCGGCGCTCGCGCCCCGTGACGCCGCGCTCGATGACGCCGCGCCCGGATCCGAAACGGCGTCCCGGCCCGCAGCTGACACATCCGAGGCGGAGGGCGAACTGGTCGACGCCGGAGATCGGCGCATCGTCACTGCCCTTTTCGCCGATATCGTCGACTACGTCCGGATGGTCGCCGAGCACGACCCTGAGGATGTCCGCCTGCGCGTGCGAACCGCGCTGCACACGATGGGCGGGATCATCGAACGGTTGGGCGGGACCCGCGAGAAGTTCATCGGGGACGCCGTGTTCGCGGTATTCGGCTGGCCGCGCGCCCACGACGACGACGCGATGCGCGCAGCCGTCGCCGCGGCGAGCATCCGTGCGGCGCTCCACGACCCAGGTCCGGATGCGGAACCGCTCGAGGTGCGCATCGGACTCGCGACCGGTGAGGTGGTCACGATGGCACGCACGGTACCCGGGCGCGAGGATCTGGCCCTCACCGGCTCGGCCATCACGACCGCCGCCCGCATCCAGTCGCTCGCGCGCCCCGGGGAGATCCTGCTCGATGCCTCGACGGTAGCCGCTGCCCGCGGCAGGATCCACACGAAGAGCCGCGGCGCGGTGATCCTGCGAGGGCAGTCTCATCCGGTCGCACTGCATGTCCTCGAAGGCGACCCTGGCTCGAACGGCGTGGGTCTGTCGCGCCCGCCCGTGACCGACCATCTCGTGGGTCGCGTCGACGAATCGGCCCGATTGCGTGGGCTCCTCGACCGCTGCATGGCCACCGGCGCCGGCGGGACGGTGGTCCTGGTGGGCGAGGCTGGCATCGGCAAGTCCCGGCTTCTCGCCGAGCTGGAGGTCGGGGCCCGCGAGCGCGGCTTCGCCTGGACCTGGACCGACAGCACCTCCTATGGACAGGGCGAGCCGTACCGGTTCGCGCGGATGTTCGCCCAGGCCGTGGCCGATGAACAAGGCATGGACTCCGGTTCGTTCGCTCGGTCCATGCTGTTCACGCCCGACGTGGATGCGAGCGACGTTCGTCGGTTCGGGGGCGCGATCGCGGCGATCGCCCGGGATGCGGCGTTCTCCGGGTGGGAGGCAGAGGCGCGCGATACCCCAGCCGATCCCGCGGCGGTGAGCGCGACCCTGCGCGACGTGGCGCAGCGCTATATCGCCAGGATCGTCGCGGTCACGGGACCACGGGTGATCGTGGTCGACGACCTTCACTGGATGGATCCGTCGAGCGAGGGCATGATCGATGTCCTGGTCCGCCATTCAGCGAGCCACCCCCTCGTCGTGCTCGTCGGGACCCGTCCGGGACCGGAACCGACCTGGATCCACGAACCTGCCGTCGAGCGGATCGCGCTCGAGGGCCTGTCACTCGATGAGACGGCTCAGCTCGCGACCCAGGTCGCCCGAGCCGCGCTGGGTTCCGAAGATGCGCAGCAGCTCCACGAGCGGACGGCGGGCAACCCACTGTTCGTCACGGAGACGGTGCGCGCCTTCCTCGACGACGGGACGCTTTCGCTCCGCGACGGCCGTGTCACCCTCGCGCCGACGACGACCGCCCGGCTCCCGGTCACGCTGCGGGCCGTCCTCGGCGCCCGCATCGACTCGCTCCAGCCCGATGCCCGCGAGGCACTCGGCGTCGCTTCGGTCGTCGGGATGCATTTCGACCGCGACAGCGTCGAGGCGCTGCTTGGTCCGCCGATCGACCCGGGGACCCTGGATCGACTGACAAGCTCCGGTCTGATCGTTGCGATCGACGACCGGCACTGGCGTTTCGGGCACCCGCTCATCCACGACGCGGCGTACGCGGGGGTCCTCGCCAGTCGCCGTCGGCGACTGCATGCCCGTCTCGCAGACCGGCTGGAAGCCGCTGCGGACCCGCTGTCACTCGCCATGCTGGCGATGCATCGGGCCGCGTCCGGCGATGCCGACCGGGCGATCCCGCTGCTCGACGCGGCGGCAACGACGGCACTGGCGATGGGAGCTCCGACAGAAGCCGCGGGGTTCTGGCGCGCAGCGGCGGACCTCGCTCGTGATCCCGAGGCGGCCGAACGCTATCGGTCTCGCGCGGACGCGGTCTCGGCGGTCCCGGTCTGATCGGTGCTCCGACCGGCCCGTCGAACCGCGGCGGGTTGGCGTTCCGCGCCGTCAGCGGTCCCGTCGGCCCGGGAACGCGAGGTGACGGTCACTGTCAGCCCGGCCACGGCCGGCTTGATCCATGGCCCGGCAGCCGCGCACAGCGCCTCGAGCTCGGGTCGTCGCGCCGGAGCGTAGTGGCACAACAGCGCTGACCTGGCGCCCGACCGGCGCGCGATGTCGATGGCCTCGTCGGCCGTGAGGTGGCCGCGTTCCGGGTCATCGTGGGACGGCAGACGCAGCGCCGCCTCCAGCAGCAGCAGGTCGACGTCGCGGATCGCCTCCACCACGGTGTCGCTGGGACCGGTGTCGCCCGTGTACGCGAGGCGGGCGCCGTCGGGCGCCTCGATCACGACACCCCACGCCGGCACGTAATGGCGACCCCTGATGAACCGGACCGTCAGGTCGCCGACCTGCAGCGTCGCGGATGGGTCGTACTCACTGATGTCGTAGGCGGCGTCGAAGAACCCGGGCCGCTCGGAGACCGCCGCGGCGAGCGCATCCAGCCGGGCACGACCGCCCGGGGGAAGGTGGACCGGGACGGGTTCTGGCGCCGCCTCGCCCCACGGGAACAGGTAGCGCAGTCCGACCAGGTCCAGGTAGTGATCGGCATGCATGTGGCCGATGACGATGGCGCTGAGGTCGGTGGGATCCATCACCCGCTGGAGCCGCCGGACCACGCCCTGGCCGACGTCGAGCAGGAGCGAGGTCTCGCCCCAATCCACCAGGTACCCGGCTGCTGGCCACGCGGCGTGCGGTGCGGCCGTGCTGCAGCCGAGGACCGTCAGGCGCAACCGAGCCATCGGAGTGGGAATCATGTCCGGCTATCGTAGCGTCCGCCCCCCGGCATTCGGGAGACGCCCCGGTGACGGCCGACGTGTCGTCCGGCGGACACCGCGGCTCGTTCGGGCACCGAAGGTCTACGATGGATCGGCCATGCTCGCTTCCCGCCCGATCGTCGAATCGCTGGCGACCATCCCGTTCTTCGCGGGCCTCGACCGGTCCGCGCTGGAGCAGGTGGCGGCGGGGATGCGCGCTCGTCGCTTCCGGCGGGGCGAGGTCATCTTCCATCTGGGCGACCCGGGCGACGCCCTGTTCATCATCGTCGCGGGCGAAGTGAAGATCTCGCTTCCCTCGGAGACCGGCGAGGAGGCGATCCTCGTCCGGCTGGTCGCGGGTGCCGTCTTCGGGGAGCTCGCCTTGCTCGATGGCGCGCCGCGTTCCGCCACTGCGACCGCGATGGCGATCACCGAGACCGTGGTCCTGCCACGCGACCGGTTCCGCCAGTTGATCGCCGACGAGCCTGCGGTGCGCGATGCCCTGCTCGCGTCGCTGGCAGGCGAGCTGCGACGACTGACGACCCATGTCGAAGAGCTCCACTTCCTCGACATCACGGGGCGGCTGGCCGCCTGCCTGGTACGCATGGCGACCGACGGCGGGATGCCGCTCCCGGACGGATCGATCCGACTCGGCACCTCGCTGACGCAGGGCGACCTCGCCTCGATGGTGGGGACCACGCGCCAGACCGCGAACAAGCTCCTGGGTCAGTTCGCCAGCGACGGCCTGGTCCGGCTCGAACGCGATTCGATCGTCGTCACGAACCTGGTGGGGCTGGCTCGGTCTTCGCGGCGCTGAGGGTCGCGAGCAGGACGGCCGCCGCGGCCAGTGCCGCACGATTCCGGCCGTTCGCACCGTCCAGGAACACGATCCGACGTTCACGGTGCGTGGCGGTCGGCGTCACGACCGCGATGGAGACACCGGTGTCGTGTCCACGCGAGGTCGCCCGGACCGCCAGGCCGACCTGACTGCCGCCGTCGACACGCGCGCCCTCGGCAAGGCGGAGGAGGGGATCGTCGACCGACGATGGTGTCGCCTCGCTGTGATCGATCTCGCCGCCGGTCTTCTCCTGACCTGCCGTCGTGCGTTCGGACATCGGTGAGCCAGGGCCGAACGACGCTGCTGATCGGATCCATGGAACGTCACCGAGCAGGGTCGCGAGCTGGCCGCCCATCGCGACCTC
>JBBQLI010000097.1:0-9346 GCA_038327765.1 Candidatus Limnocylindrales bacterium | reverse complement strand
GGCAATGCGTGCCATCGTTACCCCTGCCGCTGCTTGTGCTTCGGGTTGGTGCAGATGACCATCACGGTGCCGTGGCGACGGATGACCTTGCAGTTGTCGCAGCGCGCCTTGACGGAAGCTCTGACTTTCAACGGATCCTCGGAATTCTCGTGGTGTGACTGATGTCGGTCACTTGAGTCGGTAGGTGATCCGGCCACGCGTGAGGTCGTAGGGCGACAACTCGACGCGGACCCGGTCACCGGGCAGGATCCGGATGAAATTCATCCGGAGCTTGCCACTGATATGAGCGAGCACTCGGTGGCCATTCTCGAGTTCGACGGCGAACATGGTGTTGGGCAGCGGCTCGATGACCGTCCCCTCGACTTCGATCGCGTCTTTCTTGGCCACAGGTCCTCGTGCTTCGATTGCTCAGGTGGCGCGCCGACCCGACCGGGCCGACACACGAAAGCGTAGCCTATCAAACTTGGCGCTTCCCGGCAACCGCCTCATAGCGCCGTGAGGATCTCGGGACCGTGATCGGTCACCGCGATCGTGTCCTCGAAATGGGCTGCGAGCGAGCCGTCGCGCGTCGCGACCGTCCAGTCGTCGTCGAGGATGTGCGCCTCGTGTCGGCCGAGCGTGAACATCGGCTCGATGGCGAGGCACAGGCCGGGCTCCAGCTTGCGACCAGGACGGCCGGTGCGGAAATTGGGGACCTGCGGCTCCTCGTGCATCTCGGTGCCGATCCCATGACCGACGAACTGGCGGATGATGCCGTAGCCCTTGGTCAGGGCGAGGTCCTCGACTGCGGCCGAGATGTCCTCGATGTGGTTGCCCGCCATGGCCGCGGCGATCCCCGCCAGCGTCGCTGCGCGGGTGGTCGCGATCAGGTCGGCGACGGCTGCGGTCGGCGTCCCCACGAAGAACGTCCGGGCGCCGTCGCCATGCCAGCCATCGACGATGGCGCCAGCATCGACCGAGACGACCTGGCCATCCTGGATGGACCGCTCGCCCGGGATGCCATGGACGATCTCGTCATCGATCGAGATGCAGACCGACGCAGGGAACGGGCGGCGCGGGTTGACGCCTGGGTAGCCCTTGAACGACGGGATGCCGCCCGAGCGACGGATGTGCGCTTCAGCCAGGCGATCGAGCTCGGCGGTCGAGGCACCGGGCTTCAGCTCGCCCTCGATGAGGGCCAGGACCTCGGCGACGAGCCGGCCCGCCTTGCGCATCGTGTCGATCTCGGCGCGCGACTTGCGAGTGACCATGTCAGGCCGCCTCCACGACGCCGTCGAGCGCGGCAAGGAGTGCTGCGGTCACCTCGGTGATCGGCAGGCGCCCGTCGACGGTGCGCAGGACGCCGCTGGCGCGGTAATAGGACACGACGTCGCCGAGACTGCCGAGCTGGAGGGCCAGGCGCGCCCGGATGGTCTCGATGCGATCGTCCTCGCGCTGGATCAGCGGCGACTGGTCGAGATCGCACTCACCGGGGACCTTGGGCGGGTTCGTGTACTCGTTGTAGAGGTGGCCGGCCGCCTCGCAGACCCAGCGACCCGAGAGCCGGCGCGCCAGGTCGTCGGCCGGGACTTCGATGCACAGCGCGCGGTCGACCTTCGCCCCGCGTTCGGCCAGCGCCACGTCGAGCTCCGCGGCCTGGACGTGATTGCGCGGGAACCCGTCGAGGATCGCGCCCGCCGCGGCGTCGTGATGGTCCAGCCGCGTCAGCAGCATGCGGATGGTGATGTCGTCCGGGACCAGCTGCCCGCGCTCCATGAAGCGGCGCGCCTCGAGACCGACCGGCGATCCATCGCGGACGGCCGCGCGGAACAGGTCGCCCGTGGAGATGTGTGGCAGGCCGAGCCGCTCCGTGAGGATGGCGGCCTGTGTGCCCTTCCCGGCACCCGGCGTGCCGAGGAGCACGATGACACTCATCGCGCTCGGCGAGCTCCGAGGCTGGCGGACATCGCCGTCACCGGATGAACCCTTCGTAGTTGCGCATCATGAGCTGGGCCTCGATCTGCTTCATCGTCTCGACGACCACCGAGACGACGATCAACAGACTCGTGCCGCCCAGTCCGAGCGTGGACAGGTCGGGGATCAGCAGGGCCAGCAGCTGCGGCGAGACGGCGACGATGGCAAGGAACAGCGCGCCGGCGAACGTGATGCGGGTGACGACGCGTGAGAGGTAGTCCTGCGTCGGACGACCCGGCCGGATGCCCGGGATGAAGCCACCGTTCTTGCGCAGCTGCTCGGCGGTCTCGTCGGGCTTGAACGTGAAGGCCGTGTAGAAGTAGGTGAAACCCATGGTCAGGAAGAAGTACAGGACGATGTAGACGATCCCGCGCGAGCTGAAGAAGTTCACGATCGCGGTGGCGATGTCCTTGATGATCCCCACCTGGGAGCTGGTGAAGTACGAGGCGAGCTGCTGCGGGAACAGCAGGATGCTCACCGCGAAGATGATCGGGATCACGCCGGCCTGGTTGACGCGGAGCGGCAGGAACGTCTGACCGCCCTGGTACATGCGCCGGCCGCGGACACGGCTCGCGTACTGGACGGGGATCCGGCGCTGGCCTTCCTGGATGTAGATGATCACGCCGACCGCGATCACCGCGAGGATCGCGAACGCGATGAGGGCGGCGATATTCGGGTTGGCGATGACGCCACCGATCGCGCGCGGCGCGCGGCTGACGATGCCCGCGAAGATGATGAAGCTGATGCCGTTGCCGATCCCGCGCTCCGTGATCAGCTCGCCGACCCACATCAGGGCCACGGATCCGGCAGTGAGCGTGACGATCTGGGTGATGGTCTGGAAGCTCGAGAGCGAGAAGGCGCCTGTGAGGACCTGCTGCGAGTTGAGCAGCGCGAGGAAGCCATAGGACTGGAGCAGCGCGAGGGGCACGGCCAGGTAGCGGGTGTACTGGTTGATCTTGTTGCGACCGAACTCGCCCTCACGGCTCAAGGCCTGGAGCGATGGCACCACGCCGGTCATCAACTGCATGATGATCGAGGCGTTGATGTACGGGTTCATGCCCAGCGCGACGACCGAGAAGCTCGCCAGCCCGCCACCCGAGAACAGGTCCAGGAGGCCGAACAGCGGGTTGTTGTCGACGAACTTCGTGAGCTGCGCCTTGTCGATGCCGGGGACCGGCACCGCGGCCAGCATCCGGAAGACGATCAGCAGCCCAAGGACGTACAGGATCCGGCGCCGGATATCGGGCGCCCGAAACGCGTTGAGCAGGGATTCGAACACGATCTAGGCGTCGGTGGCGGGGGCGTCGTCGTCGGTGGTCGCGAGGCTGACCTCGGGCTCGGGATCGGCCGGGGCCACGACCGCGTCTGCGGCCGGCGCGGCCGGTTCGAGCTTGAGGGCCGCGGTCACGGCGGTCGGGATCTCCAGGACGTTGACGACCCCGCCGGCGGCTTCGATCTTGGCGCGGGCCGTGCCGGTGAAGGCATCGGCGACGACGAAGAGCGGCGCGGAGAGCTCGCCGGCGCCCAGGATCTTGAGCGGCTTATTCAGGGTCCGCACGAGCCCCACGGCGCGCAGGATGTCCTGGTTGATGGTGATCTGGGTGGGCTTGGCCTTGGCGCCCTTGCCGGTCGGCGCCTCGACCTCGAACGCGCCGCGCTCGACCAGCGCCGCGATGGCGCCGACGTTCACGACCTCGTATTCGATCTTGAAGCGGTTCTTGAAGCCACGCAGCTTCGGGATCCGCATGTGGAGCGGCGTCTGACCGCCTTCGAACCACGGCGGGATGGAGCCACCGGCGCGCGCCTTCTGACCCTTGGTTCCGCGTCCGGCGGTCTTGCCCTTGCCGGCCGCGATGCCGCGGCCGACCCGGATCCGCTCCTTCTTCGAACCCTCGGCGGGGCGAAGGTCGTGCAGTTTCATGCCTTCTCCTCGGCGTCGGGGACGTCGACTTCCTCGAACGTCACGAGGAAGCGGACCTGACGGACCATGCCACGCGTGGCGGGATTGTCCGTGATGGTGCTGGTGGAGCCGATGCCGTGCAGGCCCAGCGCGCGGATCGTCCCGCGGTTGCGGGCGATGTGACTGATCTCGCTCTTGACCTGGGTGACCTTGAGCTTAGCGGCCATGGCCGGCCTCACCGCCAGGCGCCGGCTGGCCCGCGATATGACTGGTCAGGCGGATCCCGCGGCGCGCGCTCAGCTCCTCGGCCGAGTGCAGGCCGCGCAGCGCCTCGATGGTCGCGCGGCTCACGTTGACCGGGTTGGTCGAGCCATAGACCTTCGAGAGGATGTCGCGCACGCCGGCCGCCTCCAGCACCGCGCGCACCGAGCCGCCGGCGATGACGCCGGTGCCCTGGCTGGCGGGCTTGAGCATGACCTTGCTGGCCGAGAACTGGACGTTCACCTCGTGGGGGATCGTCGTTCCCACCATGGGGATCTTGATCAGGTTCTTCTTCGCGTCCTCGACGCCCTTGCGGATGGACTCCGGCACTTCGCCGGCCTTGCCGAGTCCCACCCCGACGTGGCCTGCGCCGTCACCGACGACGACGACCGCGCTGAAGCTGAACCGCCGGCCGCCCTTGACGACCTTGGCGACCCGGTTGATCTGGACGACACGCTCCTCGAGCGCGAGCTTGGATGCGTCAATACGTGCCACGTGGGCTCCTTCCGATCAGAAGTCGAGGCCGGCTTCGCGGGCGGCATCGGCGAGCGACTTGATCCGCCCGTGGTACCGGAACCCGGCTCGATCGAACACGACGCGCTCCACCCCGGCGGTCTTGGCGCGCTGGGCGATCAGGCGACCGACCGTTGCGGCTTCGACCGTCTTCGTCGTCTTGGAGCCGCGCAGCTCCTTCTCGACGGTGGATGCGGCGGCGAGGGTCTGGCCCGACGTGTCGTCGATGACCTGCGCGTAGATGTGGTTGAGACTGCGGAAGACGGCAAGGCGCGGGCGCTCCGTCGTCCCCGTCAGCCGCAGACGGATGCTGTCATGGCGCTTCTGGCGGGCGGCGCCGCGCGTGGCGATCTTCGTCATCGGGCGCTTCCCTCCTGGCTATCGGTCATTTCTTGCCGCCGATCTTGCCGGCCTTGCCGGCCTTGCGACGGACGACCTCACCCGCGTAGCGCACACCCTTGCCCTTGTAGGGCTCCGGCTTGCGCATCGCCCGGACCTTGGCGGCGTACTCGCCGACGAGCTCCTTGTCGATGCCGACCACCGCGAGGCGGGTCGGGGTCTCGATATCGAAGCTGATGCCCTCGGGCGGGTCGATCTCGATCGGGTGGCTGTAGCCCAGGTTGAGCTGGAGCTTCCGGCCGTTGAGCGCGGCGCGATAGCCGACGCCGGTGATCTCGAGGCCCTTGCGGTACCCGTCGCTCACGCCGACGACCATGTTGTTGATCAGCGTCCTGGTGAGCCCGTGGAGCTGCTTGTGGGTCTTCTGTTCGGTGGGCCGGGTCACGACGACCGTGGCGGTCTCCCCGTGGGCGACCGTCATATCCGGGTGGATCGTGCGGGTGAGGGTCCCACGGGGACCCTTGACCGTGACGAGCCGACCCTCGATGGTCACGTCGACTGCGGCGGGCACGACGATGGGCAGACGTCCGATACGCGACATAGGTCCGCCTACCAGACGTACGCGAGGACTTCGCCGCCCAGCTGCGCCTGACGCGCCTGCTGGCCGGTCATGATCCCCTGGCTGGTGCTGACGATGACGATGCCGAGACCGCCGAGCACGCGTGGGATATCCGTCTTGCGCGCGTAGACACGCAGGCCGGGCTTGCTGATGCGCTTGAGCCCGGAGACGACCGGGACCTTGCCATCGACATATTTCAGGGTGAGGTGGAGGACGATGCCGGGGCCGTCCTGCTCCTCGCGGACGTCGGCGATGAAGCCCTCGTCCTTGAGGATCCGGGCGATCTCTCGCTTCGTCCGGGACGCGGGCACGACGACCTCGGTGTGCCGGGCGCGCGAGGCGTTCCGGACACGGGTCAGCATGTCAGCGATCGGGTCGGAGATGTTCATCGTGCCCCTACCAGCTCGACTTGGTGACGCCCGGCAGCTCGCCGCGCAGGGCCCGCTCGCGGAAGCAGATCCGGCACAGCGCGAACCGGCGCATGTACGCGCGCGGTCGCCCGCACACGAAACAGCGGTGGTACCCGCGGACCTTGAACTTCGGGGTCCTGCCCGCCTTGGCGATCAACGACTTCTTGGCCATCTGTCTCCCTCCCCGCGCTTACGAAGCGAAGGGCATGCCGAGGAGTTCGAGAAGCTTCTTCGATTCCTCGTCGGTCTTCGCCGTCGTCACGATGCTGATCTCCAGCCCGCGGAGACGATCCACCTTGTCATAGTCGATCTCCGGGAACGCGAGTTGCTCGCGGAGACCGAGTGAATAATTGCCACGACCATCGAACGACTTGCTCGGGATGCCCCGGAAGTCGCGGATGCGCGGGAGCGCCAGCGTGGTCAGGCGCTCCAGGAAGTCCCACATCCGCTCACCGCGGAGGGTCACCTTGGCACCGACCGAGTTGCCCGTCCGCAAGCGGAACTGGGCGATCGACTTCTTGGCCTTGGTCACGATCGGCTTCTGGCCGGTGATCAGGGTCAGGTCGCCGAGTGCGGCATCGAGCGCCTTGGCATTGGACAGGGCCTCGCCCAGCCCGATGTTGATGACGATCTTCTGTACACGCGGGACCTGGTTGGGGTTCGGGTATTCGAACTGCTTCTGGAGCGCGGGGACCACCTCGGCGGTGTAGCGCGCGTGAAGGATGCTGCTCATGCCTTCACCTCGAGCTGCTGGCCACAGTGGCGGCAGACGCGCACCCGGCGACCAGCGTCGAGCACGGCGTGCCCGATGCGCGTGGGCTTGTGGCAGTTCGGGCAGACGAGCATGACCTTGGAGATCGGCATCGGGAGCGCGACCTCGAGGATCCCGCCCGGCTCGATCTTCGGCACGCCGCCACCCACGCCGGAGCTGGAGCCCTGGCGCGGCTTGGTGTGCTTCTTGGCGATGTTCAGTCCATCGACGACGACGCTGACGCCGCCGGCGAGCGAGCCGCGCCGGAACATGCTCCGACCGCCCGGGGACGGCTCACGACGCACGACCCGCTGGACCTTGCCGCTCTTGCCGGCATCCTTGCCGGACAGGACGACGACGGTATCGCCGGTGCGGATCTCGGGCACCTTCGGCGCGCGCGGCGCCACGATCCGGGTGGCCATCACAGGACCTCCGGAGCGAGCGACACGATCTTCATGTAGTTGCGGTCGCGGAGTTCGCGAGCCACCGGCCCGAAGATGCGCGTGCCACGGGGATTGCCCTGGTTGTTGATGAGCACAGCTGCGTTCTCGTCGAAACGGATGTAGCTGCCGTCCGGACGACCGTATTCCTTCGCGGTTCGCACGATGACCGCCTTCACGACGTCGCCCTTCTTGACGGCGGCGTTCGGGATGGCCTGCTTGACGCTGGCGACGATGACATCACCGACGCCGGCCTCGGTCTTCTGGGAGCGGCCCATGACACGGATGCACTGGATCGTCCGGGCGCCGGTGTTGTCGGCGACCTTCAGACGGGTCTGGGACTGGATCATGAGGCGCTCCCGTCCGCGCCATCGCCATCGGCATCGGCGTGGGTCCGACCCGGATGGGCGGACGCGTGGATCGCCTCGGTGGTTTCCGCTTCCTCGGTCACGACGGACTCACCGGGGAGCCCCTGCTCGCCGGCGCGCGCCAGCACGCTCACGAGGCGCCAGCGCTTCGTGGCGGACAGCGGCCGCGACTCCTCGATCAGCACGGTGTCGCCGATCTTGGCGTCGTTCGCCTCATCGTGGGCCCGGAACTTGGTCGACAAGCGGATGACCCGCTTGTACAGGCGGTGGCGGGTCAGGCGCTCGACGGAGACGACGATCGTCTTGTCCATCTTGTCGCTGACCACGCGGCCGACCTTGGTCTTTCGCTTGCCCTGCACGTGGGTGTTCGCTCCTGTCATCGCGTGATCTCCTTCACGCCGTCCGGCCGAGCTTGCGCTCGCGCTGGACGGTCAGGATCCGCGCGATCGTTCGCCGCGTCTGCGGGATCGTGCTGAAGTCCTTCAGTTGGCGGGTGGAAAGCGCGAATCGCGCGCCCCACAGATCTTGCTTCGCCTCACGAAGCGCGTTCTCGAGCTCCGCGTCCGAGAGCGCGCGGACCTTGTCGATATCGAGCATCGGTCAGGCCTCCTTCGCGCCTTCGCGGACGACCACACGCGTGGCGACCGGAAGCTTGTGGCTGGCGAGGCGCATCGCCTCGACGGCCGACTCGTGATCGACGCCGGCCATCTCGAAGAGGATGCGGCCGGGCTTGACCACCGCGACCCAATGGTCGGGTGCGCCCTTGCCGGAACCCATCCGGGTCTCGGCCGGCTTCTTGGTCGCGGGCTTGTCCGGGAAGACCCGGATCCAGATCTTGCCGCCGCGCTTGACCGAGCGGGTCATGGCGCGTCGGGCTGCCTCGATCTGGCGGCTGGTGATCCAGGCGGGTTCCTGGGTGGCCAGACCGTATTCACCGAAGGCGACCGTGTGGCCGCCCTTGGCGATCCCGGACATCCGGCCGCGCATGACCTTGCGGTGCTTGACCCGCTTCGGCATCAACATCGGTCAGGCTCCCGTCACGGCCGGCGTCGGCACGTTCAGGTCGCGGGCCGCGACGCGCTCGGGCGCCACGTCGCCACGATAGATCCAGACCTTGACGCCGATGCGGCCGTAGGTCGTGTGGGCGTGGACCTGACCGTAGCTGATGTCGGCACGGAGGGTGCCCAGCGGGATGCGCCCTTCCTTGTCCCACTCGCGACGGCCCATCTCGGAGCCGCCGAGGCGACCCGCGACGGCGATCTTGACGCCCTTGGCGCCGGCCTTCATCGAGCGCTGGATGGCCTGCTTCATCGCCTTCTTGAAGGCGATGCGCCGGCTCAGCTGCCCTGCGATGTTCATGGCCACGAGATAGGCGTCGAGCTCCGGCTGGCGGATCTCCTTGATCTCCAGCTTGACCTTGCGGCTGGTCAGCGCGCCGACCTGCTGGCGCAGGATCTCGACGTTGGCGCCGCCCTTGCCGATGACGATCCCCGGCTTGGCCGTATGGATCGTGACCGTCACGTGGTTGATGCCGCGCTCCACCTCGACGCCGCTCACGCTGGCGTTGGCCAGGCGCTTGTCGATCAACTGGCGGATCTTGATGTCTTCCTTGAGGGAGTTCGTGTATTCCTTGTCATCCGCATACCACTTCGCGGTCCAGGTGCGCGAGACACCCAGGCGGAAGCCGTACGGATGGACCTTGTGTCCCATGTCAGGCCTCCTGGTCCGCGACGACGATCGTGATGTGGGTCATGGGCTTGTGGATCGGGAACGCCCGACCCTGGGCCCGCGG
>JBBQLI010000096.1:0-9524 GCA_038327765.1 Candidatus Limnocylindrales bacterium | reverse complement strand
ACACCGGATGCCCCTGATCGGTCCGTTCGTCGGTCGCATGGCGCTCCGCGTGATCCACGCCGCCCGCGCCCCGCCACCCCCGCCACAACAGGCCCGCCCGCCACGCACCCTGGACCGACGTCCGTGGCGGACTCGGCCGCTCCCCGCCATCCTTAGGCGATGCACGCCGACCTTGCCCAACGGTCGGATGGCCTGTGGTCCCCGGATCGACGAGCCCTCACCGTCGGGCTTGTCCTGACGATCACGCTCGTGGCCTTCGAGGCGCTGGCGGTCTCCACCGTCCTGCCGATCGTCGCGCATGAACTCGGCGATCTCGAGCTGTATGGCTGGGTCTTCACCTCGTTCTTCCTCGGATCGCTGATCGGGATCGCCGTGGTCGGCGGTGCCATCGACCGTCGCGGTCTCGGCCTGCCGTTCGGGACCGGGCTTGGGCTGTTCGCTATCGGGCTCGTCGTGGGCGGCCTCGCGCCTTCGATGCCGGTGCTCGTCGGCGCGCGATTCATCCAGGGCCTCGGCGCCGGGACGATCGCGCCGATCGCCTATGTCGCCATCGGGCGGACCTTGCCCGAGCGGCTTCGGCCGCGGATGTTCGCTACCTTGTCCACCGCGTGGGTCCTTCCCGGCGTGATCGGACCCGCACTTGCCGGTGTCATCGGCGAGTACCTCGGCTGGCGGTATGTCTTCCTGGGGCTGCTCCCGCTCATCGCGGTCGCGGGTCTGCTGACGATCCGCGCCATCAGCGACGTGCCGGCGGGCGAAGCCAAGATCGACGCCGAAGCCGCTGCCGGCTCCATGGCGCGCCGACGCCTGCCGAACGCGTTGCTCGTCGCGGCGGGGGCGGGACTGATCACACTCGGGCTTAGTACCGGGGAGCCACTCCCGACCGTGGGCCTCGTCGCGCTCGGTCTCGTCGCGGGTATCCCGGCCATCCGGCGCCTCACTCCGGCCGGGACCCTCACCGCCCGGCCGATCCTGCCCGCGGCGGTCCTGCTGCGTGGCGTCATGACGTTTGCGTTCTTCAGCGTCGACGCCTATGTCTCGCTCACGCTGGAGTCGTACCGTGGGTTGTCGGCCATCGCCGCCGGCGTCGTGTTGACCGCCGCGACCGTCTCATGGACCTCCGGGTCGTGGATCCAGGCGCGTGGCTCCGACCGGTGGCCGGCGGCACGCTTCGTTCGTGCCGGGTTCGTGGTCACGACCGTCGGCCTCGCGGCCTTCTTGTTGGTGCTCATCCCCGAGGTCCCGGTCTGGGTCGCGATCCCCACCTTCGCGGTGGCGGGACTCGGGATGGGACTCGGGTATGCACCCTTGTCGCTCATCGTCCTGCGCGAGGCTCCACTCGACGCGCAGGGCGCCTCGACGAGCGCGCTCAGTCTGTTCGACACCCTCGGAACGGCGCTCGGGACCGGGGTCTCGGGCGCGATCATCGCGGCCAGCCTGCGGGCGACCGGCGGTGAGGGGCCCGGACTCGGCATCGCGTTCGCCGTCGCCATCGGGGTCGGCATCTTCGGGTTCGCGATCAGCGGCCGTCTCCAGCACCCGCGGGCCGCGCCCGAGTCCGCGACGATCGAGTCGGCAACGACGCTCGGCTGAACTGCTCGCGCGCGCTGAGCACGAAGGTGTCGCTGGACGCGGGACCCGCCTGCGGTAGACTTCGACGCGGCCCACGGCGGCCCGCCAGCTGCCTGCCCACCCAGCCCACCCGGGAGGTCCCGAACCGATGTCTGCCGAGGAGCTTCGCGCGAAGATCCGCGAGATCCCCGACTTCCCCAAGCCCGGGATCCTCTTCTACGACATCACGACGCTGTTGAAGGATCCGGTCGCCTACAAGGAGTCGATCGACCAGATGCTCGCGCCGTACACGGGCGAGCACATCGACCTCGTCGTGGGGATGGAGTCGCGTGGCTTCATCTTCAGCGCCCCGATGGCGTATCAGCTCGACGCCGGGCTTGTCCCGGTGCGCAAGCTGGGCAAGCTGCCGGCCGAGACCATCAGTGTCGAATACGCGCTCGAATACGGCTCGAATACGCTCGAGATCCATCGCGACGCGATCCAGCCCGGCCAGAAGGTCCTGATCGTCGACGACCTGCTCGCGACCGGCGGCACCGTCAAGGGCACCATCGAACTCGTCGAGCGGTTGCGCGGCGAGGTCATCGGCCTGGCGTTCCTTGTCGAGCTCGAGTTCCTCAAGGGTCGTGACCGCCTGGACGGGCGACGCGTGACCAGCGTCGTCAAGTACTGAGCGACAGCGAGCCAGGCGAGCATCCGGTGGCGTCGTCCGGCGACCCACGACCAGAGGCGACCACGTCGCCCGCGTCGGAGGCTGCGCCGACCGAGGCATCCGACGCGCCGGCCCAGGCGTCCGGACCGCCTGACGAGGCCACGGCCGCGCCAGGAGCATCCGGTCCGCCCGCGGTGGACCTGGGCCGTCGGCGGTTCTTCCGCCAGTTCGCCGGTGAGCTTGTCAATACGGCTGCGACGATGGCCGGCGCGGCCCAGGCGCTCCAGCGTGCATCGGCGGAGGCCGCAGCCGGGATCCTGAGCCCCGAAAGTGGCGCGGCGAGCCTGGCCGCTGCCCTTGCCGAGCCGACCGCCCCCACGGCTCCGACCGGCTTCCGCACGCCGTTCCGGGAGGATCCCGGCGTCGTCCACATCATCGACCAGCGTCAGCTCCCGGAACTGCTCGTCGAGGTGGACAACCGCTCGGCCGCCGAGGTGGCGTACTCGATCCGCGAGATGATCATCCGTGGCGCACCCGCGATCGGTCAGATCGCGGCGATCGGCATGGCCCTCACCGCGGATCGCATCCGGACCGCGATGCCGTTCGCCCGTCGCGCGACGCTGCGGGGAGCGGCCAACGCCCTGGTCCAGGCCCGCCCGACGACGATCAACGTGCGCTGGGCAGTGGATCGCATGATGGCCCGATACGAGCAGGTCGGCGACCTCTCCGACGACGGCGAGGCGATCGCGGACGCGATGCGCCGCGAGGCAGACGCGATCGTCCTCGAAGCCACCACCGACCATGGCCGCATGGCAGGCTTCGGTCTGGAGGTGCTGCCCGTCCCGGAGGAGCGTCCCGTCCGGATCCTCACCCACGGCAATACCGGGCCGCTGGCCGCGGGTCAGTTCGGCACGGCTCTTGGAGTCGTCCAGGCGGCGCACCACGCCGGCCGACCGCTCCACGTCTGGGTCGACGAGACGAGGCCCTACCTCCAGGGGTCACGACTCACGGCCTGGGAGCTGGCGCAGGCCGGGGTCCCGCACGCTCTCATCCCGGATGCCGCCGCCGGTCATCTGATGGCTCGCGGCGAGGTCGACGTCGTCATCGTCGGGGCGGACCGGGTCGCCGCCAACGGCGATACCGCCAACAAGGTCGGCACGTACATGCTGGCCGTCCTGGCCGCGCGCCACGGCGTCCCGTTCTATGTCGCCGCGCCGACCAGTTCGATCGACCTCACGACCCCGGACGGCAGCACGATCCCCATCGAGGAGCGCAGCGCCGACGAGCTGCTCCTCGTCCGCGGAGTGCGCATCGGGCCGGTGGGCACGGAGGTCCGCAACCCGGCCTTCGATGTGACTCCGGCGGATCTCATCACGGGCATCATCACGGAGGAAGGCGTGATCCGGACTCCGTACGACGACGGACTGCGCGGCGCCGTGGACGGCGCCCTTGCGCGCTGGGTCGCCCAGCCCGGCCACGACCGGCCGGCGCGGGATCCCGGCTGATGGTCACGGTAGCGCTGGGTCGGCGCGACCTGACGGCCCGTGCGACCGCAGACCAGGGGGTCATCCGCGACTTCCTGGAGCGCGACCGGCTCTTCGCCGCGTACGCCCTGTGCGACCTGGAGGAGCGCGAGTTCAACCGGACGCGCTGGGGCGTCGCCTACGATGGCGACCAGGTGGTGAGTCTCTCCCTCGAGTACAACGGCCCCACGCCGCAGCCGCTCTTCGTGATGGGTCGCACCGACGGCATCGGGACGATCCTGCGCGACGTGATCCGACCGCGGGCGGCGTATATCGCGATGACCTCGGACGTGCTCCCCGCGGTCGAGGCGCACTACCGCGTGGATCCCGGTCCCCAGATGGTCCGGATGTGGACGGACCGAGCCCATTTCCGACCGTATCCGGCCACGGTCTCGCGCATCCTGCCCGTGGAGATCGGCGATCTGAACCGGCTCTACCAGCTGGGGTTCGCCTCCTGGCTGCCCTCCATGACCCTCGCGGAAGGCGTCTACTACGGCATCCGGGTGAATGGGTCACTGGTGGCCGCCGCGGGCACGCACGTGATCAGTCCGACCGCCCGTCTCGCGGTCGTCGGGAACGTCCTGACCCACATCGACTATCGTGGGCGCGGCTTCGCGACCGCCGTGACCGGCGCCGTGACGGCCGAACTGCTGCGGTCGTGCGACCAGGTCGTGCTCAACGTCCGCTCCGACAACCCGCCGGCACTCAACGCGTATCGCCGGCTGGGCTTCCAGGAACACACCCGCTTCGAAGAGCGACTCATCCATCGCCTGGGCTCGCCCTGGCCCGACCTCGCGGCGCCGCTGCGCCGACTCTTCCATCGCAAGGAGATCGACCCCCGATGACTTCAACCGCCTCGCTTCCGGCCCACGACGTGACGGACCTCGGCCTCGCCGCCGAGGGCGTGCGGCGCATCGAATGGGCCGAGCGTGAGATGCCCGTCCTCCGTCTCATCCGCGAACGGTTCGAACGCGACAAGCCGCTCGATGGCCTGCGCATCGGGGCTTGCCTGCACGTCACGACCGAGACCGCGAACCTGATGAGGACCCTCAAGGCGGGTGGCGCGACGGTGGTCCTCGCGGCCTCGAACCCGCTCTCCACGAAAGACGACGTGGCTGCCGCGCTCGTCGCCGAGTACGGCATCGCCACCTACGCCCGGCGCGGCGAGGACCGCGACACCTACTACGCCCACCTCGAGGCGGTCGCGGACGCGCACCCGCAGCTCACCATGGACGATGGCTGCGATTTGGTCTCGCTCCTCCACAGCACGCGGCCGGCACAGCTCCAGGAGGTCCTGGCGGGGACCGAGGAGACCACCACGGGCGTCATCCGCCTGCGCGCGATGGCGGCCGACGGGGCCCTCAGCTTCCCGGTCATCGCGGTGAACGAGGCGCAGACCAAGCACCTCTTCGACAACCGCTACGGCACGGGGCAGAGCACCATCGACGGCATCCTGCGGGCTACGAACATCCTCATCGCCGGCCGCAAGGTCGTCATCGCTGGCTACGGCTGGGTGGGCAAGGGCATCGCGTCCCGGATGGACGGCCACGGCGCGCATGTCGCGGTGGTCGAAGTGGATCCGGTCCGCGCACTCGAGGCGCTGATGGACGGCTTCCAGGTCATGACCCACACGCAGGCTGCGGCGTGGGGCGACCTGTTCGTCACGGCCACCGGCAACCTCAACGTCTTCCGGCGCGAGCATTTCGCCGCCATGCACGATGGCGCGATCATGGCCAACTCCGGCCACTTCGACGCCGAACTCGACCTCGCCGCACTCCGTGAGATGGCCGAAGGGCATATCCGCGAGGTGCGTGAGAACGTCCAGGAATTCGACCTGGGCGGCAAGAAGCTCAACCTCATCGCCGAGGGTCGGCTGGTGAACCTCGGCGCGGCCGAGGGCCACCCGGCCGCGGTGATGGACATGAGCTTCGCGAACCAGGCGCTCTCCGCGGAATACGTCGCACTCCACCACGCGGAGCTCGCCGCGCAGGTCTACGTGGTCCCGGAAGCGATCGACGCCGAGGTCGCGCGCCTCAAGCTCGCAGCGCTCGGGATCGAACTCGAGCCGATGACCGCCGAGCAGGCCGAGTACATCTCGTCGTGGCAGCACGGGACCTGAGCGACGATCCGGCGGCGGTCGATCCAGCCGGACCGATCGTCGCCCCATCCGGGAGCTGGGTCTCGCCGATCGGGGTCGATGATCTCGTCGGCGAAGTCGTCCGACTCGCCGAGCCGTGGGTGGATGGCGACGACATCTACTGGGTCGAGGGCCGCCCGTCCGAGGCCGGACGTCGCACGCTCATCCGGTTCGCACCCGATGGCACCTCGACCGAACTGACCCCGGCGCCGTTCAACGTGCGCTCCCGGGTGCACGAGTACGGTGGCGGATCGTATGTCGTCGCGGGCGGCACGGTCGTCTTCTCGAACCTGACCGACGGCCGGCTCTACCGACGCGACCCGGGCGACGCCACGTCCGTGCCGATCACCCCGGATGGGCCGTTCCGCTACGCCGACCTGCGCTTCGATGCCCCGCGCCGGCGGTTTCTGGCGGTTCGCGAGGACCACAGCGGCGACGGCCAGCCGCTCAACACGATCGTGGACGTGCCGCTCGACGGCGACCGTGACCCGATCGTGCTGGTGGAGGGGCCCGACTTCGTGGCCGCACCCCGCCCGTCGCCCGACGGCGCGACCCTCGCGTGGCTCGAGTGGGATCATCCCGACATGCCGTGGGATGCCACCCGGCTACGGACGGCGCCGATCCACGACGACGGCTCGCTGGGACCATCGGACCTGGCCGCCGGTGGCCCCGAGGAGTCCATCGTCCAGCCTGAATGGTCCGCCGACGGGGTCCTCCACCTGGTCAGCGACCGAAGTGGCTGGTGGAATCTGTATCGGCTGGTGGACGGTCCGCGGCTGGAACCCCTGGCGCCCGCCGACGCTGAATTCGCCGACCCGTCGTGGATCCTTGACCGGTCGAGCTACGGCTTCCTTGCCGATGGGTCGATCCTGGCCATCGCGCGGGCCGCGGGCCACGACCACCTCATGCATCTCGAGCCGGGCGCGCGGATCGGCGAGGTGCGCCCGGCCTTCACGGAGCTCGACGGGCTGCGCATCGCGGGTTCGACGATCGTGGCCCTTGGCGCAGCGCCATCGGAATCCACGGTGGTCGTCCGGTTCGATCCGCAGACGCTGGCGCCGGCCGGGGTCCTGCGTCGGTCCACGACGCTGACCTTCGACCCGGGCGTGATCTCGGTCCCGGAGTCGATCTCGTTCGCCTCGATCGATGGTCGAATCGCGCACGCCCTGTATTACGCACCGCACAATGAGGGCTTCATCCGTCCGGAAGGTGAGCTCCCGCCGCTGGTCGTCCATTCGCACGGCGGGCCGACCGCGAACGCTTCCACCGGGCTCGACCTGGAGATCCAGCGCCTCACGAGCCGCGGGATCGCGGTGGTCGACGTGGACTACGGAGGCAGCACTGGCTACGGCCGGGCGTATCGCGAGGAGCTGCGCGGGGCGTGGGGGGTCGTCGACGTCGACGATTGCGTGGCCGCGGCCCGGTTCCTCGTCGACCGCGGCGATGTCGACCCGCGCCGGCTCGCCATCGAGGGTGGCAGCGCCGGCGGCTTCACGACCCTCGCGGCACTCGCCTTCCGCGACACGTTCGCGGCGGGCATCAGCTGGTTCGGCGTCGGCGATCTTGAGGCGCTCGCCAGGGACACCCACAAGTTCGAGTCACGCTATGGGGATGGCCTGATCGGGCCGTATCCCGAAGCTGCGGACCTCTACCGTGCCCGTTCCCCGATCCATGCCGTGGACCGCATCGCGTGCCCGGTCCTGGTGCTCCAAGGTCTTGCGGACCGCGTGGTCCCGCCGGCGCAGGCCGAAGCGATCGTGGCTGCGCTGGCCGCGAACGGGATCCCGCACGCGTATCTCGCCTTCGAGGGCGAAGGCCACGGGTTCCGCGGCGCGACCGCGATCCGCGCCTCGCTCGAGGCGGAACTCGCGTTCCTTGGCGCGGTCTTCGGGTTCACCCCGGCGGATGACCTGGCGCCCCTCGAGCTGCCTGGTCTGGACGCCTGGCTCGCAACGCGGGCGTGACCCACGGCATCGGCGCCATCGAGCTCGTCATCGCGCTCCTCGTCGTCGCCCTGGTCCTCTCGTACGTCGCCCGGCGCATCGGGGTCGCGGAGCCGATCTTGTTCCTCGCCGGCGGGATCGCCATCGGGTTCCTTCCGAACCTCCCCGCGATCGAGCTGAGCTCCGACCTCGTCTTCCTGCTGTTCCTGCCGCCGATCCTGTTCTCCGCTGCGTTCTTCACGCCGATCCGCGACCTGCGCGCCAACATCCGCCCGATCCTTCTGCTCGCCGTGGGGCTGGTGCTGTTCTCGACCGTCGTGGTCGGGCTGGTGGCCCATGCCGTGATCCCTGGTCTGCCATTGGCCGCGGCGTTCGCGCTGGGCGCCATCGTCGCCCCACCAGACGCGGTCTCGGCCACGGCCGTCTTCGAGCGCCTTGGAGCGCCGCGTCGGATCGTGACGATCGTGGAAGGGGAGAGCCTGATCAACGACGCGTCCGCGCTCATCGTCTACCGGACGGCGGTGGCCGCTGCCGTGGTCGGGGCCACGTTCTCACCGGCTGGAGCCGCCCTCGACTTCATCGTGGTGAGCGTCGGAGGGATCATCGCGGGGCTCGCGGTCGGCGCGGTCATCACCCGCCTGCTCGACCGCACGGGCGACTCAACCCTCGAGACCATCGTGACGCTCCTGGCCCCGGTCGCTGCCTATCTGACCGCGGACGTCCTGGGGTTCTCGGGCGTGCTGGCGACGGTGGTCGCCGGTCTGATCACGGGTCGGAAGGCCGCCCGGGTCCTGTCGCCCGACGCGCGACTCATGGGTCGTGGCGTCTGGACGACGCTCATCTGGGCGATCAATGCCTTCGTGTTCATGCTGATCGGGCTCCAGCTCCCTTCGATCATCGCCGGGCTGTCGGCCTATCCCACGGCCAGCCTCATCTGGTTCGGCTTCATCATCAGCGCCACGGCCGTGCTGGCCCGCATCGTGTGGGTCTTCCCGGGGGCCTATCTGCCGCGCTGGCTGAGCGCCGGGATCCGGGCACGTGAGGCCGACCCGACGCGACGCGCGGTCTTCGTGGTGTCGTGGGCCGGGATGCGCGGCGTCGTGTCACTGGCCGCGGCGCTCGGCCTGGCGACCGACTTCCCGCAACGAGAGCTGATCCTGTACCTGACGTTCTGCGTCATCCTGGCCACGCTGATCGGCCAGGGCCTGACCCTCCCGTTCCTGGTGCGCCGGCTGGGTCTGACCGCCTCGACCGGGACCGACAGCGAGGAGGCACGCGGGCGACTCGCCGGAGTGGAGGCCGCGATGGCCCGTCTCGACCGGCTCAGCCAGGAATATCCGGACCACCTGCCGCTCATCGACCAGCTGCGCGCCGGCTTCGACCATGAAGCCACCCACGTCTGGCCGGCCGGCGACTCGCCGCTCGACGAATCGGAGCAGGAGCTCCTGGACCATCGCGCGATCCGTGGTGCGGTCCTGCTGGCGCAGCGGGAAGCGACCATCCGGCTGCGCGACGGCGGCGTCATCAACGACCAGACGCTCCGCCGCATCGAACGCGACCTGGATCTCGAGGCGCTCCGCACCGGCGCCTGACCCGTCGACGCCACGCACCGGAACGCGCTGCCGGCTCTGGCGGTTCGTCGGTCCTCGCCCGAAGGTCTGCTACTCTCGGAGTCTTGTCCCGCCCATGGAGCCGCACAT
>JBBQLI010000095.1:0-9737 GCA_038327765.1 Candidatus Limnocylindrales bacterium | reverse complement strand
TCATCGCCGAGATCTCCTCGAATCACGGTCAGGACTACGAGACGGCTGCCACGCTGGTCCGCGGCGCTCACGCCGCCGGCGCCGATGCGGTCAAGCTCCAGACCTATACCGCGGACACCATCACCATCGACAGTGATGCCCCTGCATTCGTTTCGGGCCGCGGCTCGCTCTGGGAAGGCCAGACACTCCACGCCCTCTACGCCACTGCCTACACGCCATGGGAGTGGCAACCGAGGCTGAAGGCGATCGCCGACGAGCTGGGCATGGACTGCTTCTCATCGCCGTTCGATGCGACCGCCGTCGAATTCCTTGTCGCCATGGACGTCCCGGCCTTCAAGATCGCCTCCTTCGAGCTCGTGGACCTGCCCCTGATCCGGACGGTCGCCCGGACCGGGCGGCCGATGATCATGTCGACCGGGATGGCGACGGTCGAAGAGATCGACGAAGCGGTCGCAACGGCACGTGATGCCGGCGCCACCCAGATCGCGCTTCTCAAGTGCACGAGCGCCTACCCTTCCCCGCCGGAGTCGGTCAACCTGCGGGCGATCGCCGTGATGGCGGAACGCTGGGGCGTCCCGATCGGGCTCTCGGACCATACCCAGGGTGTCGCCGTCCCTGCGGCGGCCGTGGCGCTGGGCGCCTCGCTGGTCGAGAAACACGTGACCGTCTCGCATGCCGATGCCACACCCGACGAAGCCTTCTCGCTCGATCTGGCCGAATTCGCGGAGATGGTCGATGCGGTCCGGACCGTCGAGCGGGCACTCGGCCGTGCGAGCATCGGCCCGACGGACGAGGAACACGAAAGTCGCCGCTTCCGGCGGTCGCTGTTCGTGGTCGAGGATGTGGCGGCCGGCGAGCCGCTCACCGAACGAAACGTGCGGTCGATCCGACCAGCCGCCGGGATGCACACGCGCGCATACGAGTCCGTCCTCGGCAGACGGGCAGCCGTGCCCATCGTGCGCGGCACGCCGCTCAGCCTGGGACTGCTGGCGCCCGAACCGGAGTCGTGACTCGGCCCGCGTGGCGCGGACGAGCGATCCTCAGGGCAGCTGGAGCGGGACGCTCAGGAATTCGAACGTCAGCGGGGTCGCCACGCCCTTCACGGTGATCGTGCCGATCGGGGGGCCGAAGGCGAAGACCCCGGTCCCGTCCGCGACCGAGGGAACCCTCAGGAGCAGACCGTCCAGTGCGGTGCCCGGGATCAGCCGATAGCGGGTGTCGTCAAGCGTGATATGCAGGTCACGCGGCTTGGCAAGTGCAGCGCGGATGGCACCCAGTGGCGACAGGTCCAGGCCATGGATCCGGAGGATGACGAACCGGTCGGGCCGGGTCTCGACGGGAACGACGACCGGATCGCCCCCCCGTGCCGAGACCGTCGCGAGCGGTTCCGGGGCTCCGCACGACCGATCCGTCCGCGCGAGGACCTGCCAGCGGTCGGTGGCAGATACCTGCACGTAGCGGCAGAACGTCTCGAGGGTCTGGGCCGGGGATTCGAACCAGCGGAACCGGCCGTCGACCATCGTCGGGAAGACCTCGGAGTCCAGTGGGACGCGCCCGATCCAAAGATGCAGCCGGTCCGAATGCGGCGCGAGCCTGAAGCTTCGAAGGATCCGCTGTGGAGCTGAGGGCGATCGCAGGACGCCCGCATCGAGTTGATCGAGCTTGCTCGTGTAGGCGACGTAGGACTGGAAGACCGGGAGCGGTTGCCAATGGAGGGACGGGTAGGCGAAGGCGACCGAGGTCAATGTCGGGTCGATATGGACGGTCGCGTCGCCCACGGCGCTGAGCGTCCCGGGATCGATCGCGAACCTGGTGCGTAACTGCTCGCGCGTGTGATCTGCGGCGCGCGTGGCGCGGCCAGGGACGAAGGCGTCCGCGAGTTCGGCGGCGAGCGAACGGGTCGAACCAACGACGTCGAGATAGAGCTGCGGGTTGATCCCGGACGACCCGGCGAAGGCCATGCCGATGGCAAGGATGCCCGCCAGCCAGGTTCGGCGATCCATCCCTGCACCCAGGCAGAACATGGCGATCACCGCCGTCGCGAGGACGAACGTCGCATGTTCCCGCACGACCAGCGTCTTCCACATGGCGAACCCGAACACGAGCGAGAGCACGACGAGCCCGCAGCGTCGACGGGTGGTCCAGGTGCGGCTCGTCGACCAGCCGGCCCATGCGAGGACCACCGCGGCGAACGCGACGGCGATGAACAGCCACGCGCGGGTCGGTGCCACATCCCCACCCATCGCCCCGTTGTATCCGGCGATGACCTGATAGGCATTGCCAAGATAGGCGCCGATATCCTCGGGATGGCCTCCGGCGAGGATGAACAGGCCGGCCGAGCTGGCAGCCGCGGATACGGCGAAGAGGCCGACTGCCTTCCACCCGGCACGACCACTGAGGGTGAGGGCCACCATTCCCAGGAGCACGACGACGATGCCGACATTGGTCTTGCCAAGGGTCGCCGCGCCGGCCAGCGCGCCGGCGACTGCCGCGACGATCGTCGGCGACCAGGGGACGCGGTCCGCGAGGATCTCGACGTAACAGAGGAGCGCGAGCGCCTGGAACGACTCCCATGGCGGAAGGGACACCAGGATCCTGGCCACAAGGAGCGTGACCACGAAGGCCGCCCAGATCGGAAGGACGCGCCGCGCCTCGTAGAACATCATCCCGATGAGCGCCGTGTAGACCGCGAGCGAGGCGACCAGCGCAAGCGCACTGGTCAGCCCGACGTAGGGGTGCGGGTAGCCGAGGAAGCCAAGCGGGCCGTAGGTGAAGACGATATCCACGCCCGGCCGAAGTCGCAGACCCGCGGCCATCTGGAGGGCGATCTGCCAGCTCTCGTCCAGGCTGGCGCTTGCCGGTCCGTTCGCGATCGGCCAGGCAAGCACACTCAGGACGACGACGGCGATCAACGGACCCGCCCTCGCCATCGATCGGGGCAGCCGGTCAGTCAGCCCGATCCGCGCCGTCATCCCCGACGACCCGGCGGTGGCTCGAGGGCGTACGCCGTCGTGACCTTGTCCAGAGCGGTCACCACGTCGTCCAGGTCGGCATCCGTCATGGCGGCATGCAGCGGCAGCGTGAGCAGGCGCTCGTAGGCGGCCTCCGCGACCGGCAGTGACACGCCCGGGAAGCGCGCCTCGTAATACGGATGACGGTGGACCGGGATGTAGTGCACGTTCACGCCGATCCCCTCGGCCCGGAGAGCGCGGTAGACGGCACCGCGGTCGACGGCGAGCCGGTCGAGCCGCAACTGGACGAACATGAAATGCCACGAGGGGTCCGCGTGCCGATCGACCACCGGAAGGTCGAACAACGGATAGCCCGCCAGCCGGTCCTGATAGCGCGCTGCCAGCTGTCGGCGGCGCGCGAGCCAGCCCTCGAGCCGGCCCAGCTGCGCGGACCCGAGTGCCGCCGCGAAATCCGTGAGCCGATAGTTGTAGCCGAGCTCGACCATCGCATAGGTCCAATCCTGGCGGGCGGCCAGTTCGGTCGCGATGCCGTGATTGCGGAATCGGCGTAGCGCCGCAGCGAGGTCGTCTCGATCGGTGAGCACGACGCCACCCTCGCCGGTCGTCATGATCTTGGCGGGATGGAGGCTGAGCACAGTCAGGTCCGCGAGGGTCCCGACCGGCCGGCCAGCCCAGGTCGCGCCGAGCGAATGCGAGGCGTCCGCGATGAGGATCAACGGACCGCCGGGCGCCCGCTCGGCGATAGCCCTGAGCGCCCGATAATCGGCCGGCTGACCGGCGTAGTCGACCGCCAGGATCGCCTTGGCCCTGTCCGTCACGAGGGCGTCGACGGCGTCGGGATCGATCAGCAGCGAACCGGGATCGATATCGGCAAACCGAGGCGTCGCGCCCGCATAGAGGACGGCGTTCGCGGTCGCCACGAAGGTCATGGGTGTGGTGATGACGTCGTCGCCCGGTCCGATCCCCGCGACCGCGACGGCACCATGCAGGGCTGCCGTCCCCGAACTGAACGCGACCGCGTGACGCGCCCCCGTCTCGGTGGCGAGCTCCGCCTCGAAGGCCGGGACCCGCGGGCCGGTCGTGAGCCACTCGGATCGCAACGCGGCGGTGACGGCCTCGATGTCGCGCTCGTCGATCACCTGATGCGCGTAGGGCAGCATCGTCGCCCGAACGGGAACGCCGCCGGCGATCGCGAGCGTCGAGATGCGATCCGTCATCCCAGCTCGATCCCGTCCGCGACCTGCTCGACCATCCAGGCGCGGACCCGGGCAAGGCCATCGGCAAGGGGGACGGTCGGGCGCCAGCCCAGCAGCGCGTCGGCCCGTCGCGGGTCGCAGCGCAGGACCGCGATCTCGCTCTGCGGATGGATGTGCCCGACATGCACGATCCGGGTCGGGTCAGGCTCGATCAACGCCGCGAGCTCGTTGACCGAGACATCGCGGCCCGTCCCTGCGTTCAGGATGTGCCCGACGCTCGCGTCAGCGAACAGCGCGTCGACCACGAACCGGGCGCAATCGGTGACGTAGAGCAGGTCCCGGGTCTGGCTGCCGTCGCCGTAGATGGCGAGCTGCTCGCCGGCCAGGGAACGGCGCGTGAAGATCGCGACGACGCCTCCCTCACCGACCGAGCGCTGGAACGGGCCGTACGTATTGAACGGTCGGACGACCGTCGTGGGCGATCCATAGGCGTGGTGGTAGGACAGCGTCAGCGCCTCGCCTGCCAGCTTCGAAGCTGCGTAGGGCGATGCCGGCTTGGTGGCGTGGTCCTCGTCGATCCCAGCCGGTTCGGTCGCCCGGTCGTACACCATGCAGGTGCTCATGAACAGGAACCGGACGCCGTAGGGCCGGCCCGCCTCGAGCAGATTGAAGGTCCCGACCACGTCGTTCTCGAAGGTCGTCGCCGGATCGTCGATCGAATCCTGGACGGAGATCGATGCCGCGAGGTGAGCGATGGCATCGACCTGACCTGCCCAGCGCCGACACGCATCGGGATCGCGAACGTCGCCGCGCTCGAACGGGAGCATCCGTGGCTCTCCCGCGAAGGCCGCGAGGTTGGCCCGATCCCCCGTGATGAGATTGTCGACTGGCAGGACGGTGTGACCGCGGGCGAGCAGGTCCGCGACCACCCAGCGACCGATGAACCCGGCGGCCCCGGTCACCAGGACTCTCATGTGGCCGTCAGCGAGCCGCCGGCGTCGTCCGCGAGAGCCTCCGCGACCAGACGATGGACGGTCTCGCGCGGCAGGATGTCCGCCGTATCGGAACGGTACGCGCCGACAGGGGCCGGCGCGGCATCGCGATAGGCGCCCGCGACTCGTGGGTGGATATCGATCGATGGCAGGACGGCGTACATCTCGCCGATGTCGAACGCGCGGATCGACTCGTCATGCGTCATCAATTCCTCGTAGCCCTTCTCTCCGGGGCGGACGGGAACGCTGACGGTAGGGATCGTGGCCGGGTCCCGGCCAGCCCGGGGGGCGGCGTGCTCGATCGTGCCGGAGACGAGATCCGCCAGACGGGCGACCGGCATCTTGAACACGAAGACCTCGCCGCCATGGGCCACCTCGGCAGCACGGATCGCGAGATCGACCGCTCGGTCAGTGGTCATCACGAACCGGGTCATCGACGGGTCGGTGACCGTGACCGGCCCGCCCTCCGCAACCTGGCGCGCGAACAGCTCGATCGCCGATCCGCGCGACCCAAGGACATTCCCGAAGCGCACGCTGGCGAACGTCGTCTGATGCGGGCCGCGGTAGTTCGTGGCGGCGCTCACGAGTTTCTCGGCCATCAGCTTCGAGGCGCCCATCACCGAGGTGGGATTGGCGGCCTTGTCCGACGATGTCAGGATCATCGTCCCGACATCCGCGGCCAGGCACGCGTCGATCACGTTCTGTGTGCCGACGATGTTGGTCTGGGTGACCTCGAACGGGTTGTACTCGCCCGATTCGACATGCTTGAGCGCGGCGCAATGGAAGACGACGTCGATGCCGTCCATCGCACGAGTCAGGCGATCACGATCGCGGATGTCCCCGATGAGGAACCTGACGTCGCCGCGCCCCTGGTAGCGCTGGCGCTGGTAGAACTGCTTGGTCTCGTCGCGACCGAAGACGCGGACGACCTCGGTCCCCCGCGCCAGCAGCCGGTCGACCAGGCGAGCGCCGATCGTGCCGGAGCCTCCAGTCACCAGGACGCGGCGGCGGTCAGGCATCTCGAGCGCGTCGTTGGCGTCGATGGCGGCGTCTCCTGTGCGGCCGAGGCGTGTCCTGGCGTTCGGTACCTGCGCTGGACGATCACCCCTAGAGTATCCGGGCGGCGTCGCCGCCATCAGTGCCGGAAGTGGCGCGTCCCGGTGATCAGCATCGTCCCCCCGACCGCATCGACAGCAGCGATGGCCTCGGTATCGCGGATCGATCCACCGGGCTGCGCGAACGCCGTGACCCCGGCGGCGAGACAGACCTCGACCGCGTCCGGGAACGGGAAGAACGCATCCGATGCGCACGAGGCGCCGATGGTCGCCCCATCGCCGAGCATCGCCTGAGCCTTCGCCACAGCCTGTCGCGCGGCGTCGACGCGCGAGGTCTGGCCGCTCCCCATCCCGACGAGGCGGCCGTCCTTGACCAGCACGATCGCGTTCGAGGTCACGCCGCGGACCAGGCGCCAGGCAAGGTCCAGGTCGAGCTGTTCGCGATCGGTCGGAGCGCGCCGGGTCGCCGATCGCCAGATCGTGGGTTCGTCGGTGACGAGGTCCGGGGTCGTGACGAGGACCGCCCCGCCGGCGGTCCTGATCGACCCGGTCGAGGAGACACTCGCGGCGTGGATCGCCTCGTCGGCCGTCAGTGCCTCATCGATGAGGACGCGCAGGTTCGGTTTCGTCGCGAGGACCACGAGGGCGGGCGCGTCGTAGGCCGGGGCGATGACGATCTCGAGGAAGATCGAGGTGAGCGCGTCGGCCATGGTCCGGTCGACCGGACGGGTCAGCGCGACGACCCCGCCGAACGCGCTGATCGGGTCGGCTTCGAGGGCCGCCTGCCACGCTTCGACGAGCGTCCGCCGCTCCGCCGCGCCACACGGGTTGGTGTGCTTGACGATGACCACCCCGGGCCCGCGCAGCGCCCGCCCGAGCGTCGCCGCCGCGGCCGCATCGAGGACGTTGTTGTAGGACAGGGTCTTTCCCTGGAGGGGCGGGCGATCCAGCCCGAACAACCCGTCGGCGAGGGTGGTGCCCGGCCGGCGATAGCGGGCGGCCGCCTGGTGCGGGTTCTCGCCATAGCGCAGCGTCTCGACCTTCTCGAGCGTGACGGTGAGCCGGTCCGGATACGGGTCGCCCGCGCCCGGCAACCCGGGCTCGTCCGGCAGGGAGAGCCCGGCGGCGGCCATCCGGTCAGGCAATTCCGCGGCGATCCGTGCGTCATAGGCCGCCGTGTGCGCGAAGGCTTCGAGCGCCAGGGCCCGGCGCAGCCCGGCATCCAGACCGCCCGGCGCGTCCAGCGCGGCCAGGATCGCCTCGTAGCGACTCGGTGACGTGACGATCGCGACGCTGGCGTGGTTCTTGGCGGCCGCTCGGACCATCGATGGTCCGCCGATGTCGATCTCCTCGATCAGTTCGTCGACCGTGATCCCCGGTCTGTCGAGCGCGGCGGCGAACGGGTAGAGGTTCACCACGACCAGGTCGAAGGGCGCGATCGCCGCCCCAAGGATCTGGCGCCGATGCGCCTCGAGCCGGCGATCGGCCAGCAACCCGCCGTGGACCCGCGGATGGAGCGTCTTGATCCGGCCGTCGAGCATCTCCGGGAAGCCCGTGACCGCTGCGACGTCCGTGACCGGCAGCCCTGCCTCGCGCAAGGTCCTCGCGGTGCCACCCGTCGAGACAAGCTCGAAGCCGCGCGTGACGAGACCAGCACCGAGCCGCGCCAGACCGGCCTTGTCCGACACGGACAGGAGCGCCCGGCGCGGGACCGGCATCCGCGCATCGGCGCGGGCGAGGTCGATCGAGACGTGGCGACCCTCCACCGACAGGGCGCCGGCGAGGAGGAGCCCGACCGCCCGCGGCAGGAGACGGTGCTCGACGGTGCGGATCCGGTCATGCACGGTCACTTCGTCGTCGCCGGGCAGCACCACGACCGACTCCTGGGCCACGATCGGCCCGCCGTCCAGCGTCGAGTCGACGATATGGACGGTGCAGCCTGTGATCGCGACCCCATGCGCAAGCGCATCGCGTACCGCGTGGGCGCCCGGGAACGCGGGGAGCAGGCTCGGGTGGGTGTTGAGGATGCGGCCCGGCAGGGCGGCGAGGGTCTGCGGGCCGACGATCCGCATGTAGCCGGCCAGCACCAGCACCCCGGCGCCGACCGCCGAAAGCGTGGCGGCCAGGGTCGCATCGTCGCCATCCGGGATGAGCGCGGTCTCGATCCCCTGCTCCGCGGCCCAGTCAAGGGCCGGACAGGCACGATCCGCGATGACGAGGACCACGTCGCCACCGAGTTCGGCTCGTGCGGCGGCGGCGGCGAGCGCTCGAAGATTCGATCCCGCGCCGGAGACGGCGACGGCGATCCGGCCGACGTTCGCGCTCACCCGACCCCCTCCACCGGACCCTCCACGTAGCGACTTGACCCGACCGGGCCCGCGTCGACGACCGCACCGACCAGGGCGGCCGCGATCCCGTGGTCCGCGAGCGACGCGATCGCCTCGACTGCGGCCTGCGGCGGGACCACCGCGATCATCCCGAGACCACCGTTGAACGTCGCGCGCAGCTCCTCGTCGTCCATGCCGCCGAGCGCCCCGAGCAGGCGCATGACCGATGGCATGGCCCAGCGCGACGGGTCGAGGCGGGCGGCAAGGGACGGTGGCAGGGCTCGCGGTGCGTTGCCAGGGAGGCCACCGCCCGTGATGTGGGCCAGGCCGTGGATGTCGTGGCCCGCCGCGTTGAGCTCGGCGCGCAGCGCCAGGATGGCCCGGGCGTAGATGCGGGTCGGAGTCAGGAGCACCTCGCCGAGGGTCGCCATGGTCTCGTGCGGCGCCGCGTCGAGGAGTGCGTCGGTCGCGGCATCGCCGAGCGTCCGGCGCAACCGGATCTGATAGGGATCTGCCAGCGCCAGGTCCCACTGCGCGACCAGCCCCCGGACAAGTGAATACCCGTTCGCGTGGAGACCTGACGAGGCCAGGCCGATGATCGCGTCGCCGATCCGGGCGGCACTGCCGTCGATCACCCGCGAGCGCTCGACCACGCCGATCGCCGTCCCTGCCAGATCGAAGGCGTCCTCGTCCATGAGCCCCGGGTGTTCCGCGGTCTCGCCGCCCACCAGGGCGCAACCGGCATCGCGACAGCCCGCGGCGACACCACCGACGAGCTCCGCGACCGCGAGCGGGTCGAGGCGGCCCACCGCGACGTAGTCGAGGAACGCGAGCGGCTCGGCGCCGGTGCACACGACGTCGTCGGCGCACATCGCCACGAGATCGATGCCGATCGAGTCGAACCGTCCGACTGCGCTGGCGATCGCCGTCTTCGTGCCGACACCGTCCGCCGATGCGACGAGCAAGGGCTCGCGGTAGCCAGCGGGGATCGCGAACGCGCCACCGAACCCGCCGAGCCCGCCGACCACCTCGGCCCGTCTCGTCGACTCGACGTGTGCCCGCATGAGATCGACCGCTCGCTCCCCGGCCTCGACATCGACCCCGGCCGCCCGATACGCGGCCCGCGCGTCCGTCATGACACGACGAGCGGTTCTTCGAGCATGAACTTGCGTGCCTTCGCGTCGTACGGGACCGG
>JBBQLI010000094.1:0-9902 GCA_038327765.1 Candidatus Limnocylindrales bacterium | reverse complement strand
GTGGCGATGACGGTGACCATGACCTCTTCGCCCATCCGCTCGTTGAAGCTGGTGCCGAAGATGATGTTGGCCTCCGGGTCGGCGGCCTCCTTGATGGCCTCGGCGGCCTCCTGGACCTCGAAGAGGGACAGGTTCGCGGACCCGGTGATATTCCACAGGATGCCCTGGGCGCCGTTGATGTCGAGCTCCAGAAGCGGGCTGGCGATGGCCATCCGGGCCGCTTCGACGGCGCGGTTCTCGCCGCTCGCCCGGCCGATGCCCATGAGCGCGGAGCCGGCGTCCTTCATGATCGCGCGGACGTCCGCGAAGTCCTGGTTGATCAGGCCCGGCACGGTGATGATGTCGCTGATCCCCTGGACGCCCTGGCGCAGGACATCGTCGACGACGCGGAATGCATCGAGGATGCTCGTGTTCTTCTGGACGACGTCCTTGAGCCGGTCGTTCGGGATCGTGATGAGCGCGTCGACCTGCGCCTTGAGCTCCTCGGCCGCCTTCTCCGCGACCAGCTTGCGGCGGTTGCCTTCGAACGCGAACGGCTTCGTGACGACGCCGATCGTCAGCGCGCCGCTCTCCTTGGCGATCTGGGCGACGACCGGAGCGGCACCCGAGCCGGTCCCGCCACCGAGGCCCGCCGTGATGAACACCATGTCCGAATCCGCAAGGGCGGCCGCGATCTTCTCCGAGTCCTCCTCGGCGGCGCGTTGCCCGATCGTGGAGTCGCCGCCCGCGCCGAGGCCGCGCGTGACCTTGTCGCCGATGCGGATCTTGTGGGGGGCGTCCGACTGGAGGAGCGCCTGCGAGTCGGTGTTGCAGGCGATGAACTCGACGCCCATCATCTCGGCCCGGATCATGCGGTTGACGGCATTGCTGCCACCACCGCCGACACCGATGACGCGGATCAGCGCGAAGTTCTCGGAGTCGGAACGCAACGTCATCGGGTGTTCCTCCAGCGACCCTCGGCGGTCGGCGATTCGGCGTTCATCGGGACCCGCCGGCATCTGGGGAAGGACGGGGCCGCAAGTAGGCAGGGAGTATAGCGCCGGACCGTCCGAAGACGGCAAGACCCAGCCGAGCACGAGACTGCAGCATCGGTGCCGTCGCGCACCGACGCGTTCCCGTGCCGTGGCACCTCGAGCCGGGATCCGCCCTGGGTCGGGCCTACCGGCGATCCCGAGCGTGCCACCGCTTCCACCAGCTAGGGGAAGATGCTCCGGAGGGCATCCCGGATCCGGCCCAGGCCGCCACCGGCGGGCGCCGACTCGTACCGCAGCGGCTCGCCCGAGGCCAGCGTCTCGGCCCCCCACTGGAGCAGCCCGACGGCGGTGCTGTAGGACGGGTTGAGGAGCGTATCCACGAGCCCGCCGATCCCCGACGGCGCCGCGACGCGAACGGGCATCTGGAGGACCGTCCGCCCGAGCTCGGCCACGCCGGCCAGCTGCGCCCCGCCGCCCGTGAGGATGATGCCCGCAGGGAGCATCCCGACGCCGGCCGCGCGGATCTCGTTGCCGAGCAGCTCGAAGGTCTCGCGCATCCGCGCCTCGATGATCTGGCAGACCTCCAGCCGGCTGACGGTCCGGCCGGCATCCTCGCCAAGGACCGATACCGAGATCTCGTCGTCGTCCTCGGCCACGGTCCGCAGGTCGCAGGTCCCGTGTCGGACCTTGAGCTCCTCGGCCACCTGGAGGCTGGTCTTGAGCCCGATCGCGACGTCGTTGGTGACGTTGTTGCCACCCACGGGCAGGACGCGGGTGTGGAACGGCGAGCCGTCCTGGAAAAGCGCGAGATCGATCGTGCCGGCACCGATATCGGCGACCGCGACCCCCAGCTCCTTCTCGGTCTCGGACAGGACCGCTTCCGCGGAGGCGAGCGAATCCGCGACGAGCTCGTCGATCTTGACGCCGGCCGCAGTGACGCACTTGGTCAGGTTCTGGACCGCGGTGGCGGACGCCGTGACGATGTGGGTCTCCACCTCGAGGCGCAGGGCGCTCATCCCAAGCGGATCCTTGACGCCCTCCTGGCCATCCACCGTGAACCCGCGCCGCTCCACGTGGAGCACCTCGCGGTTCGATGGGATCGAGACGGCGCGGGCCACCTCGATCGCACGGTTGACGTCCTCGCGCGTGACCTCGCGATGGTGCGCGGTGACGGCCACCTGACCGGGCGAATTGAGGCTCTCGACGTGCTGGCCGCCGACGCCGACGAAGGCACGGTCGATCTTCCAGCCGGAGAGACGCTCGGCGCGTTCGACCGCGTCCGCGATCGAGCGGATCGTCTGGTCGATGTTGATGACCACGCCCTTCTTGAGCCCCGACGAGGGAACGGTGCCGTGGCCCATGATCGTCAGCCGGCCGTCGCGACTCACCTCGCCGATGAGCACGCAGACCTTGCTCGTGCCGACGTCGATGCCGACGAGGACCGCTTCCCGTTCCACCATCGTGTCCGTCTCTCCCGTTCCGTGTCGTGACCTAGAGGAAGTGTCGCCTGATGAGTGCGACGTTGTTGAAGATGCGCAGGCCGAACGTGATCAGGGCCACGAGATACAAGTCGAGACCGAGCCGATCGCCGACGAAGGTGAGGAGCACGGCGATGATCGCGTTGACCAGGAACCCGCTGATGAAGATGCGATTGTCGTAGACGCCATCGAGCTCTGCACGGACCGCACCGAGGACCGAGTCCATGGCCGCCAGGATGGCCACCGCCGAGTATCGACTGAGTTCGAAACTGACGTTGACCTTGAGGACGAGGCCCGCCAGGACACCGACGAGGAGCCCGAGCAGGGGAAGCAACACGCCGTCGTCGTCCTCGTTGTGGTGGGTTTCGGCAAGGCTACTCGACCGCGCGCGAATGCGACAACCCGCGGCGACATGATCATGTCGTCGGACCGGGTGACGGGCTCGCGCTTGCGAGGGGTGTCGCGGACGGTCCGACCGTTGGCGCCGGAGTCGGGCGGGCGCTGGCGCCCGGCGACGATGACGGACGCGCCACGTACGTGCCGTCGGTTTCCGACGCGAGGATCACCCGATCGACGATCGCTTCGCGCCCGACGAGCAGGCTGCGCAGCAGCCGGACCTGGCCCGGGATGAGGGCCGGTGTCCGCAGGGTCGGCGTGTAGAACCCGAAGACCGCTGACCAGCCCGCCGGTCTGGCCCGGACCACGAACCCGTTCTCGTCGGTCAGCGTCACGGTCAGCGAGGCCGCCGTGCTGCCGACGTCGGTCGGGACGAGCGACGCAAGCCGCGTGGCCGCGTCGAGATCGACCGAATCGAGCGCCTGTCCGAGCGAGAGCCCCGCCGACGACGCCCGCTGGTCCTCGACGACGGGCAAGGCCGAGATCGACGGCGAGGGCGTTCCATCGAGCTTCGCGAAGAGATCGCCGTCGGTGTCGACGAGGAAGCGCCGGTCGCCGATCGACCAGATGAGGATCGGTTCCCGCTCGTGCAGGGTCACGACCAGCGTATCGGGCAGTTCGACCGATACCTTTGCCGACTGCACGGTCCGGAGCGTCCGCAGCGCCCCCTGAAGCGGGGCCGTGTCCAGCCGGAACAGGTTGTCGCCCCGGACACCATCGAGGGCCTGCTCGACGGCCAGCGGATCCGTGTAGACAGGCTGCGGCTGGACCCGGAGCCGCGCGTAGTCGAACGCCGACGAGGACGCGACGCCATAGATGGCCCCGGCGCTGGCAAGGGCGATGAGCGCAGCCCCGGCGCGAACCCGGGCACGACCCGATGCCGATCGTCGCGCGGGCCGGTTCCGACGGATCGGACCATGTGCCAGTCGGCGGCGCATCCCGGCACGCGCGTTCACCGCGGCAGGTCGTTCGAGGTCAGGTGGCTGGCGATCCGGGCCGCATGTCGTTCGCGAGCCAGCCCGACGATCCGGGCACAGACGTCGCCGAACGTGTAGCCGCCCTCGGCGGGCAGGGTCGGGAAGAGGCTGATCGGCGTGAACCCGGGGATGGTGTTGATCTCCGAGATGAAGACCTGCTCGCCCGCGACCAGGAAGTCGACCCGCGCGAAACCCTCGCACCCGATCGCCCGGTAGCAGTCGCGCGCGAGCTTGTGCAGGAGCGCTCGCTGGATCGGGGCGACTTCGGCGCTCAGCGAGGTCTCCGAGAGCCCCGGCGTGTACTTCGCGGCATAGTCGTAGAACTCATGGCCGGACACGATCTCGCCCGGACCGTACAGCTCCAGGGGCGCCCCATCGTTGCCGATGATCGCGACCTCGAGGTCCCGTGCGCCGGGAAGATAGGTCTCCACGAGCGCGACCGTGTCGAACCGGAATGCCGTGTCAAGGGCGCCGGGAAGCTCGTCCGGCTCGTGGACCAGGGTCATCCCGATGGAACTCCCCAGGCGAGCCGGCTTGACCATCAGCCGGCGATCCCCGCGGGTCGCGACGAACGCCTCCAGCTCTGCGCGCACAGCGGCCGGCTCCTCGGACCAGCGCGCCGAACGGACCTCACGCCAGTCGATGATCGGCAGCCCGAGCCCGCGACACATCCGCTTGAACAGCGCCTTGTCCATGCCCAGCGCCGATGCCGCGACGCCGGCCCCCGTGTAGGCGAGGCCGGCGGCCTCGAGGAGCGCCTGGACCGTGCCGTCCTCGCCGAACGGCCCATGCAGGGCGATCACGACCGTCGGTGGGGGGTCGCTGGCCGACAGGCGGTCAAGGGCCGCGCCAGGCGCGAACGGGCCCGTGGCGCCAAGCGCTGCCGGCTCGTCGTAGACGCTCCCCGGCCGGCCGTCGCGCCGATGCGCTGCGGGCAGCCACCACCACATTCCGTCAAGGTCGAGATAGACCTGTGTCACCGGCACGCCGCGCCCGACGAGGGCCTCGGCGATGGCCGTCCCCGATACGATCGAGACGTCGTGCTCGGCCGATGGCCCGCCGAACAGCACGACGACCGGTTCGTCGGTGGGACTCATGCGTTCGCCTCCCAGTCGCGCCAGTCGCCGAGGAACTCGACCTCGTACGCCAGCTCGATGCCCGTCCCCGCGCGGATCGTGGCACGGACATGGTCCATCAAGCGACGCACGTCCGTCGCGCTCCCCTTCTGATCGTTCACGATGAAGTTCGCGTGCTTCTCGCTGACGACGGCGCCGCCGATCCGCAGGCCCTTCAGCCCGGCCGCATCGATCAATCGCCCCGCCGAGTCGCCGGGCGGATTGCGGAAGACGCTGCCGGCCGATGGCAGGCCCAATGGCTGGTGCGCCTGCCGCCAGCGACGGATGTCATCAAGACGCGATTTGATCGTGTCCGGATCGGCCTCGGCGAGCGCGAAGGTGGCCTCGACGACCAGCTCGGCCGGTCCGTCGGATGCCGGGTGCTTGAACCGGCTGTCGCGATAGGAGAAGCCCAGGTCCGCGGCCGCCACGATCGACTCGCCCCCGGACGCGTCGAGGACGCGGGCCGACTCGAGGATCCCCGCCACCTCCGCCTCGTGGGCGCCCGCATTGGCCCACACCGCGCCACCGACGGTCCCCGGGATGGCCAGACCGAACTCGAGCCCAGTCAGGCCGGCCTTCTGCGTCTCCGTGGCGGCGCGCGCCATCTGGACACCGGCCTCGGCGCTGTAGTGATCGCCCTCGACCCGAGATCCCTCGGCCCTGACCTGGATGACGAGGCCGCGCACCCCGGCATCGCTGATCACGGCATCGCTCCCCCGCCCCAGGATCAGGTGCGGCAGCCCGCGTGTCCGTGCGAATCGGACAAGGGCACGCAGCTCGAAGGCGTTGTGTGCGGTCGCGAACAAGTCGGCCGGTCCCCCCACGCGCATCGTCGTGAACCGCCCCAGCGGCTCGTCGCGCGATGTCTTGACCCCGATCCGGCGCTGGATGTCGGTCCCGATCGCGATGGCGTCGAACCGTTCGCTCATGCCGGCCGACCCCGCGAACGTCGGTCGAGCGCGGTAGCGTCGGGCAGCGCCCGACGCTCGGCCACGGCCATGACCAGATCCGCGACCGCGTCGGCCGCACCGGGTCGACCGAGCTCGCGCGCGGCGGCGGCCATGGTCACGTGCGCGGTCGGATCGTCGAGGATGGCCGCAGCCGCGAGCAGCGCGTCGGCGTCGAAGGCATCGTCCTCGACCAGGCGAGCGGCACCGGCGCTGGCCAGCACCTCCGCATTCGCCCGTTGATGGCCGGCGGCGTGCGGATATGGCACCACCACCATCGGCAGCCCGAGAGCGGTCACCTCGGCCAGCGTGGATGATCCGGCCCGCCCGACGACCAGGTCCGCGACCGCCAGGGCGTCGAGCATCTCGTCCCGAAGGAACGGATACGGCCGGTAGCGGGCGCGCAGGTCCGTGGGGAGAGCTTCGCGGTCGGCGAGGGCCGCAGCATAGCCATCGTCACCGGCGACATGGATGACCGTGACCCGGGTCACCAGCCGCGCGATCGCATCGGAGACGGCCGTGTTCAGGCGGCGGACCGCCTGCGACCCGCCGAAGATCAGTAGCACGCGCTCGCTCACGGGGATGGCCAGGCGCTCACGCGCGCTTTCGCGGTCCAGGTCGGTGAGGTCGCGGATCGGCGTGCCGGTCACGTAGCACGGGATCCCGGGCGCGGTGGTGGCGAGGGTCGCGCGAGTCGCCTCGAACGAGACGGCCAGCACGCGGGCGAGGCGGGCGGTCGCCCGCACGGCACGGCCAGGGATCACGTTGCCGTCCCACAGGACCACCGGGATCCGCAATGCGGCCGCCGCCAGCAGGACCGGGATGGCGACGTAGCCACCTGTCGTGAAGATGGCGGCAGGTCGCTCGCGGAGGAGGATCGCCGTGGCCTGCGGCACGGACAGGCCGAGCCGCAGCGGATCGAGCACGACATGGGCGTCGAGGCTGGCCGTCCGCAGCGAGCGCACCGCGAGACGGCGCATCGGGATGCCCGACGGCCCGACGATCGACGACTCCAGCCCGCGATGACCGCCGAGCCAGCGGAGGTCAGGAGCGGCCGGTCGAGCGCGGAGTGACCGGGCGACGGCCAGAGCCGGGTAGATGTGTCCGCCCGTCCCTCCGCCGACGATCAGCAGTCGCATCGTCGTTCCATGATCCCTTCTCGATGGTCTCGCGTGAGATCGACAGGAGGATGCCGACGGCCGCGAAGCTGATGATGAGCGAGGAGCCACCCGCGCTGATGAACGGCAGCGTGATGCCGGTGATCGGGAAGAGCGTCACCACCACCCCGATATTGATGACCGCCTGGATGCACAGCCAGGCCGTGATGCCAGCCGCGAGCAGCGCGCCGAACGTATCGGGCGCGCGCAACGCCACACGGATCCCCGAGTAGGCCAGGGTGAGGAACAGGAGCACCACCACAGCTCCGCCGATGAACCCGAACTCCTGGCCCACCTCGGCGAAGACGAAGTCGTTGAAGGCGTTCGGGACAGCGATCTGGCTCTGGCCGAGGCCGTTCCCGAAGATCCCGCCGACACCGAGAGCAAGCAGCCCTTGCACAGTGTGGAACCCGTCACCGAGCGGCGCAGTCCACGGATCGAGCCACGTCCTGATCCGGTCCATCTGGTACCCCTGCAGACCCACGAGGATGCCCATCACCACGCCGCCCGAGCCGAGCACCCCGAGATGGATGAGGTTCGCGCCGGCGAGGAAGTACATCGCGAACCCGGTCAGGGCGATGACCGAGGCCGTGCCGAGGTCGGGCTCCTTGAACACGAGCGCCACGACCGGCGTAAGGATGATCAGGAAGACGATCGTGCCGCCGAAGAGGCTCCCGACCTTGGTGCCGCGCTTGGCGAACCAGTGGGCCAGGTAGATCACGAGCGCGAGCTTGGCCACCTCGGCCGGGTGGATCGCGGGCAGCGGACCGATCTGGATCCAGCGCGAGGAGCCGCCGACCGTGATCGGATGGAGCGGTCCGATGGCCGGCAGCAGGACCACGACCAGCAGGACGATCGCGACGCCGAGGAACGGGACCGAGACGAGGCGGAGGTAGCGGTAGTCGACCTTGGCCATCGCGGCCATCGCCACGAAGCCGAGGACCGCCCACTGGATCTGCGGACCGACGGTCGCGAACGTGTCGGCATCGGCCGACAGGTAGCCGCGGATCGCCGACGACGCGTAGACCATCAGGATGCCGATGGCCGTCAGCGCCACGACCGCCACGAGGATCACGTAGTCGGGCTGGTGCTGCTCACGGCGGACGACCGATCCGGTCCGGGAGCGCGCGGTCGCCCGTTCCGGCGGGGGGAGCATCGCCCGGACCGGTCGTTCCATCGGCCCTGGGCCGAAGCGCCGGAGCAAGCGCGGGATCGGTGGCGCGAGGTTCATCGGGGCCTCCCTGGGGTGGTCCGACGTGCCGCGAGACGCGCGACCGCCAGCTTGAAGGCCGCCCCCCGGGCGGCGTAGTCGGCGAACATATCGAAGCTCGCCGCGGCCGGGCTGAGCAGCACGGTCGCGGGGGCCGCGGCGGGACCGGCCGCGGCGAGCGCCTCGCGGGCAAGGCCATCCGCGATCTCGACGGCGCGGCCGAGATCGTCGGCCATGACGATCGTCGCGAGACCGGCCGTGCGGAACATCGCCGCCAGGGTCGGGCCGCTCTCCCCGATCAGGACGGCAGCAGTGGCGCGCTCGGCCACGACCGGAGCCAGTCCCGCGAGATCGATGCCCTTGTCCCGGCCACCGGCGATGAGGACGAGCGGGGCGTCGAACGCCCGCAGCGCGGCGATCACCGCGTCCGGCTGTGTGCCCTGCGAGTCGTTGACGAAGCGAACGTCGTCGATGAGGGCCACCGACTCCAGGCGGTGCTCGACCCCGCTGAACGCGGCGGCGGCCTCGCGGATCGCATCAGGCGCCACCCCGAAGAGCAGCCCCACCGCCACGGCGGCCAGGGCATTCGAGACGTTGTGGGCGCCCGGGATGGCGAGCTCGCCGACCGGCATGATCCGACCACCTGGTCCCGTGGCGGCCATCCCGCCGCCCGCAAGGGCCAGGCGTTCGACCCCGTCTGCCACGATCCAGCCGTCGACGACGCCCAGACCGCCCGACATCGGCCGGTCCCGTCGATACAGCACGGACGGCGCCCGACCCAGGCCAGCGTAGCCCCCCACGACCGGATCCTCGGCATTGAGCACGAGGGCGCCCGCTGGATCGACCAGTTCGGCGAGGCGCCGCTTGGCCCGCCGGTAGCGCTCCACCGTGCCGTGCCGATCGAGGTGGTCGGAGGTGACGTTGGTGTAGACCGCGACCGTGGTGCCGCGTGACAGGGTCGGCAGCTGGAGCTCGGACAACTCGATGACCACGCGATCGCCGGCGGTCAGCGACGGCAGCCGTTCGACCAGCGGGACACCGATGTTCCCGCCCAGCACCACCGGGTGCGACGGATCGCCCGCCAGGACCGCCGCGCTCAGGGAGGACGTCGTGGTCTTGCCCTTCGTGCCGGTGACGCCGACGGTCGGGGCGGGACACAAGCGCAGGACCAGGTCGGGCTCGGAGACCAGCGCCGGGGCGTCCGGGTCGCCCGCAGCGCGCGCCGCCACCAGGGTCTGGAGCGCTGCGCGAAGCCGCGGTTCCGTGGTCGGGTAGTCGGGGTTGATCGACGGCGATGTCGTGACGAGCGCGGCACCGGCCCAGGCCGAGGCCGGCTCGATGTCCGGCCCGAGGCGCAGCGTCACCGAGCGTCCCTCCAGCGCGGCGATGGCACCCCCCAGCGCATCGACCGGCCGGCCGTCGTAGATCGTCACGGCGGCTCCGGCGTCCGCGAGGAAGCGCGCCAGCGCGATCCCGCTCCGCGCGAACCCGAGCACGGTGATGGGTCTGTCGCGCAAGGCGCCCCCACGGATCCCCTCGAGTGTCAGGGCATCGGGATCGAGGGGCCGCGTCGGAGCCATCGCCGTCACCGCAACTGGCTCAGCGAGGCGAGGAACAGCGTCACGCCGAGGAGCGCCGCGAGGAT
>JBBQLI010000093.1:0-9936 GCA_038327765.1 Candidatus Limnocylindrales bacterium | reverse complement strand
GCCACGGTGGTCCCGCCCCCCCGACGGGTGACGATGAGGCCGTCCCCATCCAACTCGGCATACGCACGCATGATCGTTCCTGTCGCCACTCCGAGGTCGGCCGCCAACTGCCGGATGGTGGGCAGCCGGGTTCCGGGCTGGAGCAGCCCCGATTCGATGGCCGTGGCGAGCTGGCGGCGCAGCTGCTCGTACGGGGGTGTCGGGTCGCCCGGATCCAGCCGAAGTGCGACGGTCATGCCGGGCGCCTGCTCGAGCCGTCCCCCGGAACGACGATGCTGACGGCGAACCGGAGTGAAGCGGCCAAGGCGACGAATGCGACGATCGCCAGCCCCCAGGAGCCCAGCCCGAAGGTGGTCGTGCACGCCTGGTTACCGACGGCGACGGCCGCTGTGTACGACAGTCCTGCGAGGCTCGTCGCCACCGCGAGCCCGAATGCCGCGACGACCCCTTCGGCGGTCTGGCGACGCAATGCGTCATCGACTCGAACCAGCTCGGGGTCGGCGCCGTTTCGCGGGCGTCGGGTCGTCGCGACCAGGCCCACCCCGGCCAGCGCGAGCACCGCGACGATGCCAACGGCCATGCCGGCCGTGTAGTAGCTGCCCGGGAAGGGCGAGCTGACGAAGACCACCGTCTGCTCGTGGTCGCCTTGCTGGTCCCGCCACTGCACGACGCACGAGTGGGTGAACGTTCGATCGAGCCCGGCTGCGTCGGGCGTGGCCACCAGGGTGGTCCAGGCACCGACCACGGCGAGGGTGATGAGCACCGCGCCGGCGATCGTCGTCGTCCGGGCGGGGAGGTAGTCGCGGACCTGGCGATGCTCGATCCCGGCGGTGCCTGCAGCCCTGGCCCGTGTATACGTCCATCGCTGGCCGACCAGGACCACGCGGAAGATCAGACTTGCGGGTGCGTAGTGTGCAGTCGATCCGACGGCGAGCGCGTGCCGCCGCCGGCAGGTGGGCGGTCGGCCCAGTACCATTCGAGCGAACGTCGAGGGAGGTCACGATGGGCGAGACTGCGAAGGTTCGAGCGTTTTTCGACGCCTACCGCCTGGCATTCGAAGCGTTCGACGCGGTGGCGATCGCGGACCTCTTCTTCTACCCGTGCCAGATCACGAGCGACGCCGACCAGATCACCGTGATGACGGCGCCTACCCGCGATACATGGCTTCCCCAGGTCGAGCGGCTGGTTGAGGTCTACCGGTCGATCGGGGTTCGATCCGCGGAGGTCATCGACCTCCAGGTGGTCGAGCTAAGCCCCCGGCTGGCGCAGGCCGCCATCACCTGGCGTCTGGTCGATGAGGCGGAGCGGCGGCTCTACGACTTCCATGCCGCCTACACGCTTGCCGATCCTGGTTCGGGCCTGCGGATCACGGCGATCGCGCACGACGAGACGCTCCTCCTTCGAGGAGCCGCGGCGCGATCGCGCGTCCGAGCGTGATTCCGGCGCGTCACGCATCAATCATCGTCCGGAACGTGCTCGTCGATAGGGTCGCGAACCCCGCGTTCAGGGTCGACCGCCGCGCAGCCGACCGCGCGCATGCGCAGCGAGCCCACATGCATTTCCGGGTGCCCGTCAGGTGACCGCGACCATCGCCTCCAAGCCACCTGAATAGTGGTACGCCAGCCGGACCAGGCCGCTCACTTGACGGCGTTGAGCCGTAATACTACCTTGGCGTAGAAAGGTAGCATCATGATCGACCGAACCAAGCTCATCGCCCTGCGCAAGGGGCTGCTTGAGTTTCTCATCCTCGGCGTGGTGTCGTCGGACATGGTTTATGCGGCCGACATTATTGGGCGCCTCAGCGCGACCGACTTCGCAACTCAAGAAGGGACCCTGTACCCCTTGCTGAGCAAGATGCGACGGGAGGGTCTGCTCGACTACGAGTGGCAGGAGTCAGCGGCGGGTCCGCCGCGCAAGTACTACCGACTGACCGTTCGCGGCCAGACGCAGCTGCGCGAGTTTCGCGCGTACTGGGCCTCCCTCACCGCCCTCATCGAAAAACTTGGGAGCTCAACGCCGTGAACAAGGTGATCATCATCGACCTGGTCGGCCAGGCGGATCCATATCGATTGCACGAGGATGCCTACGACGCGCTCAGGCGGTACCTCGACCATGCCCGATCGCGCCTCGCCGATGACCCCGACCAGACCGAAGTCATGGGCGACCTCGAGCGCTCGATCGGGGCGAAGCTCACGGACCGCCTCGGATCCGACGATCGCATCCTCACGGGAGAGGACGTCACGGTCGTCCTCGACGAGGTCGGGCCGGTCGGTGCTGAAAATGGTCAGCCAACGTCAGGCGTCGCGGATCGGATTCGCCGCCGCCGGCTCTACCGGATCCGTCAGGGCCAGCAGATCGCCGGCATCTGCACCGGCCTGGCGGCCTACTCCGAGATCCGCATCGATTGGATCCGGACGATCTTCCTTCTCCTGGCGGTCGTTTCCGTAGGCCTGTTCGTCATCGTCTACTTCATCATGGCCTTCCTGCTCCCGGTGGTCTCCACACGCGAGGCGTGGATCGCGCAGATGACGGTCGGCGAGGACTCCTGAGCGGCGGCGTGGCGGCCAGGCGCCCGTCATGCCTCAAGCACGCCGACGGCGGCGCGGGTTGGAAGGTACACGCCTGATTGCGTGGGTATCGGCGTTGAGCGTCACGTCGAGCACAGCCGCAAACTGGTTCTCGGGCCTGTCCGGTCGCCTCGTGATCGAATACGACGAAACGGACGACCTTTCGCCGCCGCATGCGATCCCGGCAAACGTTCACAGTCGTCGATGACCCGTGCCTCGGGGACCCGTTCCCAGCCCCCGTCCCGTCAGCCAGGTAAGCGGGATCGGTCAGCGGGACGCGCGCTCTTCGTGCTCCATCTCTTCACGGATCCTGCGCTCCTGCCAGGCGGCCCCGAGGAAACGCCCCGAACCCATCACGTATGCCCCGTGTGCAACAAGGCCGATGCCCCAGCCGGCAACCGTAAGGATGAACCACAGGCGGTCCGGAGTCGTCGCGATGTTGTATGCGGCCAGGCCGATATTGACGATGACGAAGACCATGGCGTGGACGTAGAAGCCGCGCAGGAGCTCGACCCGCTTCTTGGCTCGGTCATAGCGGTCCTGGTCTGGCGTGCGTGTCTCGATCATGTCCTGTGTCTCCGCTGCACTGGTCGTTGGATGGATTCGAGGTGGCTGTCACCTAAGTCCTGAAAGCCTCGCCGTGCTCGCGCCCTAACTCTTGATGTCAACGGCGTTTACATATCATGCCCCGCTAAGTGAACGCTGTCAACATAAGCGGCTACAATCACGCCATGAGTCGATCGACGTACCACCATGGCGACCTCCGCCGGGCGCTCCTGACGGAAGCCCACGAGCTGGCGCGTTCGGGCGGATCGGACGCCGTCACGCTCCGCGAAGTCGCGCGTCGACTCGAGGTGTCGCCGGCGGCCATCTATCGCCACTTCCCTGACCGCGATGCCCTGCTCGGCGACGTCGCGGGGATGGCCAGACTGGACCTCGCGAGACGGATGCTCGACGAGGTCGGGCTGGTCGAGGAGACCGATCCGCGCACGCGCTCGATCCGCCGGTTCCTGGCCATCGGCCGCGGCTACCTCGACTTCGCTCAAGACGAGCCGAACCTGCTCGCCGTTGCCTTCCTGCCGATCGCTCCTTCCCGCTCGATGTCCGAGGACCCGAGCCCATGGCATGTGCTGGCGGCAGGTCTCGACGAGCTCGTTGCAACCGGTGCGCTGCCCGTCGAACGTCGCGCGGGAGCAGAAACGATCGCATGGTCCGCCGTCCACGGATTCGCGACCCTGCGGGCGGGCCGTGCCTTCGACGTCTCCGGCGAGCCTGGTCCAGACCCGGAGACTGTCCTGGATGCGATCGCCCGATCGCTCGACGTGCGACCGTCTATGCCGAAGGTTCGGGGCAAGCACCATCGATTGCGATGATCCGGCGGTCTCGCCGGTGCGACGGGCGCGGTGTCCGATCCCCATCGACTGGCGCGGCGCTAGGCGGGGGCCGACCGCCCTCGTGCAGAATCTGCTGACGCGGACGGCACCTTCGGCCGTCAGGACACCTTGTCGAGGGCAGCGCGGATCGTCGGGTGATGCTCACGCCACGAATCCCAGACGGATCCTGCCCACGCGTGAACCCGTGCGTCGTGGTCCTCGACGGTCTTCCCTTCCGTGACAGACAGGATCGTCAGGTCACCCGGGCCCCGAGCCCGACGAAGGACCGGAAACTCCTTCTCGCGAGCCAGCACGGCCCGAAGCACCTGAGGCGAACCCGACGGTGTCGCCCCGCGCTCGATGACGGCGCATAGGCTCGCGAGGTGGACGAACACGGACTGGCGCTCGCGCCGCTCGGTGCCATCGCCGGGATGCTGAGCCATATAGGTGTCCACGACGAGGTCCTTCAGCTCCGACCTCGGGAATCGGAGCAGATCGCCGGCCTGGAGGGCACCAAACGCGGCCCAGCAGCCCGGGGCGCCCGGGACGTAGGCGTGGGTCGGTCCGCCGATATCCGGGACCAGTGCTCCGCAGGGCGGACAGCGGGACGTCAGCTGGTGACCACGCGACGACTCGGGAACCGTCACGTGACCAGGTCGTGTTGCATCGCCCACAGGGCGGCAGCGGCTCGCGTCGACACGTCGATCTTCGTGTAGACGTGCTGGATGTGGTGGTCGGCTGTCTTGGGCGAGATGAACAGCCGGTCCGCGATCTCGCGGGTCGTGAGCCCCATGGCTGCCAGCCGGAGGACCTCGACCTCGCGTCGTGACAGCCCGCCAGGAGGTGGAGTCCGTGGACTCACGGCCGACCGTTGATGGCCGGCCGCCGTGAGCACGGCGTCGGCAGCCGCCTGTTCGATCCGTCCCAGCGCCACCTGCTGCCGTAGTTCTGCCGCAGCCGCGTCGGCCGAGAACGCAGGCCGATCGCTCCGTTCGGTCGTCAGGCCCACGTACACATCCACGGCCGCAAGCACACGTCCTGCCCGATCGGTCGCCTCGGCGCGCAGGCCCTTGTGGTAGCCGGACCCATCGGCTTTCTCGTGGTGCGCCGCCGCAAGGGGGTTCAAGGCGGCCAGTGCCGGAGAGCGAGCCAGCATCTGCTCGGTCAGCATCGGGTGGATCTGGACACGCTCGAACTCCGCACGGGTCAGGGAACCGCGCTTGTCCAGGATCGAGTTCGGGATCGCAGTCGTGCCGAATTCATGGAGCAGCGCGGCTCTCCGAAACGCGACGATCTCCTGCTCGGTGGCGCCGTAGATCCTGGCGGCCTCGGCGCCGAGCTGCGCGCATCGCCGGCTGTGGCCAGACCGATACGGCGATTTCAGGTCGATGAAGTCGGCGGCAACGGTCAGGGCAGCATCCAGCGCCGTCCCGTCGAGCGTGCGGCGAGGTTCGGGTTCCAGATCGAGCACGGCCTCCCACGGCTCCAACTCGTCGATCTGGGCCAGCCATCGTCCCCCATGGGCCACGAACAGATCGGCGATGTCCGGGTCATACGTCCGGTCCCGACGCTCGCGAGCCGCCGCGATCGCTTCATCGGGCGTGGAGCGGCGACTGATCGCCTCCATGTCGTGAGTGAGATGCACCACGCGCATCGCGAGCGGGATCTGTTCGCCCTTGGCATGCGTCGGGTAGCCGTTGCCGTTCCAGCGTTCATAGGTGAAGCCGAACGCCTGCCGCACGTCAGGCCCGAGATCAAGCCGCTGGATCAGCATGTCACCGACTTCGCAGCCCGTCGCGAAGTTGTGGACCGCCCAGGCGTGCGCGCCGGCCTTGAGCGCTCGCACGATCTCCGGGTGCTCCTCGGGTGGATGGCCCGCGGTCGCGGCTGCCGCCATCGTGCGGCCGACGTCGGCCGGGTCCGCGGCATCCATCACGAGCGTATCGCCGAGGATCGCGATGTCGTCCCCGAAGGCGGATGCGACCTCGTGCGCGTGCCCGGTGCACCCGACGTAACGGAGCAGGGCTACCCAGAACACGGTCCGGCGAAGCTCCTCGTCGAAGCCCGCGTCATCGCACATCGCCATGGCAAGCAGGCACGACCGCAACTGCGAATCGAACGGCTGGCCGAACGCGTTGTCCTGCGCAAGGGCGAGGGTGGCGACGAGCTCCACGAGGCGGAGCGGACGAGCCGAAATGGGGAACCCTCCCGATGCCGGGTGGCAGGCGACCAGCCAACGATACAGGCGCTGACCGATCACGAAAGGGAGAGCGCCATGAACGAGCTATGTGGCAAGGGAGCCGGAGAGCTGGCCACGATGATCGCCGCGGGCGAGGTGACGTCGACGGAGGTGATCGAGGCCCACCTGGCCCGCATCGCGCTCGTCAACCCGGACGTGAACGCGGTCACCGTGACCCTGGCCGATGAGGCCCGCGCGGCGGCGGCCGGCGTCGATCGCGCGGTCGCGGCCGGCACCCCGCTCGGTCCGCTCGCAGGCGTCCCGTTCACGGTGAAGGAGAACATCGACGTCGCCGGCTCGGCCACGACCTGGGGCGTTGCCGCCCTCGCTGGGCAGATCGCCTCGACGGACGCGCCGCCGGTCGCCCGGCTGCGCGAGGCCGGCGCCATCCCGCTGGCTCGCACGAACCTGCCGGACTTCGCGTTCCGCTGGCACACCGAGAGCGGCCGGGCCGGTCACACCCGCAACCCGTGGGACCCGACCCGGACCCCGGGCGGTTCCTCCGGCGGCGAGGCCGTCGCCCTGGCGACCGGCATGACCCCGCTCGGATTGGGAAACGACCTGGGTGGCTCCCTGCGGATCCCGGCCCAGATGTGCGGGATCACGGCGATCAAGCCCTCACGCGGGCGCGTCGCTGAAGGGGCCGTCACCGACCCGACGGTCCAGCCGATCTCGATCCAGGCGACCATGGTCGCCGGCCCGATGGCCCGCCGCGTCGCAGACCTGCGACTCGCGCTTGGGATCCTGAGTGCCCCGGACCCGCGCGACCCGCGCTGGGTCCCGGCGCCACTCGAGGGCCCGGCCCTGGACGGTCGGATCCGGGTGGCAGTCGTCCGCGACCCGCTCGGCGCTGGCATCGACCCGCACGTGCGAGCCGGGATCGACCGTGCCGCTGACTGGCTGGCGGACGCCGGGTACGAGGTGATCGAAGCGGAACCGCCGCGGATCGGCGAAGCGACCGCCGCGTGGGTCAACACGATCTATGCCGACGTCGACACGATCTGGCCGAGCATGGAGCCGGTGGCCGGTGACGGCGTGCGCGCATTCCTGGACGCGTGCCGAGCGACAGGCGTCTTCAGGCCGGTCGATCAGGCGGCACAGCTCGCGGCGTGGATCGAGGTCTACCGACTGGCCGCCCTCTGGGGTCAGTACCTCGCGGAACACCCGATCGTGCTCTCCCCTGTCTCGTGCGAGCGACCGTGGCTCGTCGGCGAGGACATCTCGCGTGTCGGGGAGATCGCGCTGTCGATGCGAATGGTGGTGCCGGTGAACATCCTGGGCCTGCCCGGGTGCGCGGTGCCGGTCGGCGCCGACGACGGTCTGCCCCAGGGCGTCCAGTTGATCGGCGCCCGCTTCCGGGAGGACCTCCTTCTGGATGCCGCGCAGGCGATCGAGGATCGGGCTCCGGTCCTGACGCCGATCCAGCCTCGGGTCGCGGTCCTGGCCTAGGACCGAACCCGTCCAACTGCCGACCCAGGGTCGGTCCTATCGCCCGCGGGCTCGCGGCTTCGAGCCAAACAAGCAAGGATCAGGAGGTCGAGTGCCATGACGGATTCACCCATCAAGGTCGGGGTCATCGCCGAGCTGACCGGTCCGTTGTCGTTCATGGGCATCGCCGATGCGAACGTGGCCCGGATGGTCATCGACGACATCAATGCGAGCGGTGGGCTGCTGGGTCGGCAGATCGAGCTCTGCATCGAGGACGGCGAAACCACCGATAGCGTCGCCGAAGCGAAGGCGGCCAAGCTCGTCGAGGAGGATCACGTTGATGTGATCTTCGGCGGCATCTTCAGTTCGACCCGGCAGGCGATCGCCCGCTCCGCCGTCACGAAGGGCAGGAAGCTCTACCTGTACCCGGAACAGTACGAGGGCCAGGAGCACGACCCACTGATCTTCTGCACGGGTCCGGTTCCGGCGCAGCAGGTCGAACCTCTGATCCCGTGGCTGATGCAGGAGACCGGCGCCAGGTCGTTCTACCTGCCGTCCGCGGACTACATCTGGCCACATGTCCTCAATGCCAGCGTCCGCACGGTCGTCGCCGCGAACGGCGGCACGATCCTCGGCGAGGAATACTTCCCCTTGGACCATGCCGACTACGGCGCGATGGTCGAGAGGATCATGGCGAGTGGCGCCGAGGTCGTGTTCAACACGATCGTTCCGCCGGGACTGACGCCGTTCCTGCAGCAGCTGTATGACGCCGGCTTCCACAAGCGCGGCGGGCAGATCATCTGCACGTACTTCGACGAGAACTTCCTGAACCTCGTACCGGCCGAACAGGTCGAGGGCCTGTACAGCTGCCTCGACTACTACCAGGAGGTCAGCGACCCGTTCAGCCGGGACCTGCTCGCGACATACAACGAGCGCTTCCCTGGCAGCGCGCAGTTCACTGCGGGCAGCGGGTGCTCAGGGCACTACCGCGCGCTCAAGCTCTGGGAGGCCGCGGTGATCGAGGCGGGCTCGCTTGACCAGGACGCGGTCATCTCGGCCCTCGACCACGCCAAGCTTCCCGAGGGCCCGGGGGGGCCAGCCGAGATGGTGCCGGGCGAGCATCACGTCCGCATGAACATGTACATCGCCCAGGCCCAGAACGGCACATTCAAGATCGTCAAGGACCTGGGTCACGTCGACCCGAAGGAATCCGGCGAGGGCGCAGGTCGAACCCTCGAGCTCCAGGCAGCCGTAAGCGATCGGTAGCCCGACCCTCCGTCTTGGCGCGTCCGACTCCTGTCGGGCGCGCCGGTACAACCTTTTCGGGCAGCGCCAGCGCCAATCCGTGTGCGTAGGCCGCCGATGTGGGGCGAACCCGGACGATTCCCCGCGACCATCAGCTCTGCGGCACCCCTCGACGACGGAAGCCGATGGCTGCGGCGCCTCCGAGGACCGCGACGATCGCACCGAGCGCGACGAGCGGGAGCGCCTCGACGGTGCCCACGGGAGGGTTACCGACATGGGTCATCGGGGAGAGGTCACGCACCCACCCGGCCAGCTTGAGGCCCGGACCCAGAAGAGCGATGAAGGCGACGAGGGCGAAGGCCGCCCAGCTCGCCGCGAACGCCCTGGGCCGCAGGCCGAAGAGCGCGAGCGCCAGCCCGCCCACGAGGAGCTCAGCCGGCAGGTATGCCGCGCCCGCCCCGAGGACGCGACCTGGGTCCACCGCGATGCCCATGGACCATGCCGTCCCCGCGGCCAGCACGACCGAGGAGACGACGACGATGACGACGAGGCCGGTGACGATGACGAGCCCGTGGGCAGCGAGCCACCGCGTGCGGGACAGGGTGCCGGACAGCCGGACCTCGAGACGGCCGGCCGTCTCCTCGCCGCGCAGGCTACCGACGGCCTGGACAACATACGCCGTGGCGATGATGGCGATGTAGAGCTGCGTGACGGCGACGAGCCCGTCCTCGGGTTGCGTGCCCGTCATACCGATGGCCTCGGCCATCGCCGGGTTGCCGGCGACGGCGTCGATGAACTGCTGCGCGAGCACGCCCATCATGCCCGCGAGGATCAGGGTGCCGGCGAGCCAACCGAGGAACGCCGGGCGATGGATGGCGGTCGCCAGCCCGAGCGGGCTGCGCAGCCATGACGTCGCCCGCGCCGATCCCATGCCCCCGCGGATGAGGGAGCTGCCGAGGTCACGACGTCCGGCGACAAGTACGGCGAGCGTGGCGAGCAGTCCGCCCACGGCGAGGGGGATGAGCAGGGTCCACCACCGCATGTCTCCGAAGGGCGCGGCCTTCTCGGCCCAGCCGAGCGGCGA
>JBBQLI010000092.1:0-10542 GCA_038327765.1 Candidatus Limnocylindrales bacterium | reverse complement strand
AGTCTGGTTCGCGACGGACCAGGAGCGCGGCAAGCTCGGCGCGGACCGCGGCCTCGGCGCCGCCTGGGTCGCGACGCTTGCGGGCGCGTTCGACAAGGTCGATGGCCAGCGCCGCGCCCACATCGCCGCCGATGAGCGTCTCCTCCACCTCGTCCCACGCCGGGCCGTCGGCGCCGCCGAGATAGCCACGAAGCTGGGTCATGAACCCGCCACGGGTCCGCTCCAGGCCGGCGTCGAGCGATCCAACCGGGGCTACGGCGAGGAAGGCCGTCGGGTCGAAGGCTGGGACCGCCGGTGGCTCGGGATCCGGAGCGGGTGGCTCGCTCAGGACTGGCCCGGTCGGATCGGGTGCGTGGGGCGGCGCGTCGGCTCGTGCCGGATCGACGAGGGGTGGCGCCGCGGTGACGGACCGCTCCGCGGCGATGGACGGCTCGGCGCGATCGCCCGGCTCGGCCTCCCAGCCTGGTGTCAGCTCAGCGGGAGCGGCGACCGGTTCCGGCGTCGCCTCGGGGAGTACAGGTTCGTCGCGTCGGCGGCGCCAGAACGGCATCAGCCGGCGGTCGCGAGTTCGGTGCCGCGATCTCGGGCGAGGGCCTGCGCCTCGTCGAGCCTGAGGCTGATCACGCGGCTCACGGAATCGTCACCGACTGTCACGCCGTAGAGCGCATCGGCCGCCTCGATGGTGCCGCGGTTATGGGTGATCACGATGAACTGCGTTTGATGCGCGAGGCTCCGCAGGGCATCGGCGAACCGCCCGATATTGGCCTCGTCGAGCGCCGCGTCCACCTCGTCCAGGACGCAGAACGGGACGGGCCGGATCTCGAGCATCGCGAACAGGAGTGCGACCGCGGTCAGGGCGCGCTCGCCGCCGGACAACATGGCGAGGGCCTGCGGCTTCTTGCCGGGTGGGCGCGCCACGATCTCGACGCCGGTCGAGCCGAGGTCCGTGGGGTCCGTCAGCGAAAGCCGCGCGAACCCACCGCCGAACAGCTGTTCGAAGCGGGCCTCGAACGCGGTCTCAAGAGCCCGGAACGTGGTCTGGAACTGGTCGGTGATCATCGACTCGAGCTCGACGATGAGCTCACGGGTGCGGGCGATCGCGGTGCGCAGGTCGGAACCCTGCGTCTCCAGCGTCTCCAGCCGGGTCTTCAGGTCCGCGTATTCGTCGACCGCGAACGGGTTCGTGGCCCCGAGCTCATGGAAGCGGCGACGGAGCTGTGCGAGACGTGCCAGCCCGGGGGCCGGTTCGGCAGGAGCCTCGGCGGCCCAACGTTCGGCTGCGGCGTCAAGCAGGTCCTCGAGTTCCGACTCCAGGCCGGCACCGTCGGTCGCGGCGTGCGAGGTGTCGGCTACCTCCTCGGTCGGGCTCGGCGCTGCGACGATCGACGCCCCGGACACCGCGGCCAACCCGATGGCCCCCGGATCGCCGAGGCCGACGAGGTCCACCAGGATCGAATCACGCAGCGCTTCGCGTCCCAATCGCGTCTCGAGCTCCTCGCGCTCGATCGCGCGCAACCGCTCATCGGCCGCCCGAAGCCGTTCGCGCTGCGAAACGACGGTCCGTTCCGCCGCGGCCAACCGGTCGCGCTCGGCGCTATCGGCGGCGTGGATCTCTGCGAGTGCCGAACGGGTCCCCGACTCGGCCGCGATCGCCCGGGCAAGCTCCGCGCGCGCCATCTCCGTGGCTCCGACCAGCTCATGGGCGCGTGCCTCGAGCGCGGCCGTGTCCCGGTCGGCGCGCGCGCTGCGTTCATCGGCGGCAGCGACGGTCGCCTCGGCGCGCGCACGACGCGCCTCCGCATCGCGTCGCGTCGCATCGCGGGTCGCGGCCTCCTCCGCCAGTCGATCGCGCCGCCGTCGCAGCTCCCCGGCTCGTGTCTCCCACGCCTCGACGGCCCCGATGCCCGCGCCATCGGTCGAGCCTTCACCCATCGCGTCCGCACCGGTTGCCTGCTCGGCTGCTTCGAGGGCGGCGATCGCCGCCGTGGCCCGGGCCTCCTCCTCCTGCAGTCGCGCCGTCTGCCCGTCAGCCCAGCTCGCTTCGCGGATCGCGGCCTCGAGATCGCGCGCCACGACCCGTTCCGCTTCCTCGGCCGTCCGTCGCGCCGATGTCGCACGAGCTTCGTCGGCACGGGCGGCTTCCAGCGCGGCACGCGTCCTGATCGCGGTCGCCTGGGCCACGTCGGACAGTGTCCGCAGCGCGGCGACGTCACCATCGGTCCGCTCCCGGTCGTCGGCCAGGCGCTCCACCTCGGCGCGCCGCTCCAGGACCGCGTCGGGCGTCCCGAGGGTCACGGCCAGTTCGCCGACCACAGCCGATCCGTCTCGCGGCACGGCGATCCAGCCGGCCGGGAGGCTGGCCTGCAGCTCCAGACAGGCTTCAAGATCCGGGAGCCAGACGGCGCGTGCGAGGATCCGTCGCGCGGCGCCCGTCTGATCCCGGCGGATCGCGTCCGCGAGCAGCCCGCCGCCGGCATCCGCGAGGGCGTCACGGAACCGCCGCTCTCGGGCGTCGGATGCAGCCCCGGCAAGCGAGGCGGCTGCCGTCGCGGCCCGCTCCTCGACCACGAGCGCACCGCGTTCGCTGCGCAGGCCCGCCACAGCCGCGCGGCCGACCACGTAGGCACGGGCAGCATCGGAGAGCGCCGCCTCGACGGCGGCACGGAACGGCGGGTCGACGTCGAGATCCGCATCGACCCGCTTCCCACCGACCCGCTTGGCTGCCCGTGCGATGCCCCGGCCTTCCTCATCCGCGAGGCGGGCCTCGAGTGCGGTGTGCCGACCGGCGATGCTCGCCAGTGCGCTGGCCGCCGCAGCCAGGCTGCTTTCCGCAGCGGTCCGGGCGGCTTCGGCGGCTTCGGCGGCTTCGCGCGCCTCCTCGCGCACTCGTGCCGCGTCGGTCTCGGTGGCGATCGCTGCATCGCGTCGGTCGCCAGCCAGGGTGAGGGCGCGTTCACGCTCGGTGCGTCGCGCCAGGGCGGACGCGGCGCGGCCGGCCCCCTCGTCGGATCGGCGGGCGATATCGGCGACCAGACGTCGCGCACCCTCGAGTTCGGCGTGGCGGGCGGCGGCGGCGCGGCGCACGGCCGCGAGCTCCTCGCCATGCGCACGGTGAGCGGCGCGCAAGGTGGCGATCTCCGCCAGGGCGTCCGCCAGGGCACGTTCGGCCTCGGTCAGGCTCGCCTCCAGGTCAAGGTCGCGGGTCGGTACAGGTTCCGCGACGGCACGTCGGGCGATGGCGGCATCGGTCTCAGCGGATGTCCGCTCGTCGGCCATCCGGCGCCGATCGCGCTCGATGGCGTCCTGCTCGCTGCGCAGACGGCCCTCACCGAGACGCGCGGACGTCAGGGCCGCGACCGCCGCATCATGGCCCTCGCGTCGGTCGCGCTCGAGCGTGGCGCGCGCGCCGAGCGCACCGGCCAGGGCCGCCACCGTGCCTTCCGCAACCGACATCTCGGCCATCGCCCGGTCGGCCTCGGCGCGGGCCGCGCCGCGACGAGCGCTGACGATCGCCATGCGGGCCGATGCATCGTGCCAGCGGGCATGCGCGCTGAGCAGGATCGCCGCCGTCAGTTCGTCGGCCGTCGACTGGCGGCTCGTCTGCTGTTCCGCCTGCGCGGCGAGTCGGCGGGCCTGTGGTCGAAGCTCGGCGAGGATGTCCTCGACACGGGCCAGGTTGGCCTCGGATTCGACCAGCTGTTCCTGTGCGCGACGGCGGCGACGCTCGTGCCGCCGAACCCCGGCGACTTCTTCGAAGAGCGGGCGCCGTTCCTCGGGTCGCAGCGCCAGTGCCTGGTCGACCATGCCCTGTCCGATGAACAGGAACGCGTTATCCGCAAGGTGCGCGGCGTCGAGCAGGTCCACGAGGTCGCGCAGGCGGATGCGCTGCTTGTTGAGGAGGTAGTCGTTCTCGCCCGACCGATACAGGCGCCGACCGAGTTCCAGGACCGAGTACTCCACCGGGAGCAGGCCGTCGGCGTTGTCGATCACGAGCGTGACATCGGCCATCCCCTGCGCCGAACGCTTCTCGGAGCCGGCCCAGATGACATCCTCCGACTTGCGCGACCGGAGCGCCTTGCCCTGTTCTCCGAGCGCCCATCGAAGGGCATCGGCGAGGTTGCTCTTGCCCGAGCCGTTGGGGCCTACGACCGCACTGATGCCACCGCCGAACTCGACATTGGTCCGTTCGGCGAAGGACTTGAAGCCTTGCATCCGAAGGGCCAGCAGTCGTGGAGGGGTGAGGGCGCCGCCGTCCGCAGATTCTTCGCTCACGCCCCGACGGCCTCGGGACGGGCACTGGCACGGAGGTGGTCGATGGCCTCGGCGGCGGCGGCGGTCTCGGCGATCCGGCGCGACGGCCCCTCGCCCAGTCCGAGGACCTCGTCGGCAACGCTGACTTCGATCCGGAACGTCTTCTCATGGTCCGGACCGCTCACCTCGACGAGGCGATACACCGGCCGCACGCCGGTGTGCCGTTGCGTGTATTCCTGCAAGCGACTCTTCGGGCTCTTCAGCGCCAGGATCGACGGGTCGGCCGCCAGCTCGGGTTCGGCGAGGGCCGTCAGCCAGTCACGGACCGCCGCGAACCCGAGATCGAGATAGAGCGCGCCGGTCACCGCCTCGAAGGAGGCGGCGAGCAGGGTCGGCCGTCGACGACCGCTCCGACGGGACTCGCCCTGCCCCAGCATCAGCACCGACCCGAGCTGGATCCGGGCGGCCAGCCGCGCCAGGCCCGTCGTCGACACGATCGCCGCGCGGCGGGCGGACAGGTCGCCTTCGTCATCGTTCGGGTGCCGCGCGTACAGCTCGTCCGAGATCACCAGGCTGACCACGGCGTCGCCGAGGAACTCCAGGCGCTCGTTGTGTCCCGGGGCTTCGTCGGGATGCTCATGCAGCCAGCTGGCATGAACAAGGGCCTGCTCCAGCAGGCCCTCGTCACGGATGGCGAGACCGAGGCGGGACGCGAACGCCCTGGCTGGGCGCATTTCGCCCGAGGCTCGGCCCGCCCTTTAGGAGGCGCGCTCGTCGATGTAGTCGACGGCGTCCTGGACGGTGCGGATCTTCTCCGCGTCCTCGTCGGAGATCTCGGTCCCGAACTCTTCTTCGAGACTCATGATCAGCTCGACCAAGTCGAGCGAGTCGGCGTTCAGGTCGTCGACGAACGACGCCTCGGGCTTGACCTCATCTTCATCGGCGCCGAGCTGCTCGACGACGATCTTCTTGAGGCGCTCGTACGTTGTTGCCACGACTGACTCCCTCCTCGGAGTTCGGTTGTGTTGACGGTCCGGGCTTCCCTGGCTCCGCTGCGATGCTCCCGAGGACGCCATTCACAAGGCGTCGCATGGGCTCTCCGCTGTAGGTGCGTGCCAGCTCGACCCATTCGGCGATGGCCACCCGGGCCGGCGTCGCGGAGTGTAGCACCTCGGATATGGCGGTACGGAGCAGCGCGCGGTCCATCGGGGCCAGTCCGGTCACCGGATAGCGCGGCGCACGGACCGTGATCTCGGCATCGATGACATCGCGATGCGCGCCGACCGCGGCGACCAGTTCGCGCGCCAGGGCAGCAGCGGTCGGATCGCGGTCCCCCTCGGCCAGGTGGCGCTCGAGGATGGCGTCCGCGGTCCGCTGTCCGAAGTCGGCCTCGAAGACCGCCGACAGTGCCAGCCGCCGACCGGTCCGTCGGCCGCGGACGCGGTCAGCCCCCGACACCGTCCACCAGCACGGTCACCGAGCCGAGGTCCAGTCCGAGCAGCCGCTCGACGGTGGCTGCGACGGCCGTGCGCACCTGGTCCGCCAGCGGACCGAGCGCCTGGTTCGGCCGAGCGACCACCCACAGGCGCACGAGGACATGGCCGTCGCGGATCCGGACCGTGACGGCGGGACCACCGAGGATGCGCCGCCACGCCCCGCCAGCGCGGCCGACGCGGGCGACGCCGGGCGCCTCGAGAGCGGCGAGCCGGACGAGCTCCGCGATCACCGAGGTCCCGATCGTGAGTTCGTGACCGCTCATCCAGGGACCTCCGCGGTTACGCCCGCGCCAACGGTCCCCACGGCAGGCGGAGCGATCGAAGCGTTCGCGACCGTCGCCGCAACCTGGCGGTGATGTTCTGCGAGCGACTCGGCGATCAGCGCCGGGACACCCGCCCGTGCCGTGGTGGCGCCGACCTGGCACGCGTAATCGACCATCCGCCGCTTGGCGCGACCATGGGTGATGATCACGGTCCCGTTCACCCCGAGGAGGGGCGACCCACCGACCTTCTCGTAGTCGAAGACCTCGCGGATCCGCGCGATCCCGGGCCGCAGCAGCAGATAGGCGAGTCGACCGCGCAGGCCCCCGCCGAGCTCGGCACGCCACAGGTCGAAGATGAAGGTCGACAGCCCCTCGAAGAACTTGATGACGACGTTGCCGAGGACCGCATCGCAGACCACGACGTCGGCCAGGTGCTTCGTGAGGTCCTTGCCCTCGACGTTGCCCTCGAAGCGCAGCCCGGACGCGTCGAGCAGCCGGGTGGCCTCCTGGATCCGGGCGTCGCCCTTGCCCTTCTCTTCGCCGATCGAGAGGAGGGCGACGCGCGGGTCCCGCACGCCCAGGACGCGTTCCGCGAAGATCGCGCCCATCCACGCGTACTGCTCAAGATGCTGGGCGGTGGAATCCGGGTTGGCGCCGATATCCAGCAGGACCAGCGGCCCCGAATCCGTGATCATCTGGACGGCCAGCGCCGGACGATCGATACCGGGCAAGGTGCCCAGGATCAGCTTGCCGGCCGCCATCCCCGCGCCGGTGTGACCGGCCGTCACGACCGCATCCGCGCGACCGTCCCGAACCAGCTCGGTGGCGACGACGATCGAGCTGTCCTTCTTGCGCACGAGCGCACGGGCCGGATGCTCGTCCATGCCGATGAGCTGTGAGGCGTGCACGATCGAGACGTTGGACGGAAGGGGTCCGACGATATTCGCGATCGTCGGCTCGTCGCCCACGAGGATCAGGTGATCGGCAGGGTGCGCCAGCGCGAATGCAAGGCCGCCGGGCACCACCTCGGACGGGCCGTGGTCGCCGCCCATCGCGTCAAGGGCGACGCGGACGCCGGACGCGGCCTCGGCAGGTTCGGACCGAGGCGCCGTCATGGGATCAGCGGGCGGCGTCGTCGCCCGCGGGCTTGAGCTCGATGGCGAGCCGACCGTTGTAGTAGCCGCAATTGGGGCAGACATGATGCTGCTCCTTCTGCTCGTGGCAGTGCGGACATTCCTCAAGGTTCGGCAGGCTGATGGCGAGATGCGAACGTCGCTCGCCCTGGCGGGCATGCGAGACGCGTCGCTTGGGTACACCCATGTGGTCGAGGGCTCCTTGTCAGGTCCGGTCACGCAGCGCTGCGGCCATGGGTCCCACTCGGGGACGGGCGCGGCGCCGACGGCGGAGTCTACCGCGATTCGGATCCGGCCGTCGGTCGCGCCGGTGCGTGCCTGGTCGGATCGAGCTGCGATCGTCGAAGGTAGGCGAGGTCGCGGATCGTGGCCGCACGCCACCCGCCGGCGCGCGGCGATGGGATGCCCGACCGGTGCAGACCGCCGGCGATCGCGTCGAACGACGCACCGGCGGTGCGCTCCTCGAGGATGCGGTCCAGGACCTCGGTCGGCACTGGCGAGCCTTCGCTCACGCCATCGAGACCCGCGGCTGCGGCGAGCACATCTCGGCCGAATGCCAGCGACCCGAGACCCCCCGCGGCACGACGCGCGTAGGTCCCCTTGGTCGCCAGCAGGGCCATGCGCCAGAGCTGGATCACGCGGTTCGCCCGTGGATCGCGGGCCGTCGCCGCCGCTCTCGCTGCGGCGCAGAGCATCGCGAAGCGCGCGGCCGCGGCTTCACAGCGGTCCGCCGGCAGGCTCGGGTCCGCGGCGGTGGTCAGCCAGAACTGCTGGAGATCGGCGTAGAGCGCCGCGTGCCGGCCGTAGTCGGCGGACCCGAAGCGCAGCCGGGCGAGGACGCGATCGAACGCGCCACCTGACGGCGGTCCCATGACGTTCCGCGGGTGTTCGCGGTAGTCGGCGAGATCCTCGGCCACGATGGCGCTATCAAACAGGCCTCGAGCCAGGAAGGCGATCCACTCGTCGAAGTCCATCCGGGTGCCGTCGAGGTCCCAGGACGGCGTGGGCACGAGTCGAACCGCGATGTCCACGAGGTCACGCCGGGCGACCATGGTCAGACCGAAGCCGGGCGTCCAGGGATCCATCGTCCCGGGCGGCGCGATGCGTGATGGTCCCCGATCCGGGAACGAGCCGCCACGTGTGCGGCCGTCGGGGCCGATGATCCGTGCCTGATGCTGGACGAGCGCGACGGTCCCGCGGGCCATCACGGCGCCACAGCGGGCGAGCTTGTCCGGGCGCCAGACGTTGTCCTGGTCAGAGAAGGCAACGACGTCACTGGTGCAGCGATGCGCGATCGTGAGGAAATTGGCGCTGAAGCCCAAGCGACGCACGTTGCGTTCGATCCTGACCGGGAATGGCGCCCGCGCGGCAAACTCGGTAAGGATCGCGACCGTGTCGTCCGACGAGCCGTCATCGCCGACGACGAGTTCATCGGGTGGCGACGTCTGGTCGAGGTAGCTTGCGAGCTGCGGGCGCAGGAACGACGCGCCATCGAAGGTGGCGAGCGCGATGGAGATCGTCGGAACGGATCGGGTCATCGGGCCCCCTGTAGGCACGCCATCGGTCGGCGATCGAGCCGAGCGGTCACACCGTACCAGTCAGGCCACAGGAATCCGTCGCGCGGTCCCGACCGGCCGGGGTCTCGGCGGGCGCGGAGCTGCCGTCAGTCGGGTCCGTCATCCTGGGGCAGGAAGGCTCGGAGCGCAGCCAGGCGCGGATCGACGTCCTCGTCCGGATGTGCGTGATCGCCGGTCTCGAGCGGCTCCCCACAGACGATGCACAGCCCCGGACAATCGGGGCGGCAGAGCGGCGCGATCGGCTCAGCCAGGATGATCGCGTCACGGACCGGCGCCTCGAGGTCGAGCTCATGGTGATCCGTGAGACGGAGCGCGTCCGGCTCGTCCGTCGTGGCGACGGGCTGTCCTGATGCGAGATCAAGCGACGGCAGGTACTCCTCGAGGACACGCAGGTCGAGCGCGGTGCTGATCGCCTTGAGACAGCGGCTGCATTCGCTCGCCAGGATGGTCGTGAGGAGCGCGTCCGCGAGGATGCCCCTATTGGTCCGCGACAGACGGACCTGTCCATCCAGCGGGGCGACCAGGACCAGTCCATCGGGCAGTGTGATCGTCGCGTCACGGACCGGGTAGTGTCGATCCGCGCCGATGTCGTCCGTCAGGAGACCGGCGACGTTCCAGAGGAGCGGCCCGTCCGGCGGGCGGGACGTCACGAGCGGAGCGGCTGCGGCGCGCCCTCCGGATCGCCCTGCCAGGCGCCCTCGGTCTGTTCGAGGTCGGCGCCATCGGGCGCCATCTCGGCGTGCCGTTCATCGAGCATCGCGATCCCCTTCTTGATGCTCTGGAGGGTTCTGACGACGTCTCCCTCGAGGCCGACCAGGACATTCACGGCATATTCATCGGCACCGCGCCGGATCTCGTCGGCGTCGGCGCTCGCGCGGATGATGATCCGCTGGCTCTCGGCTTCGGCCACGTGCGTCAGCCCGCGCTCATCGATGAGGAATGCGGCCTGCTCCTGCGCCTTGCCGACGATCCGCTCCGCCTCTTCCTGGGCCTTCTCGATGATCCGCTCGCCCTCGGCGTTGATGCGCTTGGCGGCACGGACCTCCTCGGGTACCGCGACGCGCAGTTCATCGATGAGCCCGAGGGCCGCGTTCTGGTCTACCACGACGTTCGTGGTGAGGGGGAGCTTCTTCCCGTTCGCGATGAGCGACTCGAGGCGCTCGACGAGGAAGATGATGTCGATCGGAGTGCCCTCCTGGCTCGGCGGTCGGTCTGGCACGACTGGCCGCAAGTATGGCACGGCGACCGGTGGTCAGCGGCCCGCGAGCGCCCGCGACATCGGCGCGACGGCCGCCACCGGGATCATCGACGTGACATCGCCGCCGAACGATGCGATCTCCTTGACCAGGCTCGAGCTGACATAGCCGTTGGCCACCGAGGTCATGAAGAAGACCGTGTCGATCTCCGGGGCAAGGACCCGGTTGTTATGGGCCAGCTGCATCTCAGTCTCGAAGTCGCTGATCGCGCGAAGTCCGCGCACGATCGCGTGGGCGTCGTGGAGTCGGCACACATCGACGGTCAGGCCATCGAACGACTCGATCGCGATCCGGTCGAGCGCCGCACCGGTCTCGATGAGTGCCCCACGAATGATCTCGATGCGGCTCTCGACCGACAGGAGCGGCGTCTTTCGTGGGTTGGCCAGGACGGCCACGATGACACGCTCGAAGACAGCCGCGGCACGCTCGATGATGTCGATGTGGCCGTTCGTGATGGGATCGAACGAGCCCGGATAGACGGCGACGCTCATGACTCCGGTCGGTCCTCCACGCGGCGGTAGAACGTCAGGGTCGTGACCCCGAAACGACTCTCGCGCTCCGATGCT
>JBBQLI010000091.1:0-10785 GCA_038327765.1 Candidatus Limnocylindrales bacterium | reverse complement strand
GTCCCGAACTCGATCACCCACATGACGCCTGCGACGCCCGCGAGCAGCCCGCACCCCGCGAACGCGGCGAAGACCACGAGCCGGCGCTGGATGCCGAGGATCGCGGCCGCCTCGGGATTGCTGCCGACGGCGTAGAACTGGCGACCGAACGGGGTCTGGCGCAGCACGACAGCGACGACCGTCACGATGACCGCCGTGATGATCACGAAGATCGGCAGCCCGAAGACCGAGGCGTACGCGGGATCCGTGAAACCAGCGGGCAGGGCGTCCACTGGCACCTGGTGACTGCCGGCGATGAAGTAGTCGACGCCGCGGAAGATGCTCAGGGTGCCGAGTGTCGCGACGATGGCCGGGACCCGGAGCGCGGTGACGACGAGCCCGTTGATCATCCCGAGCAGCAGACCGATCCCGACACCGACGAGCATGGCGCCCGCTCCACTCAACGCGTGTTGCTCAAGCAGGCTCGCGACGCAGTAGGCCACCAGACCGATCGTCGACTCGACCGACAGGTCGACGTTCCGGGTCATCACGACAAGCGCCTGGCCCACCGCCGCGACCGCGACGATCGAGGCAAGCACCGTCACTTGCTGCAGGTTCGAGACGGACAGGAACTGCGGCGCCTGCGTTGCCACCAGGGCGCCGAGGACGACCATGACCCCGACGAGCCCGAACTCGCGCTGCCGGATGAAGCGGCCGGCCACGCGCGAGGGGAGGCTGGGACCGGTCGCGGTCAGCGGCGCCGTCGCGTCAGGCATATGCCACCTGGCCGGTCGCGGCGACCATCACGCGTTCCTCATCCGCGTCGGCGCGGGCGATCTCGGCGGTGATCCGGCCCTCGTGGAAGACCAGGATCCGGTCCGACATCGCGAGGACCTCGGGCAGGTCGCTCGAGATCATGACGATGCCCAGCCCGGACGTCGCGAGGTCCGAGATGATCCGGTGGACTTCGACCTTCGCGCCAATGTCGATCCCGCGCGTCGGCTCGTCGAGGATGAGGACGCGCGGCTTGGTCGCGAGCCACTTTGCGAGGACCACCTTCTGCTGGTTCCCACCGGACAGGGAACTCGCGAGCTGGTCCACGCCGGTCATCCGGACGCGCAGCTGGTCGGCATATCCCTGGGCCAACCCGCGTTCGACCGATGCACGGGTCAACAGGCGCGGGAACAGGCGCCGCAGGATGGGCAGGCTGACGTTCGAGGCGATCGAGAAGTCCAGGATCAGCCCATCCTGATGGCGGTCCTCGGGGAGGTAGGCCATCCCGGCGTGCAGTGCCTCCGATGGGCTTCGGAACGCGACATCGGCGCCTTCAAGGCGGACGCGTCCGGCGTCGGAGCGATCCACCCCGAACAGCACGCGGGCGACCTCGCTCCGGCCCGCGCCGACGAGCCCGGCGAACCCCACGATCTCGCCCGCCCGGACCGTGAACGAGACGTCGCGGAAGGTCGTGCCGCGGCTGAGGCCATCCACGTGCAGCAGGACGTCACCCACGGTGGCGTCGGCCTTCGGGAAGAGCGAGACGGCCCGACCGACCATGTGCCGGATGAGGTCCGCGGTCGTGAGCTCGGCGGTCGGGGCCGTGACCACGTGCATTCCGTCGCGGAGCACCGTGGCACGATCACACAGCTTGAAGACCTCGTCGAGCCGGTGGCTGACGAACAGCACCGCGACGCCCCGGTCGCGGAGGCCGCGGACGATCGTGAACAGGCGCTCGACCTCATGGAGCGACAGCGACGCGGTCGGCTCGTCGAGAACAAGGACGCGTGACTCGAGCGAGAGCGACTTGGCGATCTCGATCAGCTGCTGGTCGGCGATCGAGAGCCCCCGGACAGGACCCGAGGGGTCGAGCCGGACGCCGAGTTCGGCAAAGACCATTTCGGTCGCCCGGCGCATCCGCGCCCAATCGATCGAGCCGAACCGGCCGCGCGGGGCGTGCCCGAGGAAGACGTTCTCGGCCACGGACAGGTCAGGAAACAGGCGCGGCTCCTGGTGAACCACGGCGATCCCCTTGGTCCGTGCATCGGCTGGACCGTCGAGAGTGATCAGGTTGCCATCGAGGCGCATCGATCCGCTGTCGGGCTGGTGGACGCCGGCCAGGATCTTGACGAGCGTGCTCTTGCCTGCGCCGTTCTCGCCGACGAGGGCGTGGACCTCGCCCGCGGCCAGATCGAACGAGACATCGTCGAGGGCCTGCGTCGCCCCGAACCGCTTCGAGATGCCGCGCAAGGAGGCCCGCGCTGGAGCTGCCGCGACGGCCGGGTCGTCGGTCACGTTCGATCCCCGAGCGGCGATCGTGGACCGCCGCGTCCCACCGTCTCGATGGCCCCGGTCGCGTCCACCAGCCGGATGTCGATACCGCGTCCGGCAAGCCGCTCGACCAGCTCGGCGGGTGCCTGGTCGTCCGTGAAGACGCGGGTGATCTCCTCGACCCTGGCGAAGGTGGCGAACGCGGCGCGCTCCCACTTGGTGTGATCGACGATGGCCACCACCTCGCGCGCGGCGGCCACCATGGCCCGCTTGATCTGGGCCTCCTCGTCGGTGGCGTCGCTCAGACCGGACTCGAACGTGAACCCGGCCGCGCCGACGAACGCGGTCTGGACGTTGATCCGGCTGAAGAGCCCATCGCCGAGCTGACCGACGACGGAGAGCGCCTCCCAACGGACCCGGCCACCGAGCATCAGGACCGTGATCCCGCTTGCGCCCGCGAGTTCCGAGGCGAGGGGCAGGCCGTTGGTCACCACGGTCAGCTGGCTCCAGCCGCCCCGTGCCTTGAGACGACGGGCCACGGCAAGCGCGGTGGTGCTGGCGTCCATCACGATGCTCTCGCCGTCATGGACCACGGCGGCCGCCGCGGCCCCGATGCGCGCCTTCTCATCCTGCTGGAGCCGCTCGCGGATCTCGAATGCCTGCTCCGGGCGGCTCCGGTCGGGGACGAGCGCGCCACCGTGTGCACGAACGACGCGACCGACGGCTTCCAGCGCCAGCAGGTCCTTGCGGATGGTCACCGACGACACGCCGAACTGGGCCGCCAGGTCGCGCACCCGCGCCCGACCGTGCTCTTCCACGATCCGCGCGATGTGATCCTGACGCTCGGGTGCGAAGACGTCCCCCGGGGGCTGACCAGTGGGCACGTTCACGGCCTTCCGCTGTTTCCGGCCGGGTCATGACCCGGTTTCGTCTCGGTTTCCGGCGCACCTTAAAGCGAATGTGAACGCAATGTCAAGGAACGACATTGAAATCAAACGAAACCTGTGGCAGGCTGTGCGCCGGGTGGCCGTGGCGGTCCATCCAGACACGGAACGGACGGGCGCGGTCCCGTCCTGGAGACATCGATCCGGCCGGTGGCACCGTCTGGCGTCACCTCCTCCGATGCTGGCGGCGCGCCGGTCGGGTCGACGCTCATCCCTGCCGCACCCTATCCTCGCCACGAGCCTATCGAGTGAGCGTCCGCGATGGACGGAGGATCCGTGACTACCGACCCGATCATCGTCGCCACCCTCTCTTCGCAGTGGATCGAGCTGCCGTCCTGGGCGTTCGGCAACTCGGGCACCCGGTTCAAGGTCTACGCCCAGAAGGGCGTCCCGCGCGATCCCTTCGAGAAGATCGCCGATGCCGCCCAGGTCCATCGCCATACCGGCGTGGCGCCGTCGGTCGCGTTGCACATCCCATGGGACAAGGTGTCCGACTACGAGGCGCTCGGGAAGCACGCCGCCGACCTCGGGGTCGCCATCGGGACGATCAACTCGAACACGTTCCAGGACGACGACTACATGCTGGGCAGCGTCTGTCATCCGGATGCGCGCGTTCGTGCGAAGGCCGTCGCCCACCTGCTCGAGTGCATCGACATCATGGATGCGACCGGCTCACGCGACCTCAAGCTGTGGTTCGCTGACGGGACCAACTACCCGGGCCAGGACGACATCCGGAGCCGCCAGGACCGCCTGGCCGAGGCCCTCGCGAAGACCTATGCGCGGCTCGGCGCGGACCAGCGGCTGGTCCTCGAGTACAAGTTCTTCGAGCCGTCGTTCTACACCACCGACGTGCCCGACTGGGGGACCGCGCTCGGTCACTGCATGGCGCTCGGGGAAAAGGCCAAGGTCGTGGTGGACACCGGGCATCACGCCCCCGGCACGAACATCGAATTCATCGTCGCGTCACTGCTGCGCGTGGGCAAGCTCGGGGCGTTCGACTTCAACTCGCGCTTCTATGCCGATGACGACCTGATGGTCGGGGCGGCGGATCCGTTCCAGCTCTTCCGGATCATGCACGAGGTGGTGAAGGCCGGCGCCCTCGCGCCCGAGGTCGGGGTCGCCTTCATGCTGGACCAGTGCCACAACATCGAGCCCAAGATCCCGGGTCAGATCCGCTCCGTCATGAATGTCCAGGAGGCGACCGCCAAGGCGCTCCTCGTCGACCAGGCCGCGTTGGGCGCCGCACAGCTGGCTGGTGACGTCCTTGGCGCGCACGCGATCCTGATGGACGCGTATGACACCGACGTCCGACCGATCTTGCGCGAGGTCCGCGTGTCGATGGGCCTCGATCCCGAACCGATGAAGGCCTACGCCCGCTCCGGGTATGCGGACCGGATCGTCGCGGAACGTGTCGGCGGCCAGGCTGCGGGTTGGGGCGCATGAGCCTGGACGCCGCGGCGGCCGTCGAAGCGCTGCTCGACCGCTCGCATCGTCTCGGGGCGGATCCGCGCAACACGAACTACGCGGGCGGCAACACCTCGGTCAAGGGCACCGACATCGACCCGGTCACCGGCCACCCGGTCGACCTGCTGTGGGTCAAAGGCTCCGGCGGCGATCTCGCGACGTTGGCAGCGGCCGGGCTTGCCGTCCTCCGCCTCGACCGTCTGCGCGCGCTGGTCGACGTCTATCCCGGCGTGGACCGCGAGGACGAGATGGTGGCTGCCTTCGATCATTGCCTGTTCGGACGGGGTGGGGCCGCGCCATCGATCGATACCGCGATGCACGGCCTGGTCACGCAGGATCACGTCGATCACCTTCATCCCGATTCAGGGATCGCGTTCGCGACCGCGGCCGATGGCCCGGCCCTCACCGAACGCGCGTTCGGCGGCCGGGTGGTGTGGGTCCCGTGGCGACGGCCAGGGTTCCAGCTCGGACTCGATCTCGCGGCGATCGCGCGCGAGCATCCCGAGGCGATCGGCGCGATCCTCGGCGGGCACGGGATCACGGCCTGGGGAGCCAGCTCGGCCGAGTGCGAAGCGAACACGGTCGAGATCATCGGCACAGCCGAGCGGTATATCGCCGAGCACGGTCGGCCGGCACCTCTCGGAGGGCGCATCGCCGCCCTCGAGCCACTGGCCCCCGACGCGCGAAGGGACCTCGCGGCGCGACTCGCCCCGATCATCCGATCGCTCGCCTCCACGGACCGCTACCAGGTGGGCGCGTACAGCGACGCCGAGGTGGTCCTGGACTTCCTGGCCAGCGCCGAGCATCCCCGGCTGGCTGCGCTCGGGACATCGTGCCCGGACCACTTCCTTCGCACCAAGGTGCGGCCGCTGGTCCTTGACCTGCCGCCGACCACGCCGTTCGAGGAGCTGGTCGCGCGGCTGCGCGAGCTGCACGCGTCCTACCGTGCCGACTACCGCGCCTACTACGAGCGAAACGCGAGCCCTGACAGCCCGGCGATACGCGGAGCGGATCCGGCCATCGTGCTCATCCCGGGCGTGGGGATGTTCAGCTTCGGCGCCAACCGCCAGACCGCCCGCGTCGCCGGCGAGTTCTTTGTCAACGCCATCAATGTGATGCGTGGCGCGGAAGCGATCTCCGCCTACGCCCCGATCGACGAATCGGAGAAGTTCCGGATCGAGTACTGGGCGCTCGAGGAGGCCAAGCTGGCCCGCCTCCCGAAGCCCAGACCGCTCGCAACGCGGGTCGCGTTCGTGACCGGAGCAGGGTCCGGTATCGGCAAGGCCATCGCGCGCCGCCTCGCGGCCGAGGGCGCCTGCGTGGTCGTCGCCGACATCGACGCGGCGACCGCCGCCGCGGTGGCGGCCGAGCTGGGCGGCCCGGACGTCGCGATCGCGGTCACCGCGGACGTCACCGACGAGGCGCAGGTGATCGACGCGTTCAAGCAGGCCGTGCTCGCATTCGGCGGCGTGGACCTGGTGGTCAACAACGCCGGCCTGTCGATCAGCAAGCCCCTGCTCGAGACCACCCTGCGCGACTGGGACCTCCAGCACGACGTCATGGCCCGCGGCTCGTTCCTGGTGTCGCGCGAGGCGGCCCGGATCATGATCGACCAGGCGATGGGCGGCGACCTCATCTACATCGTGAGCAAGAACGCGTTCTTCGCCGGCCCGAACAACGTGGCCTATGGCGCCGCCAAGGCCGATCAGGCGCACCAGGTCCGGCTGCTCGCGGCGGAGCTGGGTGCGTTCGGGATCCGCGTGAACGGGATCAACCCCGACGGCGTCGTGCGCGGCTCAGGCATCTTCGCCAAGGGCTGGGGCGCGGACCGAGCGCGGACCTACGGGATCCCCGAGGACAAGCTCGGCGAGTTCTACGCGCAGCGAACCCTGCTCAAGCACGAGGTCCTGCCCGAGCATGTGGCCGCCGCGGTCTTCGCCCTCACCGGCGGCGACCTGGCCCAGACCACCGGGCTCCATATCCCCGTCGACGCTGGCGTCGCCGCCGCCTTCCTGCGGTGACCGTCGCGGCCGTCGCGGCCATCGACCTCGGCGCCTCGAGCGGACGGGTCATGGTCGGGTCGGTCGGGCCGCGGACGCTGGAGCTCAGCGAGGTCCACCGCTTCCCGAACGATCCGGTGTTGCTCCCGGACGGGCTCCACTGGGACGTCCTGCGCCTCTATCACGAGATCCTCGCGGGGCTGCGCGCAGCCGGGCAGGGCTCGGACGAGCTCGTCAGCATCGGCGTGGATTCCTGGGCGATCGACTACGGCCTGCTCGACGAGGCCGGGTCGCTGCTCGGCGCGCCATACCACTACCGCGACACCCGGGTCTGGGCCGGCGTCGAGGCCGTCCACGCCGTCGTGTCGCGCGAGCGGCTGTACTCCCGGACCGGGCTCCAGTTCCTGCCCTTCACCACGATCTATCAGCTGGCCACGGAACGGGGCACGGCCCGCCTGGCAGCGGCACGCTCGGCGCTGCTCATCCCGGACCTCATCGGGTCGTGGCTGACCGGTGTCGCCGGGGCGGAGGCGACGAACGCGTCCACCACCGGCCTCTTCGATATCGGGGCGCGGGTCTGGGCCGAGGACCTCGTGGCCGCGCTGGGGCTACCGCCCGGTCTGCTGCCGCCGAGCGCGGCGCCGGGCACGACCGTCGGGCCGATCCGTCCGGAGGTCGCCACGGAGACCGGGTTCCGCGCCGGTACACCGGTGGTCCGGGTGGGGTCGCATGACACCGCGTCGGCTGTGGTCGGCGTCCCGGCCGCGCACGAGCGGTTCGCCTACATCGCGTGCGGGACCTGGTCGCTGGTCGGGGTCGAACTCGATGCGCCGATCCTCACCGAGGCGAGCCGACTCGCGAACTTCACCAACGAGCTTGGCGTGGACGGCCGCATCCGCTACCTGCGCAACGTGATGGGTCTGTGGCTGGTCCAGGAGACGCTCCGCACCTGGGAACGCGCCGGCGACCCGGCTGAGCTGGCCGACCTGCTCGGCGCTGCCGCGGATCTGCCCCGGGGCGGGCCCCGCTTCGACCCCGACGACCCGTCGCTGTTGCCGCCGGGCGACATGCCCAGCCGGATCGACGCGCTGCTGCGCGAACGCGATCAGCGGCCACCGACCACCCGGCCGCGGCTCATCCGCGCGATCCTCGACAGTCTGGCCGACGCCTACGCGCGCGCGGTCGAGGATGCGGTCCGTCTGAGTGGACGACCGGTGGAGGTGGTCCACTTCGTCGGCGGTGGGAGCCGCAACGACCTGCTCTGCCAGCTCACGGCCGACGCATGCGGCCGATCCGTGATCGCCGGTCCGGTCGAGGCCACCGCGATCGGCAACGTTCTGGTCCAGGCGCGCGCGCAGGGCGCGATCGATGGCAGCCTCGAGTCGCTCCGGGCGCTCGTCCGGGGGAGCACGGCGCTGCACCACTACGAACCACGGTCGAAACCGCGCGCGCAGCGCTGATGCCGACGTACATTGCTGCCTGCCGGAGCGCCCTGGGTCGACCGCGAAGGTCCGCGCGGCGCGCCGTACGCATCGGGGATACTGCCGTCGTGGACATCCGATGACGCGTCGCCGACTCCCCCGCCCGTCCGAGGTCCGGCCGTATCTGCGAACAGGTCCCATCCGCCTGTCGCCGGTCGAGCGTCGTCTCGCCTCGGCCGCGACCATCTGGGACCTGCGCGACGTCGCCCGTCGGCACGTCCCGCGGGCCGTCTTCGACTACACCGATGGCGCCGCCGAGAGCGAGACGAGCCTGCGCCGATCGCGCGAGGCGTATGCCCGGATCGAGTTCGTCCCAAGCGTCCTTCGCGATGTCTCGTCGATCGATCTCTCGACCACCATCCTCGGTCGTCCCTCGGCCATGCCACTGGTCTTCGCACCGACCGGCTTCACGCGTCTCATGCACCAGGAGGGCGAACCCGCGGTCGCCCGGGTCGCCGGACGCCTCGGGATCCCGTACGTGCTCTCGACCCTGGGGACCACTTCCCCCGAGGACGTCGCGCTGGCCTCGCCCGACACGGAACGCTGGTTCCAGCTCTACCTGTGGAGTGACCGCGACGCCGGGCTCGACCTTGTCCGACGTGCGCAGACTGCCGGCTTCTCGGCCCTCGTCCTGACCGTCGACACACCCGTCGCGGGCGCCCGGCTGCGCGATGTCCACAACGGGTTCACGATCCCGCCGACGCTGTCGCTTCGGACGCTCGTCGACATGGGGCGGCATCCGGGCTGGTGGATCGACAAGCTGACGACCGATCCCCTCCAGTTCGCGGTGTTCACCGAGACGGGCGGCACGGTCGCCGACCTGATCAATCGGGTCTTCGACCCGACGGTCACGATCGCCGACTTCGGCTGGCTGCGCGACGCGTGGAAGGGACCGCTCGTGATCAAGGGGATCCAAACCGTCGACGACGCGCGGGCGGTCATCGACGCCGGCGCGGATGCCATCGTCATCTCCAATCACGGCGGGCGCCAGCTGGATCGCGCCCCCACCCCGCTCGAGCAGCTCCCCGCGATCGCCGCCGCCGTGGGTGACCGCGCCGAAGTGTTCGTGGACGGCGGGATCATGAACGGTGCCGATGTCGTCGCGGCGGTCGCGCTGGGCGCGCGGGCCGCCCTCGTCGGGCGGGCCTACCTGTACGGGCTGATGGCCGGTGGCGAGCGCGGTGTGGCGCGGGCAGGGGAGCTGCTCCACAAGGAGGCAGTGCGGACGATGCAGCTCCTTGGCGTCCCACGGATCGCAGATCTTGGCCCCGAGCGCGTCCGCCTTCGCTCGACCCCGTGAGCGGTCGGCCCGATCCCATACGCGGGCATCTGCTCGACCGCCACTGACCCGGAGGTTCGGCGGATCGCCAACGCGGGCCAGGATGTCTATACAATCGAAGTCGCCGAGGATCGTCGCCGACCCCTGACCTCGACCACGGAGGAGACCGCGCGATGCAGCAGCACCAGGTCACCATGCTCGGCACCGGACTCATCGGCGACTTCTACACCATGACCCTCCACGGCCAGCGCAACCGGGACAGCGTCCGGGTGGTCTATTCGCGCAGCGAGCCGCGCGGCGCGGCCTTCTCCGAGCGTCACGGCATCCCCGAGCACACCACCGACATGGCGGCCGCCGTGAACCACCCCGAGACCGACGTCGTGGTGGTCGGGCTGCCGAACTTCCTGCACGAGGAGGCGGTCGGGCTGGCAGCGCAGGCCGGCAAGGCGGTCCTGTGCACGAAACCGCTCGGGCGCACCGCCGAGGAAGCCGCCCGGATGCTCAAGATCGTGGAGGATGCCGGCGTCTTCGGCGGCTACCTGGAGGATCTGGTCTACACGCCCAAGTCGCTCAAGGCGTTCGCGTCCGTGCGGGCCGGGGCGATCGGCGATGTGACCTGGGTGCGCTCGCGAGAGACGCATCCCGGACCGCACTCAGCGTGGTTCTGGGACGGGCGGCTGACGGGCGGCGGGGCGATCATCGACCTCGGCTGCCACTGCATCGAGATCATCCGCAACTACGTCGGCAAGGGCAATCGGCCGGTCGAGGTCCTGTGCCACACCGACACGCTCGTCCACCCGATCGCTGACGAGGACAACGCCGTGGCGCTGGTTCGGTTCGAATCGGGCGCGCTCGGCCAGTTCGAGGTCAGCTGGACGTTCCGCGGCGGCATGGACCTGCGCGACGAGGTAGCCGGCACACACGGCACCATCTGGACCAACCATTTCCTGCGGACGGGCTTCGAGATGTTCTCGGCGGGTGGCCGTGGCGGCTACGTGGCCGAAAAGGCCGAGACGAGTGCCGGCTGGCTCTTCCCCGTCGGCGACGAGGTAGCCGAACTTGGCTACGTGGACATGTTCACCGACATGTTCGACTCGATCGAGGCTGGTCGACCGGCGATGGAGACCTTCTACGATGGGTATGTCGTGAACGCGGTGATGGATGCGGCATACCGCTCGGCCAAGGCGCATGCATGGGCGCCGGTCGAACTCGACTGGCGTGGCGGGACGACACCGCGCATCGCCTCCACGCCCGAGACCTACGACGACCAGGTGGTGATCAAGCGCGAGATCCTGCCCGACGGCCGGCACAAGCTGATCCTCAAGGATCCGGCCAGCGGCGACTTCACCGACCGGGTCGTCCCGGCCAGCTGA
>JBBQLI010000090.1:0-10886 GCA_038327765.1 Candidatus Limnocylindrales bacterium | reverse complement strand
GTGATCGCGACGACCCGTGCATCCCGTCGACCTTCCACGGTGTCGGCGACGCGATCCCAGACGACGCGCGGCTTGAGTTCAGCGAACTCATCCGAGGGATAGGCGCCCGCGAGCATGCCCAGCACCCCTTCGAGCAGGTCGCGGGTGAGGGTCTCGTACGGGGCGGCCCGCGTGACGGTGGCCAGCAGATCCGCGACGCTCCAGCGATCCATGACGGTCATGGCCACGAGCTGCTGGGCCAGGACATCGAGCGGGTTGCGCGGGATCACGGTGGCCTCGATGGCGCCCTCGTGCATCCGCCTCGCGACGACCGCGACCTCGAGCAGGTCGCCGCGGTATTTCGGGAAGATCACGCCTTTGCTTGGGGCGCCGACCTGGTGCCCCGCGCGACCTACCCGCTGGAGTCCGCGCGCGACGCTCGTCGGCGATTCGACCTGGATCACGAGGTCGACGGCGCCCATGTCGATGCCGAGCTCCAGGCTGGAGGTCGCCACGAGCGCGGGGAGGCGGCCGGCTTTCAGGTCCTCTTCGATCGCGAGGCGCTGCTCGCGAGCGATGCTGCCGTGATGGGCCTTGACCAGGTCCTCGCCGGCGAGTTCGTTGAGCCGTTGCGCCAGTCGTTCGCTGAGGCGCCGGCTGTTCGTGAAGACGATCGTGCTGGTGTGGGAGCGGATCAGTTCGAGGATCCGCGGGTGGATCGCCGGCCAGATGCTGGTCCGCAGATCGCCGCGGGTGGCGGGACCACCGGGCTGCTCCTCGAGGGGCAGGATCTCGCCGATCTTGGCCATGTCGTCGACCGGGACGATGACCTGCAGTTCGAGTGCCTTGCGGGTGCCGGCGTCGACGATCGTCACGTCGCGACCGGATCCCGTGCCGGCGAGGAACCGCCCGATCGCCTCGAGCGGACGCTGCGTGGCACTCAATCCGATCCGCTGGAGCGGCGGGGCGGTGGTGGGCCTCAGTGCCTCGAGGCGTTCGAGACTGAGGGCGAGATGGGCGCCGCGCTTCGTGCCAGCGATGGCGTGGACCTCGTCGACGATCACATATTCGACGCCGCGCAGGACCTCGCGGACCTGGCTCGTGAGCATCAGGTAGAGCGATTCGGGGGTGGTGATGAGGATGTCCGGCGGGTGCTTCGCGATCGCGCGACGATCCTCGGATGGCGTGTCGCCAGTGCGGCTGGCGACCGTGATCTGCGGCGGTTCGTCGCCGAGACGCTGGGCCGCGTGCCCGATCCCGGTCAGCGGGGCGCGCAGATTGCGCTCCACGTCGTAGGTGAGGGCCTTGAGCGGGGAGATATAGAGGACACGGACCGTGCCGGGTTCGCCCTTGGCGCGTGCGGGGGTGGGGTGCGTGGCGAGGCGGTCGAGCGTCCAGAGGAAGGCCGCAAGGGTCTTGCCACTCCCCGTCGGGGCGTGGATCAGCGTGTTGTGGCCGGCGGCGATGGCCTTCCATCCGCGGGCCTGTGCGTCTGTGGGGGCCTCGAAACTGGCCTCGAACCAGGCGCGCACGGCCGCACTGAAGGGCGCCAGCGGATCGGCGACGGTGGGCACGCTCACGGGACGGACAGTATAGGGTCCAAGAGACGAATAGAACGGATGGTCGGTATGTGTTTTGGCGGCGCACGCGGCCGCGGCGGTGGCGGGTCGCGAGGCAGAAAGGCGTTGCGGGGAGGGGCGGGCGTGACACGGGCCGCGGGCCGCGGCACGCGGGGCGCGGGGGCCGCGGGGCGCGGGGCGCGGGGCGCGCCAAGTGTGCTGACCCCCGGTCAGCGAAATTCGGCGGATGGGGGTGTTCCGGGTTCGAACCCCCGGCTTCGCTGACCCTGGGACAGCGATTTCGGGCAGTTCGCCCTGGATCCGGCGCCAGATCGGTCGTTTGCTGACTACGGGTCAGCACTGAACTGGAGCGGGGCACGTGTTGGCGGGAATCGCTGACTGCGGGTCAGCAAGGCGCGGGGGTGGCGCGGCGCGGCCGACGAACCGGCAAGAATCGCTGACTGCGGGTCAGCCGGGCGCGGCCCCTGCGGCTCAGCAGGGCGTGGCCCCTCGGGTCAGCAGGGCGCGGCGCGGCCCGGCCCGAGCGCGGGCGACAAGCTGGCCCGGGGCCGCGACACGTCGGACCACGCGACACGTCCCGACGCTTCAGGGCCGAATGGCCCGCGGCTTTCGGCCGTTGTGCCCATCCCTCGCGCACCTCCAGATGGTGGGATAGGGGTGGTCCTGACACGGATGGCGTGACAGGCACACATCGAGGGAGCGTAGGGATCATGGATCGTCGAACACTCGCGAAGGTCGTCGGCGCAGTCGCCGCCGTCCTCCTCTTCTATACCGCCAATCCGTGGGTCAATCCACCCGAGGGCATCGTCAACGAGATCGTCACTGTCGGCTTCTGGGCAACGTTCATCGGCCTGCTCGTGATCCTGTTCCAGGAGCGCGGTGCGGTCGGGGGAGGCGCCGTCGAGGTCGAAGGTCCGGCCTTCACCACGTTCCTGTTCAGCAACACGGGGGCAGGCCTCTTCTGGCTGCCGATCCGGTTGTTCCTTGGCTTCTCCTGGATCGAGGCCGGCTTCCACAAGATCTCCGGTGGGGGCTGGCTGGATGGCGGCTCGGCGCTGCGCGGCTACTGGATGGGCGCCGTCGCGACGCCCGAGGGCGGCCACGCCCCGATCACCTATGCCTGGTATCGGGACTTCATCAACATGCTGCTCGCGGGTCACCACGAGACCTGGTTCGCTTGGGTCATCAGTTTCGGCGAACTGGCCGTCGGGATCGGCTTGGTCCTGGGTCTGCTGACCGGCGTCGCCGCGTTCTTCGGGGCCCTCATGAACATGTCCTTCCTGCTCGCGGGATCTGCATCCACCAACCCGGTGCTCTTCACCATGGGAATCGGGCTGATGCTCGCCTGGAAGGTCGCCGGCTACTACGGTCTCGACCGATACCTGCTCCCGATACTCGGGACCCCGTGGCGGCCAGGTGTGATCCGGGGAGGGGTGACTCGACCGTCGGGCACACCCGCCTGAGGAGCATCGATCGCGTCGCCGCCCCATACGATCGCCCCCGGGACCCCAACCCGGGGGCGATCCCTTGCCCGCGGCGGTCAGTCGCCGCGGGGTTGCGGTGTACTGCGCGGGCGCGCGGTGCGGTGCGGGCGATCGGTGCGGCGCGGTACTGCGCGGGCGATCGGTGCGGCGCCGCGCGAGGCCGCGCCGTGCGAGGCCGCGCGGGCGCGGTGCGCCCGCGCCGCACCGCACGATGCCGCTCCCGCTGACCCCGAGTCAGCGATTTGTGTGGCTCGGGCCCCTCCACCCTTCCCCGACGCCTCGACACTGACCCCGGGTCAGTGATTCCGCACGCGTCGGGTGTTGCGATCGGTTCCGCGGCGTGCTGCCGCCCTGGGGTCGGCACGAAGCGTCATATGGGCGAACCGTGACGCCGCACGCCGCGCCATAGTGCGAAATCGCTGACTGTCGGGCAGCATCAGATGGGTCACAACCCAGCCAGCACCACGAGCGACCAGATTCGCTGACCGTGGGACAGCACGCACCCCTCTCCCGAGCCGATACGTCGCAGGTGAGCGCCTCGTGCTTCCATGGACCCATGCCTCCGCGAGCCCTCACCACACCGCGCAAGTCGGCCCGAACCATCAATGGACGGGCCACACGGGACCTCCGGATCTTGCTGGGTAACGAGATCCGACGCCAACGACTCGACGCTGGCCTCAGCATCAGGCAGGTGGCGACAGAGGCTGGCATCGACGACGGGTTCCTCTCCCTCATCGAACGGGGCCTGCGCGAACCCAGCCTCGCGGTCCTGACGACGATCGCGCGGGCGCTGGGCGGCGACCTCCGCGTCCGCATCTACCCCGGCACCGGCCCGCGTCTGCGAGACCCGATCCAGGCCGCGATCGTGGAGGCCCTCCTGCGCGAGATCCATGCCCGCTGGCAGCGTGATCTCGAGGTACCGGTCTATCGGCCTGCCCGCGGGGTGATCGACCTGGTCCTGCACGAACCCTCGCCCGCGGTCATCGTCGCAAGCGAGATCCAGTCCGAACTTCGTCGACTCGAGCAGCTGCTGCGCTGGTCTCACGAGAAGGCCGACTCCCTCCGTTCAGCGACGATGTGGAGATTCGGCGCCGACCTCGCCGCGCCACGGATCGACCGATTGCTCGTCGTGCGTTCGACCCTCGCGAACCGTCGCACCGTTTCTGCCGTCGCCGAGACCCTGCGGACCGAATTCCCGGGCTCGACCGCCGATGCGTACCGCGCGTTGACCACACCTGGCGCCCCGTGGCCAGGTTCCGCGATCCTGTGGGCATCGGTCGAGCGGGGCGCCGCTCGCATCCTCGATGGTCCGCCCCGCGGCCTGGCCACGTGATCCTTGCCCCCGACCGTCAGTCGCCGTCGCCGCCCAGTGCCGCCGCTGCCTCGGCCACGGAATCGCGTTCGCGGTCGGTCATCTCGAGACGACGTTCGAAACTGGAATGGTCGATGAACCCGGCGAGCCGGTGCTCGAGGTCGGTCAGGCGTTCGAGCTGCCGGCGCAGGATCGGGGTCAGCGCCGCCTCGTCCTTCGAGGCCCGCCACAAGTCGATGAGGTCGTCCAGACAGAACGGGGCCCGCGCCATGGCGTCGGCCCAGGCCGGATCCTGGGCACGTTCCACAGACCGACCGAGCGCGATCTCGACGCCGCTCGTGCCCTGCGCGCAGGCGATACACGGCGGGCGCTTTGCCGCGAGACCCAGGATCGCCCGGAGGCCGCGGCCCTTCGCGCCCGAACCGCGGCGCACGATCTCGAGCCGGCGGCCCAGGACCGTTCGATACAGGATGCCGGACCCAAGGAGGCTGCCGGGGCCGTCGCGCTCGGCGATGATCAGCTCGCGCAGGTGCCGCCGGCAGAAGCCCTCGCTCCGTTCGAGGCGGCCCCGCGTCGCGATGTCCATCACGCCTTCGGTGACCATCGAATCGAGAGCGGCTCGCTCGGACCGCGCTCGGACCGCGCAGATCGGGCAGCCTTCGCGACCGTAGGCCTCGCTCAGCCTGACATCGAGCAGGTCGCGGGCCGGGAGGCTCATCGACGAACCCATGACGCCCGGCCTGTCGCGACGAACCCGGCCCGCTCCAGGAGCCGACGACCGATGGACGAGCGGGTCGCGAGATCCAACGGTTCCACCACATCCCGCTCCGCCACACCCATCGTCGCGTGATCGGCAGCGCTTGCGGACAGCAGCCTTCCCGCCAGACCCTGGCGGCGATGCGCGGGTGCGACCCCGAGCGCAAGGAGGTCGCGACCACCTGACGACGCGGTCGACGGCGAGCCGGCGATGGCCAGGCCGACGACCGTCGAACCGACGACCGCCGCAGTGGCCGATACGCCACCCTCCAGGGCGGCGGCCACGAGCGCATGTGCTGCGACAGGATCGAGCGGGGCGATCACGCGTGCCGCGAGCGTGAGTCGGCCCCAGACGGCCGGGTCGACGGCGTCGATGATGGTCGCGGTCTCGGCCGCCGAACCGTCGGTGACCGGCGAACCGCTCGCGACCGGTGAACCCGCTCCGACCGCCGAACCGTGGGTAAACGGCGAACCGCCCGCGACCGGCGAACCGCCCGCGACCGGCGAACCCACGGCGGCCGCGGCCTGGGACCCCGCCGCCGGATCCCACCACCCACGATCGCGCGCCTCACGCAGCAGGCGTGGGACAGCCTGTTCGCGCGCGGCCGCGATCACCTCCCGGGAGCGCGCCTCGGCTGCCCGTTGCGTGCCATCGACCGGAGTTCCGGCATTCGGCCCGTCATCGAAGGTCCCCGGCAGCGGCGATTGCCCGTACCGTGCTGCCTCCGCGGCCCACCGCTCTCGCCAGGCGTCGGACGTCGCCGACGGAACCTCGCGATGCTCCCCCGCCAGCCACACCAGCGACCACATCCGTGGCACCACTCGATAGGCGTCGTAGCCGCCGCCGCCCGTCGCCAGCCATCGACCGCCGGCGTGCCGATGCGCGATGGCATCCACCAGCCGGGCCGCCTCGCCCATCGCGGTGGTGGTCACGCGCAGGTGCGCGAGCGGGTCCCACGCGTGCGAGTCAGCGCCGTGCTGGCTCACGATGATGTCCGGCCCGAACGCGGCGGCCATCTCGGGGAGCAACCCATGGACCGCGTCGAGCCAAGCTGCCTCCCCGGTCGCTGGCTCCAGCGGCACGTTCACCGCCGTCCCGGCCGCGGCGCCTACCCCGACCTCATCGATGCCACCGGTCCCGGGGAACAGGGTCCGCCCGGTCTCGTGGATGGAGACGGTCAGCACGCCCGGGTCGTCCCAATGGAGTGCCTGGACGCCGTCACCGTGATGGACGTCGAGGTCGATGTAGAGGACGCGCAAGCCGGCGCGCCGCGCACGGGCGATGGCCAGAGCCGGATCGTCGTAGATGCAGAACCCCGAGGCACGGACGCGCATCGCATGGTGGAGCCCGCCGCCGGGGTGAAAGGCGTGATCGACCTCGCCGCGCAGGATCGCCTCCATCGCCCGGATCGATCCGCCCGCGACCGACGCAGCGGCGTCGTGCATCCCTGCGAATGCCGGGTCGTCGCCCGCGCCGATCCCCGCCAGCGGCGCGCCGAACGGCATCGCGGAGAACCGCTTCACGACCTCCACGTAGCGTGGGTCATGACACCACGCGAGCTCGTCATCCGTGGCGGGCTCAGGCGCGAGCCCCGGCACGGCGCCAACGGCGCGCAACAGGTCGATCCCAGGCCCGAACCGGCGCGGCGTGAGCGGATGGCCTGGTCCGAAGTCGTACGTCGCGGAGCGCGGGCCGAAGACGAGCAGCATGCGTGGCACGATAGAGGCAATGGAACGTGTCTACACCACGCCCCTTCTCGACAAGCTCGGGATCCGCCCCGGGATGCGGGTCGCGCTGCTCGGCATCGAGGACGAGACGATCCGTCCTCTGCTCGCGGATCGCACCTCGGACGTGACCGAGGGCTGGCCCGAGCCGGACACCGACGTCGTCCTGTTCGGCGCCGACAGCCCAGAGGCATTGGACGCGCTGGAGGCGCTTCGCACGCGCATCCGGCCGAATGGCGCGATCTGGGTGGTGTCGCGCAAGGGCAAGGCCGCCACCCTCCGGGATGTGGACGTCATCGACGCGGCGAAGGCGGTGGGTCTCGTCGACAACAAGGTGGCGTCGTTCTCCGTGACGCACACCTCTCTCCGCCTCGTGATCCCCGTCGCCCTTCGTCCTCGCTGACGACCCGACGACCGGAGTACCATCCGCACATGCCGGACATCCTGCTGGTCCTGATCATCATCCTGATCGCCGCCGTGGTCCTGCGCGGACCCAAGACGCTCCCCAAGCTGGGTGAGGCGTTCGGGCGCGGCGTCAAGGAGGCTCGCATCGAGGCGGCCAAGGCGCAGGCCGAGATCCAGGCCCGCACCGCGAGCGACACGATCGACGCCACGGTGCCGACCACGCCGCCGACTCCGCCGACCGACCCGGCCAAGCCCGCCTGATCCAGTCGTCCGCTTCACAGGCGCGCGGATGACCCCCGACGATCTGGCGGCCCTCACCCAGCGCCCGGAGCCCGGGCCGCACCTGACCACGGTCGAGGTGGACGGCGTGGCCGTTCCAACCCTCGCCGACATCCCCCCGGCACGCGATCGACTCCTGTTCATCGGGCTCAACCCCTCACCGGTCAGCGTCAGCGCCGGCCACTATCACCAGGGCCGCCTCGGTCACACGTTCTGGCGGCGCCTGATGCTTGCCCAGGTGCTCCCGCCTGGCACGCCCATCGCCACCGCGGACGACACCCTCCTCGGCCTGGGTCACGGCATCACGGACCTGGTCAAGCCACCGACCCCACGCGACGATGCCAGCGATGCGGACTTGCGTGTTGGCGTCGGGCCGCTGTGGCAGAAGATCGCGCTATGGCGGCCGGCCGCCGTCGTCTTCATCTACAAGCGCGCCGCGGCGATCGCGGCCGGCCGGGATCTGACCGAATCGTGGGGTCAGTTGGCGGGCGTGGCGCTGGGCGGTCGGCCGTGCTTCCTGATGCCCGGTCCGTATGCCTCGGTCGAGGATGTCGACGAGGGGCTCAACTTCCTGCGCAACCTGGCATCGTCGCTGCCGGTCGATCGGGCGTAGCCCTCAGGTCGCGGGTTCGGCCTCGTAGGCCTCGGCCTCTTCCTCGTCGTCATCGAACGCATCCTCGCGCGGCGATGGGAACCCGAAGACGAACCCAAGGAGCAGGGCGAGGTAGCCGACGGCCCGGATGACGGTCGACCCGTTGAAGACGTCGCCGATCCATGCCGGCTGGGCCACATTGGCCTGCGTCCCAGCCTGGAGCGCGAGGGCCACCACCTGGTCCACGGTCCCGATGTACAGCGCGACGAAGATCAGCCACACCCCCAGCGCCGCGAACCGCCAGCCGCTCCGCGGCCGCTCCCGGGCCCGCCAGCCCGCGGTGACGATCGTGGCGAGATACGCGAGTGCTGCCACGGCCATCGCCGAGACCAGCGCACCGAGGATGAGGTACGCGATGGTGACCATGCTCAGCGACGTCAGGTCAAGGGTGGACACATACAGCACCACCGATGCCACCGACGCGATGACCAGCGGGATGCTCAGGAGCGTGATGATGGTCATGCGCCGATCGGCGTTGAGGTCCTCCTCGAACTGACGCACCGCAAGGACCCCGCGAGCCACGAGCACCAGGCCGAAGACCCGGATGAGGGCGATGCTCAACGACACGCCGAGCGTTCCCGGACCGATGGGCGACAGGTCGTCGGCGGCACGGGCGAACGTGTTGATCTGGTCCGAGAAGACGATCGATCCGACCTGCATCGCCTCGACGAGGACGAGCAGCACGATGCCGATCAACAGCACCCGATGCGTGCTCCACGCGCCCCGATGGCGCAGCGCCAGACCGGCACCGAAGAGACAGATCGCGATCGACGGCAGCCAGCTCGCCACGCTCAGGGCGTTGGTGACTGGATCCGGCGCGCCGGCCTGATTGGTCCAATTCCAGTAAAGGTCGGCGGCGGCGATGGCGAGGAAGACCCACGAGAGGATCGGCGTCGCGCGCGCGAACCGCGTCAGGGAGTCAGGAAGATGCGGACCGCGGGCCTCCACGTAGGGCGCACCGTCGACCGCAGTCCCCACCGATTCATCCACGGCGCCATCGTGTGCCGCGTCGATGCGCGATGTCAATCCATTGATGGATGGCCGCCGAGGCGGGTCGCGCGCGGGTGGATCGCCGCGACCCTGGTCCGTGAGGCGGCCCAGGCGGGTTCGTCGGGCGGTGCCGGGATCGTCCGGGCGCCGCGAGTCCCGTCCAGGTCACCGCTGAGGATCGGGCCGTCCGCGCCGACGAGGAAGGCGACGTGGTCCGGCCGCGGGCCCGGTGTCGCGATGACCGTCAGCGGCACGTCACCGGCGTCGATCACGTGGCCATCGCGGAGTTCCGTGACGGCGTACGGGAGCGGCCGGCCGCCGCCCGGTCCCACGAGGATCGGGATCCCGAGACGCTCGGCGACGTCCTCGGCGCCGGCAGCGTGATCGGGATCCACGTGGGTCAGCGCGATGGCCGCGATGCTGCCACGGCGATCGGCCGCGAGGTCGATGACACGCTGGAGCGCTGGATCGCCGGGGTCGCCCGGATCCACGAGCACGAACCGCCGCCGACCGACGAGATAGGCGCAGACCGGCTGACCGGCGATCCCGCCACCGGCCGGCATGACGATCCGGATCAGGTCCCGGGTCACGTCGTCGACCGCGATCTCGCCGAGGCACCCGCCGCCAAGTCGCGTGCTGATCTCGTCGAACGAGCGGGCGTGCTCCAGTTGCTGGAGCGTGCTGCTGGTGGGCAGCCACAGATCGAGGTCGCCGGCCGCCATCTGGGCCAGCGCATCGGCGGACCGGTGCCAGCCATACGCGGCCACCTCATCGCCGTGGAGGGACGGCTTCGCGCCGCCAGGCCAGGCCGCCACGAAGAACCGGACGTCGAACCGCCGCGGATGGATCGGCGGCGTGACCCAGTGCGAGAGTGCGATGAGGTCATCGGTCCGGAGGGTGAGATCGAGCCGCTCAGCGAGGGCCGCGAACCCGATCTCGCCACCGACCAGCGCGGCCCGGGCCGAGCGGACTTCCGCCGCCGTCGAGCCCGGAGCGTCGGCCAGCAACACGCCCGACTCCTCGAACGTTTCGCGGATCGCCGCGATATGCGCCGCGATGGCGGCACCCGGATCCAGATCGCCGCCAAGCGCCGCGGCGGCCTCGTCGGGTGTTCGCGTGGACCGGGCGATGAGTCGCGGATCCGCGTCGGATGGGTCCACGGCCCCGCCCGGAAAGACATGGATGTCCGGCGCGAACGCCATGGATGCCGGCCGTCGGCCCAGGAGGACCTGCAGGCCGGTCCTCCCCGGTCGGACCAGGACGACGGTCGCGGCCGGTCGCGGGATCGTCGGCGTCCCGACGGCCGGTCGCGGGCTCGTCGGTCCCGGCCGCGGAACGGTCACGCGGCGGTCACGCCGTCGGGACGCGGAACTCGACGTGCCCGCAGCTGGGGCAGCTCAGCAGGTCGAAATGCAGCAGCCCTTCGCCGACATCGGCCCACTGACCCAGGATCAGACCCCAGCCGCCGCTCTTGCCGCCGACCCGAAGATCCACCGGACCCTCGTCACGCAGGACGGTGCGACAGCGAAGACACTGATCACTCGGGATCACCTCCGCGGACGTGGCGGGCTGGGCCTCCAGCGGGTCGGTCATGGCGTTCCCTCCTCGAGCTGCGTTCGCAAGGCTTCCGCGCTGGTGACGGGCAGCCGGCACACGAATCCGCGACAGACATAGGCCGTCGGTACGCCGCCGATCGCCACGCGGTCGGCCAGCAGCGGCACGAC
>JBBQLI010000089.1:0-10995 GCA_038327765.1 Candidatus Limnocylindrales bacterium | reverse complement strand
AACGGCTTGCCCGAGGCGGTGAAGTCAAAGACCTTCTCGAGCCCGGCATACAGGAAGCCAGCTCCGAGAAGGATCCGCATCGTTGCGAGGCCCTTGCCCTTGTCCATGATCCGTTCCTTCCGCTTGAGCCCGGTGCGCCGGTTGGATCAGTCCCGAACCGGTCGTCGAGCTCATGACGACTGTGGGCTCCTCCGTCGTCACGAGACCCCTGCCGCGCGTCATCGGGTGGCGGGCCATGCGGCCCGTCCGCGCCCGCCACCCGGGCCGTGTGGACCGGGACCCGGTCCCTCAGCACATCAACGACCGGGCCGCGAAATCCTTCGTGGCTGCCCTGTCCGGGCCGCCATACGATCGTCGTCCTGCCGAGAACGCGTGGGGCGCCGGAGGCAGAGGAAGGATCGAGCGCGATGCGCATCAGCGTCGTCGCGGGGGATATCCAGGCGCTGGCGCCAAGCGTGGCGGCCCGGCGCTACCTGTGCGAGGCCGCAGCCGGTCTCGCGGCACTCGGTCACGACGTCGAGCTGGCCACGGACCGTGACACGGACGATGGAGCGATCCCAGGCGTGTCGATGTGGCATCCGCCTGCTGGAGCGTGGGGCGGTCCGAGCGAGGCCCTGGTCCGCCACCTCCGTGCCGACCGACCCCATCTCGTCCTGTGGGAGACCTCGGCACTGAGTGCGCTCCACGATCGACCCCGGGTGCTTCTCGGCACTCGCCACATCGCGGTCTTCCTTGGTCAGGCCTGCGACGAGGTCCTCCAGACGCGTCTCGACAAGGCGATCTACCTGGCCCGCTCGATCGCGGCGCACGGATCCGGGCCGCTCGACCCGCAACGTCGTCTGGCGCGGTTCCTCGACCATTCCTTCGATGGCGTCGTGGTCGCTGGGCGCTCGGCCGGGATCGCCCTCCTCGACGCGGGCCTGTCAGCCGACCGCGTCCGGTTCGTCCCGCCCGGACGGGAGCGCGACATCACGCCGCGCTCCGACCCGTATTCGGCCGTCGCCGACGAGGTCACGTTCCTGGTCACCGACGATCCGGGCCACGACCTGGACCCCGACGAGGTGGTGCGCACGTTCGGCGAGGCTCGCCAAGCCGCTCCGCACGCTCGCCTGCGCATCGTCCACACGGATCCTCTCGAGGCCCGGGCGGCACATCTGGCCGGTCTCGCCACCGCCGAGGTCATGATCCTGGGGCCCGGCGCCACCTCCCCCGAGGCTTGGTCGTGGATGCTCGATGCCGCCGGCGCAGGCTTGGCGCTGGTCGCCCCGGACATCGCTTCGGTCCGCGACGTGGCGGCCCCCGGCTCACTCCTGTACGCGCCGGGATCGTCGGACGGCCTGCGCGCGGCGATCGTGCGGTTCGCGATGGACCAGGTGGAGCGCGCGACGGCCGCGACCCTTGCGCGCGACTGGTTCGAGGCATGGCCCACGTGGCCGGAGACGACCGAGCTGCTGGCCGACGCGATCGGGGTCGCTCAGCCGGGCGCGACGACGACCGACTGGGAACCCGCCACGGACGAGTCGCAGGTCGAGTGGGCGATGCCCGACGTGCACGGGACCGCTGCGTGACTGACGATCCGTGCGCTAGCCGGTCCACGCCTCATCGCCCGCGAGCGGCGATCGCTGGCCGGCGACGCTGGCGCGGCGCTCCGTGCGTCGGGTGATCCCGAACCGCGCGTCAACCACGCTGGGATAGCCGAGTGGTAGCAGCGCGTGGAGGCCGCGGCGGTCGCGGATCGTGACGACCGCGTCATCCCGGGAGATCAGGCCGTTCGCCTCGAAGTCGCGCATCACGATGCCGATCATCTCGCGGGTCACGCCCACCAGGGAGGCGACTTCGGCCCGTGAGAGGACCGTGTCCTCCCGACAGATCAGCGGCTCGTAGTCGAGGACGACGCGCGCGAAGCGCTCCCGCGCACTCTCGAACGTGGCCTGCGCCAGAAGTTCCTGGTAGCGGGCCATCGACTCCAGGGCCAGATCGAGCAGGTCCGCCCCAAGCCCCGCGTCCCCCTGACTCAGCTGACGCATGTGGTGTCCGCTCCACGTGGCCCACGTGCCGGACGTGAGACCCACGACGTCGTCGAGCGAGGTCGTGAATCGGGAGACCGACAGCAGTCCGACCACGTCCCCGGCGCCGAGGATCCCCATGGTCAGCCGCCGCCCGTCGTCGTCCCCAGTACGCACAGCCACGGTCCCTGACACGATCGCGACCACCGCGGAGACATCGCCCTGGCCGAGCAGGTACTCATGTCGCCCGAAGGCCCGCAGCGGGGCACGGTGGACGAGCGTGTGCCTCGTCTCGCTGCGGGCCGACGGGAAGAGCGTGGCGACGCAGGCCGCGATCGGATCGCGACCGTCATCGGTGGGACGGATCCTCGGCAACGGTTCCAGGCGTCGCGGGTCGTCCGGGCGAGCGCCGACGGCACGGCGCGGGATCATCACCTTGAGCGGCATCGGTCGCACGGCCGGAGCCACGGCGTGAACCGCGATGCGACCCATGGACGTCCTCCGGGGTATCGAGCGGGGTCGCCAGTCGACCCCGTCACCGCATCGTGAGGCTGCCCATCCTCCCGGCTGAGGATGAAACTGCGGCATCATTCGACGTCATCGACGCCATCGTCCTGGCCTAGGGCTCGTCCTCGTTCCAGCCCTGGCGCGCCGCCAGATGCACGAGAGCGGTCCGGCTCGTGACGTCATAGCGATCGAACAGGCGGCGAAGCTGACTCTCGACCGTCTTGACCCGCAGCGACAGCGACTCGGCGATCTCGGCGTTGGAGAGTCCTTCGGCCACCAGGACCAGGATCTCTGATTCGCGTGGCGTCGGCACGCGCAGCGCATCGCGTGCGGCCTTGCGGGCGGCGGGCGGGAACGCCGTACCACCGGCCGCCACGGTCTCGACCGCCTTGAGGATCTGGTCGACGGTGGCCATCTTCGAGAGGTAGCCACGCGCGCCGAGGGCGACGGCCTTCACGTGGTAGCTCGGGAACCAGTAGGCGCTCAGGATGATGAACGCGGCCTGCGTCGCGTGGCGCTTGATGAGATCAAAGCCGTCGCCTGCTTCGTTGAGCCGGATGTCGCACAGCACGACGTCCGGGGTGGCGCGTTCGATGAGGATCGTGGCCGATGGCACGTCACGCGCCGTCCCGACGACCGTCACCCCCGCCGAACCACGGATCAGCGCCGCGAGACCGTCCGCGATTGCCGGGTGGTCCTCGACGATGGCGACCCGGATCATGGCTTCGTTCGCGATGCGGGCTGGGTCGGCTGGGCATCGGTCCGTCGACGGGCCAGGGGCAGGTGAACGGTCACGACCACGCCGCTGCCCGGTTTCGATGTGGCCCGGATCTCGCCGCCATGGGCCGTCACGATCTCCCGCGCGACATACAAGCCGAGACCGAGACCTGAAGTGCGATGCCTGGACCCGAGTCGGGCGTAGGGCTCGAACATCATCGGCAGGTCCTTGGCGGCCACCCCCGGGCCCTGGTCTCGGACGGTCACGACGGCCAGGTCCGCGGTCGCCCGCACCGTCACATTGATCGTGGCGGAGCGCGGTGCGTGTTCCATGGCATTGGTCAGGAGATTGAGCAGGACTTGTTCGATCCGGCCGACATCGGCCCGCACGCGGATGGGTTCCTTGCCGGCCCGGATCCGGATCGGCGGCGCGTTCGGCAGGACCTGGGCCACCTCCACGGCGGACCGGACCACCGTCACGAGATCGACCGCTTCGCGCTGCAGCTCGAGCTGCCCGCTCTGGATGCGGCCGACGTCGAGCAACCGCTCGATGAGGGCCGACAGCCGGCGTGACTGGGCGAGGGCGCGGCCGGCGAAGATACCCGCCTTGTCGACCTCGCTGGCGGTGATATGGCGGTCGACGAGCTGGAGGTAGTTGTGGATCGCCGCCGTCGGCGTCTTGAGCTCGTGCCCGGCGGCCGCCATCAGTCGCTCCAGGCTGAGCCGCATGGTCCGCTCCGAGATGTCCCGGATCGCGACGACGCCGCCCCAGGTCCTGTCCTCGTGGGTGAGCGGTTCGGCCACGGCCTCGAACCAGTGCCGGCCACCGGCGTCGTCCCTCACCGCGAACTCCATCCGGAATCGTTCGCCACGCGCGGCTCGATGTTGCGGCCACGACTCCCGGGGGAGCGGCAGGCCGGCCAGGTCCTCGGGTGCGATCAGCGCGTGCGGTCCACCGAAGAGCCTGTCGTAGGCGGGGTTGGTGGCCAGGGTGCGCCCAGCGCGGTCCACGGCGACGACCGCATCGCCGAGGCTGGTCAGCATCGCCTGCAGGCGATCACGCTCCTCTTCGCGGCCGAGCGTCTCCTCCTCGAGGGCCACGGCCTTGAGATGCAGCTCCTCTGAACGTGCAGCCAGATCCTCGTTGGCGACCCGAAGCTCCTCGACGCTCGCAGTCAGCTCCTCGTTGAGTGTCTCGAGCTCCTCGTTCGTCGCCTGGAATTCTTCGTTGAGGGTCTCCACCTCCTCGCGACCGGATTGCGCTTCCTCGCCCGACTGGAGCAGCGATTCGTTGGCTCCTCGCAGCTGGGCGACGAGGGTCGTGAGTTCGTCGTTCGCACGCAGGAGCCGCCCGTTGACCGCGGACGCGCGCTCCAGCTGACGGACGAGCTTGGCGGCGGCGTGTCGGTCGCGTTCAGCGTCGCTCATGTCGGCGAGCTCGATGATGGCGCCCTCGATCCCGCCGCCCTGTCCCACGTACGGTCGGACGACGGTCTCGATGGAGCGCGTGTCTTCGGCGACCGTCCCCGTGGTTTCCACCTCGTGGATCGCGGTGGTGGTCTTCCCGTCGATCGCAGCATCGATCGCGGTACGGATCGCGGTCGAAGGAAGCGACTCCGCAAGGTGGATGAAGTCCTGGTCGAAGGCCAGACCGTGGATGCCCAGCAGTCGTCGGGCCGCGGTGTTGATCCGCCGGATGTCGTACGCCGCCGTGACGACGACCACCCCGAGACCGAGGTCGAGCAGGAGCGACTCGGCGGCTTCGGTCGAGTCGCGTGCGGTCTGCACGTCGCGTCGGGTCGTGCGGATCGCGACGTCGAGGGACACCCCCGTGACCCGCGCCGGCCGGGTCGGATAGATGGTTGGAAGCGGAAGGGGAGGGCGCCCCGGTGCACGCCGGAAGATCCGCGACCGCGGTTGGTCCTCGATGAACGGTCCCGGGAGGGCGGCCACCGCCTCGGACGGCCCGAGGACCAGGCGGCCCTCGTCACGCAGCGAGAACGCGAACGTCTCGAGTGCCGCCCGCTGCATCGCGAGGTTGAAGTAGATCAGGACGTTCCGGCACAGGATCAGATCGATCCGCGGGAACGGTGCGCGACCACCAAGGTCATGCTCGCCGAAGATCATCGCCGTCCGCAGCGATTTCGCGACCTCGTAGCCATGCTCGGTCTTGCTGAAGTATCTGGCGCGGATGTCCGGCGACACGTTCCGCAGCGCGGCGGACGGGTAGAGGCCGCGTCGCGCGAACGCGATGGCGGCCGTGTCGATGTCGGTCGCAAAGACCCGGATGTCGAGGACATCGGCGTCCTTCCCGGCGGCCTCAGCACGCTGATCGCCAGTGAGTAGGCCTCCTCGCCGGTCGAGCACCCGGCGGACCAGACGCGAAGCTGCCGATCGTGCACGCGCGCCTCGTCGATGAGCATCGGCAGGGTCTTCTCGCGGAGGTATTCGAAGACCTTCGGATCGCGGAAGAACTCCGTGACCTTGATCAGCAGGCTGCTGATGAGCCGCGCGTATTCCTCACCGTCCGCCTCGATCGATCGTGCGTAGTCGGCCACCGACGTGTGCCCGGTCGCAACCATCCGTCCGCGCAGGCGACGCACGATCGTCGCACTCTTGTAACTTCCGAAGTCGATCCCGCTCCGCTCGCGGATGCGGGCCAGCAGCGCGCTGAACGCGAGTCCTTCCGGCCCATCGGGATCCGGCCGTGCGGCGACCACCAGATCGACGAGCACCGTGCCGATCGAGTCGAGGTCCGCCGTCGCATCCACGAGCGATGGGGAGATCGAGCGCGGCATCGATGGGAAGAGCGCCGTCGCGGGGTTCTCGATGATCACGGTGCCACCGGCCTGCTTGACGTGCCACGCCCCGGCCGACCCGTCGCTCCCGCTGCCGGTCAGGATCACGGCTGTCACCCCTGCGCCGAAGGCCTCGGCAGCCGTCTCGAGGAGCAGGTCCACGGACGGTGACACCTGACCGGGCGCCGCCGGTCGCAGGCGCAGGTGACCATCGGCGATCTCGACGAGCTTGTTCGATGGGACGACGAAGACCGTGCTGTCCTGGAGCGCGGCCTCGCTCTCGACGATCCGGATCGGCATCGCGGAGTGGCGGCCCAGGATCTCGCTCAGGTGACTCGGCCGGCGCGGGTCCAGGTGCTGGGCGATGACGATCGGGGCGGGGAAATCGGCGGGCAGGCTGGCGATCACGCGGGTCAGCGCTTCGATGCCCCCAGCGGACGATCCGATGACGACCAGTTGCGCGTCGATGGCACGCCGTTTCCCCACGATCCCATCATATGCCTCCGCCATCGTGCCACCGTTCGTTTCGCTCGCGTGCCGGCGATCGGTGATCGATGCGGCGGGTGCGGGTTTCCATCCTCATCGGACATGAGGGCTCCCCGTACCGTCCAGCGTGACGAGCGGTGGTGTGCGGGATCTCTTCCTCCCCGTATCCGGCCGACGCGACTTGGGGGTCGCCGGGCCGGACGGGCAGATCCCCGCCCCGACCGTCGACGAGTGGTCCGGCGTGCGCGCCGGACCACTCGTCCATCCTTCGGTCCCTCACCTTGCCCGTTCGCAGTTCCGACCCCCGACGCTCGGACGCGGACCGCCGCATCCGCGGATCGTCCGGACCGCGGATCGCCCGTGGGAGGCGTGATTTCATCCTCACCGCCGCCATCGATGGGCCTCATCGTCATGGCTGCAAACCACATGGGTCGACCAGGTGCCCTTCCCCCCCTCGGGCCAACGGTACCTATGGGAATGCGCCTAGCCCCTCGCCGCGGGGACGAACCAGACGGCGAGGGGCTTCTTCCTGCCCGCCGAGTGCTACCATCGGCCGCCGATCGCAGACGTGATTCCCGCGATGTGAGAACTTGCCGTGACCGTTGTCCTCACCGGGCGCGACCTTACCCGCGACGACATGGTTCGCGTCGCACGCGCAGCCGAACCCGTGGAGCTTCACTCGGACGCCTTCGCCAGGATGGTCGCGAACCGCGCGATCGTCGATGAGCGCCTCGCCTCGGGCGACGCCGTCTATGGCCTCTCCACCGCGGTCGGGGTCCTGAAGCGGATCGGCATCGATGGCGCTGGCGCGGCCGCTTACTCGCGCCGGATGCTGCGACACCACCTCGTCGGACAGGGCGACGTCCTTGCGCGCGATCAGGCCCGCGCGGCGATGCTGCGGCTCGCGAACGGGTTCGCCGCGGGCGATCCGGGCGTCCGCCCGATCCTGGCGGAACGGCTTGTGGCTGCGCTGAACGCCGGCGAGACACCGGCGATCCGCTCGCTTGGCTCGGTCGGGCTGGCCGATCTTGCCCAGAACGCCGATCTTGCGACGGCGCTCTTCGGTGAGGCGGACCTGCAGGCCGGCGAGGGTCTTGCCCTGCTGGGGCACAACAGCGTGTCGACCGGGGTCGCGACGCTCGCGGTCGCCGATGCTGCCGGTCTCCTCGACGCACTGGATGCGGCCGGCGCGCTCAGCCTCGAGGCCATGGCCGTCAACCCCACCATGCTCGATCGTGCGATCGGCGATGCGCGACCCTATCCAGGGCTGCGTGACACCCTCGCCACGTTCGATCGACTCCTGTCCGGGAGTGCGATCCATCGTCCGGGCGTCGCACGACATCTCCAGGATCCACTGACGTTCCGCGACCTGCCCCAGCTCCAGGGTGCAGGTCGCGATGTCCTGGCCCATGTCGACGCACAGCTCGCCATCGAGCTCAACGCCTCGCAGGGGAATCCGATCGTGGTGCCGACCGCCCGGAGGGTGATCTCCGTCGCGAACTTCGAGATCCTGCCACTCACCGCCGCGCTCGACTACCTGCGGATCGTGCTGGCCAGCATGCTCGGAGCCTCGGCGGAGCGTTCGGTCAAGATGCTCGAGACGCCCTGGTCAGGATTGCCGACCGGTCTGTCGCCGAACCCGGACCGATCGGATCCGGGACTGTCGTATCTCGGGATCGCGGTCCAGTCGATCGCGCTCGAGGCGCGCCTGCTGGGGGCGCCGGTCTCCTACGAGCTGGTGTCCACGAGTCACGCGGAAGGCATCGAGGACCGGACGAGCGCGGCTCCGCTCGCCGCTCGCCGCCTGGCCGACCAGGTCGCGCTCGGCGTCCGGATCGCCGCGATCGAGCTCACGGTCGCCGCCCAGGCGGCCGATCTGCGGGGCACCGATCCTCGTGGTGCCGGTACCGGGCGGATCGCAGCACACGTTCGAACGCTGGTCCCGTTCCTGGCGACAGGCGACGTCGTGCCCGACGTGGAGCCGCTGGCGATGGCCGTGGCGGCGGGCATGTTCACGCCGGCTCGGATCGGCGGATGAGCGCCCCAGGCGGCCGCAGCGCCGCCGCCGACCGCAGCACCGCCAGCGACCGCGGCACCGCGCGCGACCGGCCTCCCGAGGAAGCTGCCGAGGACACGTCGTTCGCCCGTGGGCTGCGTCTCCTGCTCACCGTCGCCGACAGGGGCGACGTCCGGGCGGATGAGCTCGGCGCGCTCCTCGACATGCCCGTCTCGACCGTCTATCGATATCTCCGCACGCTCACCGAATTCGGGTTCGTCGATCGTCACGGGGGGACGTACCGGATCGGCCCGAAGCTGCTGATCGGGACCGGCAGCAATGTCAGCAGCGAACAGCTGATCCGGCACGCGGACCCGGCCCTTCGGATGCTCGTCGGGGAGACCGGCGAAACGGCCGTGGTGGTCCGTCGCATCGGGCTGACCTCCACGTGCCTGCACCAGGTCGAAAGCGACATCGCACTACGGGTGACGCTGGAGCCAGGCTCGATGTCCCCGCTGTATGCGGGCGCCCTCGCACGGGTCCTGCTCGCGTTCGCGCCCGCCGATATCCTCGACGAGGTGCTGGCCCAGGATCTCGTCCGCCTCACGCCGGCGACGCCCACCGAGACTGAGTTGCGCGAACGCCTCGGGGCGATCGTGATGACGGGCCTTGCGACGAGCGAGGGGGAGCTGATCGAGGGCACCGTTTCGATCGCGGCACCGGTCCTGCGCGAAGACGGCATCGTCGGCGCGATCGGTGTCATCGGTCCGGAGTCCCGCTGCGGCGCCGCCTGGCAGGCACGGGCCCGGCGTTCGGTGCAGCAGGCGGCCCGAGCGATCGATGCCGCCCTTGCGGAGGAGCGCCCACGGTAGCGAGCGCGGGTTCGCCGGGCAGGTCTGGTACTTCCTTCTCGCAATATGACTGACACTCGTCTCATATCGTGACAATCGCGGCCGTGATGTCGTATCGTGCATGGCGATGGGACGTGACGCGGCTCCATGTTTCGACGGGCTCGTGCCGGTCTCTGATGGCTATGCCAGCCTCTCGGTCGAGCAGGCCTTCACCTGGCGGGACTGCCTCCCGCACGTCGGGCCCGGAGCGTGGTACATGGTCGCCTTCCGATCGATCCGCCGACCCGACGCCGATGAAGCGCGGCTGACCGCCTACGATGACTGGGCGCACGAGGAAGCCATGCACGCGCCCGGGTTCGTCCACTACTTCAAGGGACCGGCCGCTGCAGACGGCAGTTGCATGTCGTTCTGCCTGTGGGCCAGCCGTGTCGAAGCCCGGACTGCATCAGGCGGACCGCAGCACGTGGCGGCCGCCACGCTCGCCCACGAGATGTACGAGCGCTACGACCTCGAATTCCTGCGCGTCGCGCGCAGCGCCATCGACTTCACCTTCGAACCCTGGGATGCGGAGCCGGACCCGAGCCTCGTGGGCTCTGCGCTGGCGTTCACGCCGGGCCTCGCGTCCTCCTGAACGGCGCGATGGCGACGGTCCGGGCGCGGGCCCGGACACCGCTGCCCGGTCTTGCCCTCGCGATCGCGATCGCCATCGTGGCGCGCCTCCTGACCACGTATGGACTCCCGGCGATCCTCGCCGAGGTGACGGTGGCGCTCGTGCTCGGCGCACTGGTCGCCGCGGTCCTGGGACCAGGTCAGCGTGCGTCGATCGCGCCGGGTGTGCGTGTCGCCGGCCAGCGCATCCTGCGTCTGGGGATCGTGCTGCTGGGAGCCAGATTGAGTCTGGCCGAGATCGCCGGGATCGGCGGTCCTGCGCTCGGGACCATCGTCATCACGATGACGGTGTCGCTGACGCTCGTGCTGCTCCTCGGGCGGCTGGCCGGTGTCGAGCCGCGCCTCGCGGTCCTGCTTGCGGTGGGTTCGGCGGTATGTGGCAACACCGCGATCGTCGCCACCGCGCCGGTCATCGGCGCGCGGCCCCGTGAGGTCGCCTACGCCGTCGCGACGATCACGCTGTTCGGCTCGCTCGCCGTCCTGCTCTATCCCGCGATCGGCCATGCCCTCGGGGTGAGCCAGTCGACCTTCGGGCTATGGTCCGGTGTGGCGGTCCACGACACCAGCCAGGTGATCGCGACCTCGAGCGCCTTCGGCTCTGGCGCCCTCGATGTCGCCACGGTCGTCAAGCTGATCCGGAACGCCCTCATGGCCCCGCTGCTGCTCGGGATCGCGTGGGCCTGGGCGTCGTTCGGCCCGGTCGACCCCGAGGCTGAGGAGGGGAGCGGCGGCGCCGTCGATCGGGGCGTTCGTCGTGCATTCCCGATCTTCGTGCTGGGTTTCGTGGCGCTCGCTGGCCTGCGCTCGGCGGGTCTGATCGGCCCGGATCTGGCGGCCGCCCTCGATACGATCGCGCGCGCCTGCGTCCTGGTTGCGCTCGCCGGTGTCGGCCTGTCGATCCGCTTCGACGAGCTGCGTCAGACCCGCTGGCATGCGATCGCGATCGGCCTGGTCGTGGCCGTCGT
>JBBQLI010000088.1:0-11283 GCA_038327765.1 Candidatus Limnocylindrales bacterium | reverse complement strand
CGCGCTCGTCTTCCCGATCTTCATCTCGATGATGCTGGGGATGATCGAGTTCGGGTTCATGTTCAACGCTGTCCTTGCGGTCAGCTACGGCGCCCGTGACGCGTCACTCCAGGGTGCGGAGGCAGGACCCCAGACGGGCGCCGACTGCGTGATCCTCAAGGCCATCGAGGCGGCCGTCGGGGCTCCAGCCTCGGCCACGAAGATCCAGGCGGTCCAGATCTACCAGGTCGACAACGTCGGCAATCAGATCGGCTCGCCGACGATCTACACGCGCAACGGCGTCGCGAACGCCACCCCGTGCCTCTACATCGACGGTTCGACCGTCCCCTACGCGCTGACCTCCGACAACTATCCGGAGACGTCGCGCTGCAACTTCCTCGCCGGATGCCCGACCAGTCCGGCGGCGAATGCCCACCCGACCGTGGACAACATCGCCGTCAAGGTCACGTACACCCACGCCTGGGTGACGCCGTTGCGGAACTTCATCGGTGGCGGGGTGGGCGGCTTCACGTTCGATCGCCAGAGCATCATGCGAATGGAGCCGGTCCTGTGACACTGCGCCGCACCCTCCGCTCGCCACGCTCCGGCGCGCGCGGGCAGGGCCTCGTCGAATTCGCGATGCTCGTGCCGGTCTTCATGCTGATCCTGCTCGGCCTTCTCGAGTTCGGCATGGTCTTCGACCACACGATGACCATCACCACGGCGACCCGCGAGGGCGCCCGCAACGGGGCCGCGTTCGCCGCCGGCAACACCACCACGATGGTTTGCACCAGCAGCGTGGACGTGGACAAATACATCATCGGCGCCGTCCAGCGCGTGCTGAAGGCACCGGGCTCGCAGGTCGTGCTGAGCCGGATCCAGAACATCGTCATCTACAAGTCCGCGGCCGACGGGACACCGTCGGGCAGCCTCAAGAACACGTGGACCTACAGCGCCGGGGCCGGCCCGGTCGTGGATGGCACCCCGCTCGATTTCGTGCAGGGCACCGTCAACTGGGACGCGTGCACGCGCCAGAACGGCGGCGTCACCCCGGACTCGCTCGGCGTGAGCGTCACCTACAACTACCAGTTCCAGACCCCCCTTGCGGCGGTCGTCGGCTTCTTCGGGTCTGCCGGATCCGGGGGCCTGACGATCAACGACCACAGCGTCATGTCGTTGAACCCCACCAACTAGAGATGAGTGCCATGCCTGCCACCCAGCCATCCAGCTCGCCGGCATCCAGCGGGCGCCGTCCACGCGGCCAGGTCGTCGTCATCTTCGCCGGCGCGGCCCTGCTGTTCGTCCTGCTGTGCGCGGCAGTCATCGACCTGTCGTGGTACTGGACGAACAACCTGCGCATGCAGCGCGCGGCGGACGCCGCCGCCCTCGCCGGTGTGGTCTACCTCCCGAGCAACCCGGCCTCCGCGTACGCCACGGCCCGCGCGGAAGCCGTCAAGAACGGCTACACCGATGGCTCCGCCGGCTACACCGTCACGCCCGTCGTCGACCCAGTGGACAACCGACGCCTCAAGGTCACCATCACCGGCCCGGTCAACACGTTCTTCGCGCGGGTGATCGGGATCAACTCATGGCCGGCGACGCAGGTCGCCCGAGCCGACTTCGTCCTGCCGGTACCGATGGGCAGCCCGCAGAACTACTACGGCGTCGGCGCCCTCTATGGCACCACGCTCCAAACGAACACGACTCCGCACCTCGACAACACCCGGAACTCCGGCAAGAAAGTCGCGACCCTCGCGCCCGCAGGAACACCGTGGGTCGCCAGTTCCGGCACGGTGATCACCGATGCGAACGCCGTCGATGCAAAATATGCACAGACCAAGACCACCGCGACCACCCAGCAATACAGCAAGTTTGCGCTCGACACCATGAACGCCGGCGAGACGATCTCCGGCAACGTGACCGGCCTCCAGGTCCTCCTCAACGGTGTCTCGCTGAGCGCCGCCTGCGCCGGCGCCAACACCGTCACGGTCGCTCTGTCGTGGAACGCCGGCCTCAACTGGACCACGGTTGCGGCCACCACTGCTAATCAGACCAAGACGACGGCCAGCAACTACACATTCGGTGTCACCACCGCCACCACCTACTGGACCGGCCACACGACGTGGACGGCATCCGAGATCAGCGACGCCAACTTCCGCGTCCGGCTGACCGCCGCAAAGCCCTGCGGGACCGCCGGGACGTTCATCCGCGTGGACCAGGTCCAGGTCCAGGCAAACTACACGACCGATACGCCGACCTACACGACGTCCACCGTGGACGACCCGCTCCAGCGCGCGATCACGGATCCCTCGACTGGTGCCGCGCTGACGTCGCAGGGCTTCTGGGGTGCGGTCATCTCCGCGGGCGGCCAGCGCGGCAACGGCGATCGCTACTCCCCTCTCCTCGACGGCAGCAACCCGAACCCTGACTACGACGGCAAGGGCTACGACTACACCATCGAGGTGGGCGCGCTCGGTCGCGTCTCGATCTTCGATCCGACGTTCTGCGCCACGGGCCCGAACACTTCGGGCGGCTCGTACGGCACCGGCGACCATTACATCGGCACGGTCGGCCCGGTCGACACGGTCTTCACGCTCTTCAACACGAACGGGACCGCGTACAACCTTGGGGATGACACCCAGGTGGCGACGTCCGGCGCCCTGTTCACGAACGAGCAGCAGCGTGACTACAGCGGCAACTACGGCGACGCGGGTGGTTCCGACGCGGACTGCTCCGGCAGCATCTATCACAACCGCTGGTGGTCGATGGCGACCAGCCTGGCGGCGGGGACCTACCGCCTGAACGTCAACACCTCGACCGCGACCGGCTCCAGCGCAGAGAACATGTGGTCGCTGTGGGTCTCCGGCGGCAGCGCGCCACGTGTCTATGGCGGCGGCAAGATGGCCGCGTACACGAACCTCAGCGCCGGTACGCAGCTGTTCTACCTCGCCCAGATCCCGGCAGTCCATGCTGGCAAGACGATGTACATCTCCCTGTTCGATCCGGGCGATGTGGGCGGCAACGCGTTCCTGCGGATCAAGACCCCGGACGGCAACGCCTACAACTACGCCACGTTCTCCTACACCGCCGACAACGGCAGGTCGGGCACGAACGTGACCCAGATCCAGACGGCGTCGGGCGGGTCGAGCCTCTTCAACGACTCGGTCCTGACGATCACCATCCCACTGCCCGCGGGCTACGGGACCGGCGGACTCACCCCGCCGGGCGAAACCCAGGCCGGCTGGTGGAAGATCGAATACCAGGTCGGTGGCGGCAACGACACGACCACCTGGGCGGTCAGCATCCGCGGTAACCCGGTCCACCTCGTCCTTCCCTGACGCGTCCCTGCAGCACGACCCGCCCGGCGCGTGACCCACGCGGCGGGCGTCGTGCGTCCGGGCCGTAGACTTGGGCCATGTGCGGACGGTTCACCCAGGAGCGACCGGCCTCGGAACTGGCCGAGATCTTCGGCGCCGAGCCCCTCGTGGACGACCCGGGCGGTCACTACAACGTGGCACCCACCGATGAGGCCCTCGTCGTCGTTCAGCGCGAGGACCGACGCGCGATCACGGCCTATCGCTGGGGTCTCATCCCACACTGGGCGAGCGACGCCAAGGTGGGCTCGAAGATGTTCAATGCCCGGGCAGAGACACTGACCACGAGTCCCGCCTTCCGCGACGCCTTCAAGCGCAAGCGGTGTCTGGTCCCGGTCGACTCGTTCTACGAGTGGAAGCGCGAAGGCACGGTCCGCCAGCCGTACCGGATCGTCCGCGACGACCGGACGCCGCTGGCGCTCGCGGGCTTGTGGGCCGGCTGGAAGGATCCCGCGACCGATACCGTCCGCCGAACCTTCACGATCATCACGACCCGGCCGAACGTGGCGCTGTCGGACCTGCACGACCGGATGCCCGTCATCGTGCCCGCGTCAGCGTGGTCACGCTGGCTTGATCCGTCACCCGATGATCCAGGCGAGCTGCTGGCGCTGCTCGAACCGAGCGATGACGTGAGACTCGATGTGTATGCCGTGCCGCGCTTCGTCAACGACGTCCGGCGCGACGGCCCGGAACTGATCGAGGCGCTCGAGCCTGCCCCCGAGGGCCCGCACGCCCTGGGGTAGCGCGATCGGAAGCCAATCCGTGCGCGGCCGCCGACCGAACAGAAGGCGTGACGGACCAACTCGTCCTCCGTGCGCCGGTCGTGTGGCAGAATCAACCTCTGTCCCGCCAGGAGCCCTCGTTGCCCGTTCGTGAACCACCGTCGGCAGACGCCCGACGGGCCGAGATCGCGCTGCTCGCCCGGATCCGGGACGGGGATGCGAGCGCTGTCTCCGACCTGTACGCACGGTTCGGCGGTCCGCTGTACTCCCTGGCCTACCAGGTCACGCGCGACGCGACCGCTGCTGAGGACGTCGTCCAGGAGGTCTTCGTGGCCGTGTGGCGCGACGCCGCTCGATTCGACCCGACGAAAGGTTCGCCGGCCGCGTGGCTCTTCTCCCTCGCCCGTCACAAGGCGATCGATCTCCTCCGTCGCGAGACGACGGCTCGCAGTCGGAGCGTGAGCGCGGACCTGACGCTTGAACGGGCGGACGAGGATGTCGAACGGGACAGCTGGTCACGGATCCGACGCGAACGGGTGCATCAGCAGGTCGCGACGTTGCCGGCCCTCCAGCGCGAAGCCGTCGAACTTGCGTTCTTCGCCGGCCTCACCCATGTCGAGGTCGCCGACCGTCTCGGCATCCCGCTCGGGACCGCCAAGACCCGGATCCGGAGTGGCTTGCTGCACCTGCGCGATCTGATCGGCGATTCGCTGGACGAGAAGCCGGCGTCATGACCCACGAGGCAACCCTCGATCTCCTGGCCGGCGCCGCCCTCGACGATCTGGATGACACCGAGCGCGCGACGCTCCTCGCGCACCGGGGGTCGTGCCTGACGTGCGACGCCGATGCGGCTGCCATCGATGAGGCGCTCGCCGATCTCGCACGATCCGTGCCCCAGTACCTGCCGCCAGCAGGTCTCGAGGCGCGCATCCTCGATGCGATCGCTGCTACACCGCGGACGCAGGGCGTTGCCGCGCCGCAGGCCGTTGCCGCGCCGCAGGCCGTTGCCGCACCGCAGGCCCTCGATGACCCCGGTCGCCGGGCATGGCTTCGACGTCCCCGGTTCGCGCTGGCGACCATGGCCCTGGCCGTGGTCCTCGCGGTGGCGACCATCGGGTTCGGGCTGCGGACCGCCGACCTGCAGGACCGGATCGCGGTCCGGGACCAGGCGCTTGCCGTCCTCGCCGATCCTGCCCACCTGGTCGCGCCACTCAGGAACGAGGCGGGCGGGACCCCATCGGCGGTGGCGATCGCCGTCTATGTGCCGTCGTCCACGAAGTCGTACGTGATGGCGATCGGGCTCCCGCCCACGCCGGACGGCCATGTCTACCAGCTCTGGTACGCCGACGCAGCCGGTGTCCATCCGCTCGGCACGTACCGGTATGACGGCCGTGGGGCGTTCGTGGCGCCCTTCGGCGTCAACCTCAGCGGATCCGCCGCGGCGATGGTCACGCTCGAGTCGAGCGGCGGGGCCAGCGGCGATACACCCGGCCCCCAGGTGGTCTTCGGCCAGCTGCCTGGCCCGGGCTGATCCCGACGCTCCCAGATTCGGGTCAGTCGACCGCGGTCCACGCCCCGCTGGTCAAAAGCGTGTCACGGAAGGCAGAGGCCGGATCCAGACCGGCATCCAGCGCCGCCACGTACCTGCCGACCAGCGTTGCGAAGGCAAGATCCGGGTCGTCGGACGGTGCACCCATGACCGTGGCATCACCCGGCAGGTCATCCGGGACCGTCGCGCCATGCGCGAGGACGACCACCAGGGCCGCGGCGCTCCACGCCGTGCCATCGACGGCCGCCGCCACCACATCGGCCGCGTCCGTGTCGCTCAGGACGATGACCGCGATATCGGCGAGATAGCGGAGCGCGAGAGCGAGGTCCTGGGCGTCGAGCGCGTCCGTAGCCCCGGGTGGCTGGCGCAGGACCGCGACGTGACCGACACCGGCCGACGCCAAGTCCGCGAGGATGGCGTCGCCGTCGCGGTCATCGGAGATCCGGGCGACAAGCTGGGTGGCACGCCCTGCGGCCGAGGCGGCACGGGCGATCCCGGCTGCCATGCCGCCGGCGATGACCGAGGTCTCGGTCCGTCGTGCGACCGGGTTGCCGACGATGACGATCACGCCGTCAGCCTAGCCGATGCGACCCTCTACCGAGACGCCAGCTGATCGCCTGATGGCTGCGGGCTTGCGCCGATGCCCTGACTGCCTTCATGAACGTCGCCACTGCCGGACCCACCCGACCCGCCCGACCCGTCGGACGGTTCGGGGGTCTCGCTGGGCTCGGGCGACTCGGACTCATGCGGCGTCCTGGTCGGCCTCGCCGTTGGATGCTCGGTGGGCCGCGGGGTAGAACCTGGCTCGTGGGTCGACGTCCCACCGGTCGATTCGGTGGCATCCGGCGTCTCGCTGGGTTCGGCGGTCTGGGCCGGCGGCTCGCTCGGCGTCGGCTCGGTCGAGGGCGACGGTGTCGCTGGTGCCGGCTCGACCGTCGGGCGCGGGGTGAGGATGACCGGGAGCGTAGGCGCAGGCGCGTGGTGATCATCCTGGGAGATGAACCCGGCCGCGCCGATCGCGGCCAGCGTCGAGAGGGACCCCGTCGCCAGGACGACAAGGAAGACGAAGCCCATCGCCTGCGCGCGGACGAACGTGGGTCGGCCAGGGCTGGTCGACACCTTCCAGGCGTCTCGAACCGAGGCGAGGAACGCGCCGACCATGCCACCGCGAACGGTCTCCGCCGGCCGAACGATCACGCGCGGTGCGGGTTCGGCCACGATGGCCGCCATGACCCGGTCCGCGAACGCGGCAGAAGGCCGGATGTCGTCGGCGGCAGCACGCTCGATGCTCCGGGCCATCCCGACGGCCGCGGCGATCTCGGCATCGGACGCCGGGTGGCCGTCGCCACCGCGAAGCTCGGCCGGTTCGAACCGACGGATCGGGCTGGTCATGCCGCCCCCTGCTCGGCCATCGCGTCGCGCAAGCGCAGCAGGCCGCGGTGGAGGTGGGTCTTGACGGTGCCGAGCGGTCGCTCGGTCTGGCGCGCGATCTCGTCCAGGCTCAGGTCGCCGAAGAACCGCAGCGTCACGACCTCGCGATACGGTTCCGGAAGGTTCGCCAACGCGGTCCGGACGTCCGTGGCGCGCTCCGCTCGAAGCGAGAGGGCCGATGGGTCCGTGGATGCCGAGGTGTCGACGGCGATCTGGTCGATCGCGGCCATGATCGGGTCGCGGCCTGCGCCGTCCATCTCCCCGATCGGGTCGAGCCAGGTGACCGACTTGCGACGGCCCGCCTCGCGCAGCGCGATCCGGACCGCGATGCGGGTCAGCCACGCACCGAACGGTCCTTCTGCGCGCCACCCGGCGAGCGATCGATATGCGGTCACGAATGCCTCCTGCGCGGCGTCTTCCGCGTCATGCAGATTTCCGAGGACCCGGTGGCACGCCCGGACGACCGCGGCGGATTCGCGGTCGACCAGGATCCGGAAGGCCTCGACATCGCCCCGAAGGACGGCGTCCACGGCAGCCCTGTCTCCGACCAGAGGGTCGGGAAGGTCAGCCTGGCCGATACCGAACGCGCTGATGGGGTGCCTCCGAGATGTGGGGTCGGCGCCATCGTGACGGCTTGCGGGTCGACCCGGCCTGATGATGACCCAGGCCGGGTCGATCCAACGAGGGGCACGTTCGCCGCCCACACTGGTACTTGCGTGTGCGTCAGTCAGTCGCCGCTGCCACCGCCACCGTTGCCACCCTGGTCGCCTGAGCCACCCTGGTCGCCGGAGTCACCCTGGTCGCCGGACTGGCCCTGATCGCCACCCTGATGCTCGTTGGCGTCGTCGCCATCGTGACCGTCACTCGGCTCCGGGCTGGCATCGTGGTGCTGCTTGTGTTCCTTGGGCTTGTTCGACTCGTGGGGCTTGGCGGTCTCGCTCGGCTCGGCGGTCTCACTGGGCTCGGCCGTTTCGGTCGGCTCGGCCGTTTCGGTCGGCTCGGCCGTTTCGGTCGGCTCGGCGGACTCGCTGGGCTCGGGTGTCGCGCTCGGGTCCGGGGTGGCCGTCGGGTCGACGACCGTCACGGTCGAGATGTGGCTCGCCGCGGGCCGGGTCAGGCCATCGGCAGCGAACGCGCCACCGACCACCAGGAATGTGGACACCATCGCGACCCCGAGGCCGCGGATCCAGCGTGCTTCCATCCGCATCATCGTTCTCCGTCATGCACCGGACTGTCTCGTCCGGCCCTATGGATGACTGAGCCGCTGGACCGGCGGAAGGTTTCAGCTCGCCTCGTGGGCGGTGGTGCCGGAGGGCACCGTGGTCGCGTCGGCCTGCGCTGCGTCGTCGGACGGGCCGGGCAGCTCTGGCTCCTCGGCGCCCCCCGTCGGGCCTGCATCGGCCCCCTGGTCGAGCGCTGCGCCGGCGTCGCTCGCTGGGCCGTCCTCGGAGGCGGACATGCTGTCGTCGCGCTCGATCACGATCCGACCGAGACCCGCGCCTTCAAGGTCGGCACCGAACGCGTCGACGTCCCCGACCAGCACGATCGCCGCGCCATCCAGATCGATGTGCTGAGCCGCGGCCGTGACCGCGGCCGTGTCGACCGCTTCGATGCGCGCCCGATAGCCGATGAGTTCGTCGACGGACAGGTCGTGCACGACGAGTCCGCCGAGCGCACCGACGACCGCCGACGCGGTCTCGAAGCGGAGCGGGAAGACTCCCACGAGGAAATCGCGCGCCGCCGTCAGTTCGGCCGTGCTGACGCTCGTCGTCCGCATCCGGTCGAGCTCGGCCAGTGTGTCCAGGATGGCCGGCACCGTGGCCGCGGTGTGGACGGCCGCACGGGCCGCGAACGGACCGGCACCCCGGCGCAGATCGAACCCGGCACCGGCCCCGTAGGTGTAGCCCTTCTCCTCGCGCAGCTTCATGTTGAGACGCGAGTTGAAGAGGCCGCCGAGGATCGCGCCCATGACGGAGAGCGCGTGGAAGTCGTCGATGTCGCGCGGCAGGCCGCGATGTCCGACGCGGATCTCCGTCTGCACCGACCCGGGACGATGGAGGACACGGATGACCCGGCCTGCAGTGGAGGGGGCGTCATCGACGGCGCCGGCGCTCCGCGACCCGGGCGCCGCCACCCAGCCGCCGAAGAGTCGCTCGACCATGGCCGGGACGTCCAGGCCGCTGAGGTCGCCACCGATCACGAGGGTCGCGCGGGCTGGGTCCAGACCGCGCTCCCACGCGCGCCGAAGCGTCTCGGGGGTCAGGTTCGCGACGGTCTCGGCCGTGCCGCCCGATGGGCGGTGGTACGGGGCGCTCGGGGCGTAGATGGTGTCGATAAAGGCTTCCTCGGCACGACGCCGCGGATCCGCCTTTGCCTGGAGGATGTCGTTGAGTCGCTCGGCGACGAGTCGCTCGACGTCCGCTGGCGGGAATGTCGGACGGAGGATCAGTTCGGCGAGGAGTTCGAGCGCGGGTTCGAGCCGGCTCGCGGGAACGTCGACCCCAGCCGAGAACGCATCCCAACCGGCATCGGCATGCAGCGACGCGCCGAGGCGCTCGGAGGCCTCGACAAGGCCGATGGCATCGAAGCGCTCGGTCCCCTCTGACAGGGCGCGGGCGGCGAGGACCGTGGCGCCGGCCTCGTCGGCGGGCTCGTCGGTCGCGCCGTTGGACATGACCAGCGATGCGGAGACGAGCGGTCGGCCAGGCAGGTCCGCGATCCGGAGGCGCAGGCCGTTGGCGAGACGATGGTCGGAGATGGCCGGGAATTCGTAGGGCCGCGGGGTCCCGGGGATCGGCCGTTCGGCGATGACCACGCCGTCACGGATCGGCTCGCGCGCGCTCATGCCGCCACCTCGTCGCCGTCGGTAGGGGCTGCCGGCTCAGCGTCGAGCGGCAGGTAGGTGAGGACGAGCCGGTTGTCCGCGCGGAACACGTCCCTGGCCGCAGCCTGGATCGCCGCGGGGGTGACCGCGAGGTAGCGCGGCAGCATCGTGTTGATCAGGGCTGGATCGTCGAACAAGGTGGCGTACATCGACAACCGGTCGGCGCGTTCATCCACCCGCTGCAGCGCACCGAGCTCGTCGGTCTCGATCAGCGCGTGGGCGCGGGCCAGTTCGTCGTCGGTGACGGGCTCGGTGACGAGCCGGTCGAGCTCTTCGAGGAATGCAGCCTCAAGGTGAACGAGGTCGACGCCGGGCCGCGCGGTGACCCAGCCGGCGCAGACGGAGGCGCCCCCGATGAATCCAAGGCTGAACAGCGCCACGTCCTGGGCGATCTGTTCATTCCGGACGAGACGGGTATCGAGACGGCTCCCCTTCCCGCCCGCCAGGATCTGCGCGGCGATATCGAGGGCATCGAGCCGGCGGTCGCCGAAGACTGGGGCCCGGAACGCGATGTAGATGCGCGGCAGCGGGACACGGTCATGGACCGTCTCGCGGATCTCGCCCCCGAGCGTGAGCGGCAGCGACAGGTCACCCAGCGGGGGGATCGATGGGTTCGGCGGGATGGCACCGAAATAGAGGTCCGCCGCCGCAAGCGCCGTGGCGACCTCGACGTCCCCGACGATCGAAAGGACCGCGTTGTTCGGGGCGTAGTAGGTCCGGAAGAACGCGATGACGTCCTCGAGCGACGCTGCATCCAGGTCGGCCATCGACCCGATCGTCGAGTGGTGATACGGATGATCCACAGGGAAGAGGTGGGCCTGGAGCTTCTCCTGCCACGACCCGTACGGTCGGTTGTCATAGGAGGAGCGCTTCTCGTTCTTGACCACCTCGCGCTGGTTGTCGAGGTTCTCCTGGCTGATCGCCTCGGGCAGGGTCGCCATGCGATCAGCTTCCAGCCACAGGCCGAGGTCGAGCTGGTGCGCGGGCAGGGTCTCGAAGTAGTTGGTCCGGTCGAGCCAGGTCGTGCCGTTCATGGTCCCGCCTGCGGCCTGGACCAGGGCGATGTGCTCCGCCTTGGCGACGTGTTTCGAACCCTGGAACATCACGTGCTCGAAGAGATGCGCGAAACCGGTCTTGCCCGGCTGTTCGTGCTTCGAACCGACGTTGTACCAGAGGTTGATCGCCACCACGGGCGCAAGGTGGTCCTCGGCGACGATCACGCGCAGCCCGTTGGCAAGACGCGTGTCGGTGAAGGTGACGGTAGGCACGAGGGTCGGCACGCGGGCCTCCTGGTTCGGGCGGGACGTCCCGCCGGGGGTCGGTGGAGTGGCGTCGATCGTACCG
>JBBQLI010000087.1:0-11512 GCA_038327765.1 Candidatus Limnocylindrales bacterium | reverse complement strand
TCTACAGCGGTGAGGCCGCCGTCATCGAACGCTTCGCCGGTGGGGTCATCCCCGCGGCGCACGTCCGGACAGAGACCGGCAAGACCCGCCAGGTCCGGACCATCGACCTCGAACCGATCGGACCTGCCCCCGACCAGGCCTGACGCGCCCGACCGGCTCCCAGGCTGGGCGCCGGTCGCAGCCTGAACCCCGGTTCCACGCTTCGATCGCCGGCCGTCCACGTGGGGCGCCGGCCGTATGCCGCTACGGGTCGCGCAGGTCCGCCGCGATCCTCGCACCGGCCGCCACGACGAGGTCGGCCAGTTGGCGCTGATGACCCGCCGGCGGGAAACGATACGACGGCCCGTGGATATGGACGGCCGCGATGACCTCGCCGGACCCGTCGGCGATCGGCGCGGCAACGGACGAGATCCCGGGGTCGAACTCCTCGATCGCCCATGCGAACCCTTGCCGCCGGATCTCGCGGATCCGTGCCATGACCGCCTCGCGGTCGGCCGGCGTGCGGGGCGTGAAGCGCTCGAGCGGCACGTCCAGATAGTGTTCGATCGCGGCCGGTGTCCGAAACGCGAGCAGGACCTGCCCGGAGGACGTCGCGTGCAGCGGCGACCGAGACCCGGTCCAGTCGCGGACGAGGACCTCGTTCGGCGTATCCACCTGGTCGATGTAGTGCACGTACGCACCGTCATGGACGCCGAGCCCGGCTGCCTCGCCGGAACTGGCCGCAAGATGCTCCAGCGTGGGCCGCGCCAGGGCGGCCAGCGAACGCGCCATCGAGAACCCGGCGGCCAGCGTCACCAGCCGTGGGCCGAGGCGATACAGCGTGTCACCCGGGATCTGCTCCACGGCGCCTTCGCGTGCGAGGGTCGCCAGGAGTCGTGCCGCCGTGGACTTCGGCAGGCCTGACCGGTCGGCCACGTCGGTGACCCCGAGCGGGCCTCCGGCGAGCGCGCCAAGCACGTCGAACGCTCGGCGGATCGATTGGACGCTGGACATCGACCTTCCTGTCGGCTAGATTCGAATACGCGGTTCCACTATACGGCACAGTTCCACATCGTGGAACACGATGTCACCCGACACCCCCACCGGCGCCGCGTGCGGCGCCACGGCCAGACCGACCAGGGAGCACCGACATGACGGACGAGTACGCGGAGATCGATCTCGCGGCCCTGTCCGACGACGAGCTCGTCGAGCAGATGCACAACGACCTCTATGACGGGATGAAGGACGAGATCGTCGAGGGGACCAACATCCTCCTGGGGCGCGGCTACTCCGCCACCAGGGTCCTCGACGACGCCCTCGTCGCGGGCATGAAGATCGTCGGGATCGACTTCCGGGACGGCATCCTGTTCGTGCCCGAGGTCCTTCTCGCGGCCAACGCGATGAAGGCCGGCATGGCGATCCTGCGCCCGCTCCTCGCCGAGACCGGCGCGCAGCCCGTGGGCAAGGTGGTCATCGGCACGGTCAAGGGCGATATCCACGACATCGGCAAGAACCTGGTCGGGATGATGCTGGAGGGGGCCGGGTTCGAGGTCTTCGACATGGGCATCAACACTGATGCCGACAAGTTCATGGCCGCGATCGAGCTGCACCACCCCGACATCCTCGGGATGTCCGCGCTGCTCACGACGACCATGCCGTACATGAAGGTGGTCATCCAGACCCTCAAGGATCGTGGCTGGCGGGACGACGTCATCGTGCTCGTCGGCGGTGCGCCGCTGAACGAGGAATTCGGCATGGCGGTCGGCGCTGACGCGTATTGCCGCGACGCCGGCGTGGCCGCCGAGACCGCGCGGCGGCTCATCGACGAGCGCCGTGCTCGCGTCGCCTGAGGCCGGACCCGGAGCCGCGGACCAGGCGGCCACGCCGCCGCGGGTCCTGATCGTCGGCTGTGGCGCGCTGGCGCGCGAGATGGTCGCGATCACCCGCGATCTCCCGAACGTCGACATCACGTGCCTCCCGGCCACGCTCCACAACCGTCCTGGTGGGATCCCGGCCGCAGTCAAGGAGCGCATCCGTCGTCGCCGTGGCGGCTATGACCGCGTCTTCGTGGCCTACGCCGATTGCGGGACCGGTGGTCTCCTCGACCGGATGCTCGACGACGAACCGGGCGTGGAACGGCTCCCTGGCGCGCACTGCTACGAGTTCTTCGCCACGCGTCCGGACTTCGCCGCCCTCACGGATGCCGAGCCCGCGACCTTCTTCCTGACCGACTTCCTGGCGCGCAACTTCGACCGGCTGGTCATCACGGGCCTTGGCCTGGACCGTCACCCGGAGCTGCTCTCCACGTATTTCGGCAACTACCACCGGCTCGTGTATCTCTCGCAGATCGATGACCCGCAGCTGGTCGCGGTCGCACGCCGCGGTGCTCGGCGGCTGGGTCTGCGGTTCGAATATCGTCCGACCGGCTACGGCGAGCTCGCCACGACCCTGGCTGCAGCAGCCTCCCCGGCCGGCCCGGAGCACATCGGAGGGGTCTTCTAGGCATGGGAGTCCTGACCGTCATCTGGTGGCGCGACATCCCCGCGCAGGTGCTTGGCCGCGAAGGCCGGCGGCAGAGCAAGCAGGTCCTCCATCCGCGCTTCCAGGTCGCCATCGACAAGGCGGCCGCCCGCGCCGGCAAAGGCTCGTACAACGACTACATCGAGGAATGGCGGCGCGAGCAGAAGCCGTGCGGCGATGACCTCGAAGCGGCCGTGACCGCCGAGGTGGAGCGCATCGACACCGACTACACGAAGCATCGACTCGCCGAACTCATCCAGTCTGGCGGCGTGGACGGCGGCCCGGCCCTGGCGCCCGCCGTCGAGACGCCGATCCCGCGTCGAGGAGACATCACCTCGTGACCGACACCGTCCTGAGCTCGGCGACCCGCGAGGTCGTGCTCGGCTTCGACCGACCGTTCGTCATCATCGGCGAGCGGATCAATCCGACCGGTCGCAAGATCCTGGCCGAGGAGATGAAGGCCGGCGATTTCAGCCGCGTCGAACGCGACGTCCTGGCCCAGGTGGCCGCCGGCGCCCACATGCTCGACGTCAACGCGGGCATCCCGTTGGCCGACGAGCCGGCGATCCTCGCCCAGACGATCCGCCTGGTCCAGTCGCTCACCGATCTGCCGCTCTCGATCGACTCGTCGATCGTCGAAGCGCTCGAAGCCGGGTTGGCTGCCTATGTCGGCAAGCCCCTCGTGAACTCCGTGACCGGCGAGGAGGAGCGGCTCGAGCGCGTCCTGCCGCTCATCAAGAAGTACGGTGCCGCGGTCGTGGCGATCAGCAACGACGACTCCGGCATCAGCGAGGACCCGGACGTCCGGTTCGCGGTCGCGAAGCGGATCGTCGAGCGCGCCGCGGACCATGGCATCCCCGCGTCGGACATCGTGGTGGACCCGCTGGTGATGCCGATCGGGGCGATGCGGACCGCCGGGCGCCAGGTCTTCGCCCTGGTCGGGCGCCTCCGCGCGGAACTGAAGGTCAACACCACGTGCGGGGCGTCGAACGTCAGCTTCGGTCTGCCGAACCGCGAGGGCATCAATGCGGCGTTCCTGCCGATGGCCATCGCGGCGGGGATGACCTCGGCCATCACCAACCCGATGCAGCCCGACCTGAAGCGTGCCGTCATGGCCGCCGATGTGCTCATGGGCAACGACCCCGATTGCGGTCGCTGGATCTTCGTGAATCGCGAGCCCCTGGCCGAAGGCGAAGTCAGCCGCCGTCGCGTGAACCGCCGCTCCGCGCCGACCGCCGGTTAGGTCCCCGTGCCCCCGACCTCCGCGGCGGCCACCCCGACCGCGGAGCCCCTCGTGATCTTCACCCCGTCCGGCCGGCGTGGCCGGTTCCCGGCGGGCACGACCGTGCTTGACGCCGCGCGGTCGCTCGGCGTGGATATCGATTCGGTGTGCGGCGGTCGCGGCATCTGCGGCCGGTGCCAGGTGACGCAGGGCATCGGGGCGTTCCCCAAGCACGGGATCACCTCGGGGACGGATCACCTGTCCGGGTTCAGCGAGCTCGAGGCCACCTACCGCACCGAGAAGGGGCTGAAGGCGGACCGCCGCCTGTCGTGCACGGCGGAGGTCTGTGGCGATGTCCTGATCGATGTCCCACCCGAGAGCCAGGTCCATCGCCAGGTCGTCCGCAAGGACCTCGACGTGCGGACCTTCACGGTGGACCCGGTCGTCCGGTTGCACTACGTACAGGTGACGCCGCCGGAGCTCGCCTCGCCCTCGGGCGACCTGGCGCGCCTGTTCGAGGCGCTCGAACGCGAGTGGCAGCTGACGGGTCTCGAGGCAGATCTCCAGGTCATCCGGGCGCTTCAGCCCGCGCTCGAAGCCGGGAAGTACGGAGTCACGGTGGCCGTCCATCACGGGCGCCAGGTCATCGCCATCTGGCCCGGTCTGCACGAGGCGGCGTACGGCGTCGCCATCGACATCGGCTCCACCACGATCGCCGGACACCTCGTGGACCTGGCCGACGGATCGGTCCTCGCCAGCAACGGCGTGATGAACCCGCAGATCCGCTTCGGCGAAGACCTGATGAGCCGCGTCTCGTACGCGATGATGCATCCGGAGGGCGCCGGCGAGATGACCGCCGCCGTGCGCAAGGCGCTCGACGGACTGATCGCCGGGCTTGCCAACCGGGCTGGCATCAAGCGCGTGGACATCCTGGACCTGGCCCTGGTCGGCAACCCGATCATGCATCACCTCCTGTTGGGCATCGACCCGACGCCGCTGGGTGGCGCGCCCTTCGCGCTGGCCACGGACCGCGCCGTGAACACGACCGCCGCCGAGCTGAACCTGCGGGCGCATCCGGGGACGCGGGTCTACGTGCTGCCGTGCATCGCCGGACATGTGGGCGCAGACACCGCGGGCGTGATCCTGGCCGAGGAGCCGCACGAAGCCGAGCGGATGACCCTGATCGTGGATGTGGGCACGAACGCGGAGATCGTCCTGGGCGACAAGCACCGGCTACTCGCCGCGTCCAGCCCCACGGGTCCCGCCTTCGAGGGCGCCCAGATCAGTGCCGGTCAGCGCGCGGCCCCCGGCGCCATCGAACGCGTTCGGATCGACCGCGACACCCTGGAGCCACGGTTCCGGGTGATCGGCGTGCCGGCCTGGTCGGACGAGCCCGGGTTCGAGGCCGCGATCGCGGAAACGGGGATCACCGGCATCTGCGGGTCCGGGATCATCGAGGTGGTCGCCGAGCTGTATCTCGCCGGGGTCGTGACGACCGACGGCGTCATCGATGGCGGTCTGGCGGCGCGCACGTCGCGGATCGTCCCGGATGGCCGGACGTTCAGCTACGTCGTCGCGGACGGCGTCGGCGGCACGCCCCGCATCACCATCACCCAGAACGACGTGCGGGCCATCCAGCTGGCCAAGGCCGCGCTGTACGCCGGCGTCCGGCTGCTGATGGACCAGCTCGGGATCGAGGAAGTCGACGAGATCCGCCTGGCGGGCGCCTTCGGCAGCCAGATCGACCCGATCCACGCGATGATCCTCGGCCTCATCCCCGATTGCGACCCGGCGCATGTGAAGTCGGCCGGGAATGCAGCCGGGACCGGCGCGCTCATCGCCCTGTTGTCCGGCGCAGCCCGCACCGAGATCGAGGGCGTGGTTCGGCGCGTCGAGAAGATCGAGACCGCGGTGGAGCCGCGATTCCAGGAGCACTTCGTGGAGGCGATGGCCTTCCCGCATCGGACGGCGTCGTACCCGCACCTGTCCGAAGTGGTCGCGTTGCCGGAACGACCGGCGACCGGCGATGGAGCATCGGCGGGGCGCGGGGAGCGACGACGCCGGCGTGTGCTGGCGGTCGGTGGCCAGGAGGACGAGGCATGAACGAGATCCCGCGTCATCGCAGCGGGGGCCGCGCGGCCAGACAGGCGGCACGGCTCGCCACCCATGCCGAGCACATCCCGTTCCTGACGCGGACGCTCGCTCCGTTCGAGGTCCTCGGCGAGGAGGGCCTGTCGCTCATCGAACAGAACGCCGACACCATCCTTGAAGAGGTCGGCGTGGAGTTCCGCGGCGACCCCGATGCGCTCCGCCTGTTGCGCGAGGCGGGCGCCGACGTCACCGGGGAGCGGGTCCGCTTCCCGCGCGGGATGTGCCGCTCGATCGTCCAGGCCACCGCCCCCCGCCAGTTCACCCAGTACGCGCGCAACCCGGAGCGCAACGTCGAGATCGGTGGGATGCACACGGTCTTCGCGCCCAACTACGGGTCGCCCTTCGTGCGCGACCTCGATGGTGGCCGGCGCTACGGCACCATCGAGGATTTCCGCAACCTCGTGAAGCTGACCTACGTGTCGCCCTACCTCCACCACTCCGGAGGAACGGTCTGCGAGCCCGTCGACGTGCCCGTGAACAAGCGGCATCTCGACATGGTCTACGCCCACATGCGCTACAGCGACAAGCCGTTCATGGGCTCGGTGACCGCCCCGGAACGGGCACGCGACACGGTCGCGATGGCGCGGATCCTCTTCGGCGAGGCCTATCTCGAGGATCACGCCGTGGTCCTCAGCCTCATCAACGCCAATTCGCCGCTGGTCTGGGACTCGGTGATGCTGGGAGCGGCGCGCGCCTATGCCGAGGCAAACCAGGCCACGCTCCTCACGCCGTTCATCCTGGCCGGCGCGATGTCCCCGGTCACGGCGGCCGGTGTCGCGGCACAGACCCTCGCAGAAGCGCTGGCCGGCATGACGTTCGTGCAGCTGGTCCGGCCGGGAGCGCCGGTCGTGCTGGGGTCGTTCGCGTCGTCGATGTCGATGCAGTCGGGGGCGCCCACGTTCGGCACGCCGGAACCGGCACTCGTGCTGTACGTGATGGCGTCGCTGGCGCGGCGGCTCGGTGTCCCGTTCCGCTCTGGCGGCTCGTTGTGCGCCTCGAAGATCGCCGATGCCCAGGCTGCATACGAGAGTGCCGCCACGCTCCAGCCGACCGTCCTGGGTGGCGTCAACTTCGTCCTGCATGCTGCCGGCTGGCTCGAGGGCGGGCTGACCGTGGGCTATGAGAAGTTCATCCTCGATGCCGATCAGTGCGGGATGATGGGCGTGTTCGTCAAGGGCGTGGACATGTCCGAGAACGGCCAGGCGCTCGATGCCATCCGCGGCAACGAGCCCGGGACGCACTACCTTGGGACGGCCCACACGCTGGCCAATTTCGAGACCGCCTTCTACCGCTCGGATATCGCGGACAACAACTCGTTCGAGCAGTGGCAGGAAGACGGCTCGCTCGATGCCGCGCAGCGCGCGAACGCGATCTGGAAGCGCCACCTTGCGGAGTACGAGGCGCCGCCCCTCGACGACGCCCTGGACGAGGCGCTCCTCGAATTCATCGTGAAGCGCAAGGCCGCGCAGCCGGACTCCGAGGTCTGACGCCGTGCTGTTTCGTCGCAGCTCCTCGATGTCAGCCGTCGCCCGTGAGGCGCTCGCGCGGGTCCTGCGCGCCCCGACCTTCGAGCTGATCCCGCTGAAGAGCGCGATGACCCAGGCCGCGTTCCTCCCGCGCGGCGCGACGGTCTCCGTGACCGCCTCGCCGGCCAAGGGGATCGAGGCGACGGTGGCCCTGTGCGAACAACTCCAGGCCGCCGGCTTCCGCGCGGTGCCGCACCTGTCCGCCCGGATGGTCCGCGATCGAGCGCACCTGTCCGACCTGATCGCGTGGCTGGAGGGCGCCGGTGTGGATCGGGCGTTCGTGGTCGGTGGCGATGCCAAGGAACCGGGCGCGTTCCCGGACGGGTTGTCGCTCCTGCGCGAGATGCATGACATCGGCCACCCGCTATCCGAGATCGGCATCCCGTGCTATCCGCAGGGCCATTCGTTCATCGCGGATGGGCCGCTCCTGGCGGCGCTTCACGAGAAGGCCCGCTATGCGAGCTACATGACGACCCAGCTCTGCTTCGACCCTGGCGCCATCGCCACATGGCTCGCCGCACGGCGCGCGGAGGGGCTGACGCTCCCCGTCCACGTGGGCGTCCCGGGTGTCGCGGAACCGCAGAAGCTGCTCGCGATCTCGGCACGGATCGGGGTCGCCGATACCCACCGGTTCCTGGTGAAGAACGTCCGGTTCGTGGCCCGGCTCGTGCGGTCGGGCGGCTACTACCGGCCGGACGGGCTGCTGGCCGGGCTTGCGCCGCATATCGCCGACCCCACCGCGGGCATCGCCGACCTGCACATGTACACGTTCAACGCGATCGAGACCTTCGAGACGTGGCGGACCCAGTACCTCGCAAAGCTGCGTGCGCCGGTGCCGGTCTGATGGACGACCGAGCCGTTGCAGTCGAGCTGTTCGCCTCGTTCCCAGATCGGCTTGCCGCCGCGGCCGAAGACGCCGAAGGACGGCCGTTGCCCGATGGCGAGTGGAGCCCGGTCGACGTCGTGCGGCATCTGATCGCGGTGGAACGCGAGGTGTGGTGGGCGCGGTTCGCCTCGCTGGCGGCGGAGGGCGAACCGCACTGGGCGTGGGTGGAGCCCGGCCTCGAAGCGGGTCTCGAGGACGCGACGTTGTCCGAGGTGCTGGCCGGCCATGCCGAAGCGCGCGCCCGGTCCGTGGCGATCCTCGCGGGGTTCGATGAGGCGACCTGGGCAAAGACCGGGGTCCACGCCACGTACGGGCGACTGGACGCGGCGGGGCTGCTGCGCATCGTCACCGACCACGATGCCGAGCACTTCGGCGGGCTGTCCGCCTTCGCGACCGACTGAGGGTCCGCGGCTCGGTCAGTCCTCGCCGCGCCGGACACGCCGGATCTGGTCCGCGTGATCGTGCGAATGGGCCGCGTACGTCGCGAGCCAGCGTTCGACCCCGTACGGACCCGCGACCGAATGCGTCCCCATCCGGGCCCATTCCTCTTCGGTCAGGGTCGCCAGCAGCTGACCGCTCGACGCGCGAACCGCACGCAGCACCGCGAGTGACGGCTCGATCGGACGGTCGTAGTGGAGCCGGCGCGCCCACTCAGGCTCGTCGTAGTCGGGGAGCAGCGGCTGATCCTCCGCGATGAGCCGGCGAAGGCGGATGTACGCCATCGATTCGCTGTCGGCGAGGTGATGGACGATCTCGCGCACGGTCCATTCGCCCGATGGCGGGCGACGGTCCAGGTCGGCGGGTGTCACCCCGTCCAGCGCGGCCTCGACATCGGCCGTGCCGGTCGCGAAGTGTTCGAGCTGGGCTTCTCGGTCAGAGGGCGGGGTCGTCATGGCGGAAATGTACCGGCGTTGCGGCCCGGCCGCCGGAACGTTCATGCCGGTCCCCGATGCTGGGTGTCGACGTGGTGCTCAGTCCGCGTCGAGCAGCTCGAGCACCGGCGCCACCGCGTCGAGCGCCTCGATGGTTTGGGGCTCGAACATGAACTCGACCTGCGTGAAGCCTGCGTCTCGGAACGACCGGAACATATCCGCGATGTGCTCGGCTGGTCCGGTGACCACACGGCCATAGACGCTGTCGTAGGAACCTGTCGCCAGCGGCGCGATCATGACGCCGGCCGATCGTCCGATGGTCTGCGGGTCGCGGCCGACCTCGGCGCAGGCCTCCTCGAACGGCGCGATCCGCGACCAGTTCCGCGACGTGGTCGTCGCCACTCGCATAACAGCTCCAGATGTCAGCCAACCGCGCCGCGTGCCGGTAGCCGCGAGCTCCATGGGCCGCGAGCACCAGCGGGATTCCGCCTGGCCGCGGCCCTCGTGGCAGCTGCTCGAGGTGGCGGGCCAGGTGGTACGTGCCGGCGAAATCAGCGTGGCCTGTCCCCAGGAGCGGCACGATGATTTCCAGGGCCTCCTCGAACCGCTCGTGGACGTGATCTTCCGGCAGGCCGAACGCGTTGGCGCCGGTCCCCGCGTGACCAGCCCCGAGACCAAGGACGAACCGACCCGCGCTGATCTCGTCGATCGTCTCGGCCGCCTTCGCGGAGATACCTGGGTTGCGATGGAGGGCCGACATCACCCAGGTCCCGATCTTGATCTGCGTGGTAGCCGCCGCAAGCGCCGTGGCGATGGCGATCCCGTCCCAGAAACCGAAGATCGGACCGCCAGGTGCCATTCGCCCGAGGAGCTCGTCGGGGCTCCAGACCGTGTCGAACCCGAGCTGCTCGGCACGCAAGGCCTGATCACGGATCTCGGTCCAGCGGATCGCGCTCGGATCCTGGCCGGATCGCAGCGTTCCGAGGACGACACCCACTTCGAATGTCCGCAACGGATCCTCCACGAAGCGACGGCCGGTCCCAGCCTGAGGGTCGCCTCCCGCTCATGGTAGCCGCGACCCGCCCAGCGATTGACCGACCTCACGCTGCGGCCGTAGACTAATCCCGACGAAATCACTCGGATATCGAGGCACTCCGCTGACCCTCCCCGTCGCGACCCGACCCTCGTACCACGGCTCCGGCGCCGTCTCCTTCTCCACGAAGGGTGAATACGGCGTCCGGCTGATGGTCCAGCTCGCCCGGCATTTCGGGACGGGCCCCGCCTCGCTCGCGGGTATCGCCGCCGAAGAGGACCTGCCGCGCGCGTATCTCGAGCAGCTCGTCGTGAGCCTGCGCGATGCCGGCCTCGTGGCCTCGACCCGTGGCGCCCACGGCGGCTATGAGCTCACCCGCGCGCCCGAAACCATCCCGATGGGCGAGGTCCTGCGCGCCCTCGAAGGCCCGATCGCCCCGATGATGTGCGCCACCGACGACCCCGAGCATGGCCTGCTGTGCGATCGCAGCGCCCGCTGCACGGTCAACGTCCTGTGGGTCCGCGTCCGCGATGCGATCTCCGACGCCCTCGACTCCATGACCCTCGCTGACCTCGCCCCGACCACCACCCCGATCCAGCCCGACCCCGTCATCCAGGGAGCACCGATCCAGCCGTGACCGACCAGACCATCACCGACCAGCACCTCGTCATCCGCGGCCTGCGGGTCGCGCCCGTCGCCAACCCGGAGCACGAGATCCTGCAGGGGATCGACCTGACCGTGGGCCAGGGCGAGGTCCACGCGATCATGGGGCCGAACGGCTCGGGCAAGACCACGCTCGCCTATGCCCTGGCCGGTCACCCGGCCTATCTCATCAAGGGCGGCGAGGTCCTGTGGCAGGGCCGCGACATCCTCGCCCTCTCCGCCGACAAGCGCGCGCGGCTGGGGCTCTTCCTCGCCTTCCAATACCCCACCGCGATCCCCGGTCTGAGCGTCGCCTCCTTCATCCGCTCGGCGCTGAACGCGAAGCTGCAAGGCATCGACAAGAACCCCGACGTCGACCCCACGGACCCGATGCGCGGCGGCATCTCGATGCGCGACTTCCGCAACATGATGCGCACGAAGATGGCGCTCCTGAAGATGGACGAGGGCTTCGCCAGCCGCTATGTCAACGACGGCTTCTCTGGTGGTGAGAAGAAGCGCCTCGAGATGCTCCAGATGGCCGTGCTCGACCCGCAGATGGCGATCCTCGACGAGACGGACTCCGGCCTCGACATCGACGCGCTGCGCATCGTCGCCGAGGGCGTCAACGCGATGCTCAACCCCAACCTCGGCGTCCTGCTGATCACGCACTACCAGCGCCTG
>JBBQLI010000086.1:0-12334 GCA_038327765.1 Candidatus Limnocylindrales bacterium | reverse complement strand
GGTGAAGGCCGGTGTGCCACGATAGGCAGCGTGAGTCCCGCATCAACGGCGCGCTCGGGCGCGACCGCCCGACCGAAGACGAACCGCATCCGCCTCGATCAGCTTCTGGTCGAGCATGGGTTGGCCGACACGCTCACCCATGCCCTGGCGTTGATCATGGCGGGCAAGGTCCGCGTCGGCGAGGGCGACGGCGCGCGGCGCGACCTCAAGCCGGGTGACCTGATCGATGCCACGACGCCGGTCGAGGTCGAGGCACCGGAGCCGTATGTGAGCCGCGGCGGGCACAAGCTCGCGGCCGCGCTCGACGCGTTCGGGATCGACCCCGCCGGCATGGTGGCGATGGACGTCGGCGCGTCGACCGGCGGCTTCACGGATCTCCTGCTGCAGCGGGGTGCGACCCGCGTCTACGCACTCGACGTGGGACGAGGCCAACTCGCCGAACCGCTTCGGCGCGACGCGCGGGTCGTCTCGATGGAGCGCACGAATGCGCGGACCCTCACGGTGACCTCATTGCCCGAGCCGGTAGACCTCGTCACGATCGATGTCAGTTTCATCTCGCTGACCAAGGTCCTCGGACCGAGTGCCAGCCTGTTGTCACAGGGCGGTGCCATCGTGGCGCTCGTGAAGCCGCAATTCGAGGCCGGCAGGGGTCGCACCGACCATGGCGTCGTGCGCGATCCCGCCGTGCACCACGAGGTCCTGACCCGGGTCGTCGCCGAGGCGCGGGGGATCGGTCTTGGCACGCGTGACGTCATCGCGTCGCCGATCCTGGGTCCGGAAGGCAACCGTGAATTCCTGATCCACCTGGCGGCGGGACCGGGCTGCGCCGAGATCCCGGAGCGGATCGCTGCCCTGACGAGCGCTGCGCCGTGACGGTCGAACGCATCGGCTTCGCCTACAACCCGACGATCGCGGATGCGATCGAGCTGAGCGGTCGCGCCGCCAACTGGTGCAGGCTCCGCTCGGTCGACCACTGGGAATCGCAGGCGGGCGACTTCGATCGCCTGGTACAGGAGCTGCCGACTACGGATGCCCTCGTCGTGCTCGGTGGGGACGGCACGTTCCTGCGGGCGGTGCGCGCCGTCGCCGAGGTCGACGTGCCGATCCTGGGCATCAACCTCGGAAAGGTCGGCTTCCTGTCCAAGGCGGAGGCTGGGGAGCTCGACGGTGTGCTCGGCCGGATCATGGCCGGCGACTACCGGATCGAGGAGCGGATGGCGCTCGAGGGCCGGATCCTGCGCGACGGTGAGCCGATCGACGCGATCCGACACGTGGCGCTCAACGATTTCGTGGTCGCCCGCGGCGCGCTGGCTCGCGTCTGCCGGCTGGATGTCGAGATCGACGACTCGCACCTCGCCACGTTCGTCGCCGACGGTCTGGTCGTGTCCAGCCCCACCGGCTCGACCGGCTATTCGTTCTCGGCCGGCGGCCCGATCCTCGACCCCAGCAGTCGCAATCTGGTCGTGACCCCGATCGCGGCCTACCTGTCGGCGATCCGCTCGGTGGTCGTCAGTCCGGAACAGGTGGTGCGCTGCCGGGTCGTCGACGCCTACGAGGCGCTGGTCTCGGTGGATGGCCGTGAGGACATCCCGATCAGGGTGGGCGACATGGTCGAGGTGCGCGCGGTGAAGCGCCCGATCCGACTCATCGAGCCGACCGGCGCGCAGCCCTTCTGGGACCTGCTGCGCCACAAGGTCGCCCTCCTTCCGTCGTGACCGACACGGAGCGTGGACCCGTGGCACAGCCAGAGCCGCCGGCGGCGCCTGCGGCAGGCCACGGAGCGCCTGCGGCAGGCCACGGAGCGCCTGTGGCGGGCCACCTGCTGGAGCTCACCGTCACGGACCTCGCCTTGCTCGAGCGACTGCGGCTCACGCTGGGCCCGGGGCTCAACGTCATCACCGGCGAGACCGGGGCAGGGAAGAGCCTGATCATCGACGCGCTCGGGTTGGCCCTCGGTGCACGAGCCGACACGTCGCTCGTCCGCCACGGAGCCGAGACCGCCCGGGTGGAGGCCCTGTTCGATCGCCTCCCGGAGCCGTTGATCGCGGTCCGCGAGGTTTCCACCGGCGGCCGCTCGACGGCACGGATCGATGACGCGGCCGTCACGGCGGCACGTCTCGCCGAGGAAGTCGGACCGCTCGTCGAGATCCATGGGCAGCACGATCAGCAACGACTCCTCGATGAGCGCTGGCAGCGCGAGCTGCTCGATGGCTTCGGTGCGCATGACGAGGCACGCACGGCGATGTCAGCCGCGGTCGATGCGTGGCGGGCGAACCGGGCTGCCCTTGCCGAGCTGATCGCGGACCCCCGGGAGCTTGCGCGCCGCCTTGAGGTCCTCGAGTACGAAGCCCGCGAGATCGCATCGGCTCACCTTCGACCGGGCGAGGCGGACGAGATCAGGGGGCGGCTGACCGCGGCGCAGCATGGCGAGGCGATCGCCCGGGGTGCGGCCACGGTCCACGATGCACTCGCGTCCGATGGCGGCGCCCGGGAGGACACAGCCGTCGCGCTCCGCGAGGCACGGGCCATCGCTCGACTGGACCCCCGTTTCGAACCGGTCGCGGAACGGCTGGCCGGTCTGGAGGCGGAACTGGAGGACGTGGCTGCCGAGGCTCGCTCCCTGGCCGACGACGTCGACCACGACCCATCGGCGTTGGCGACGATGGAGGAGCGGCTCGGGACGATCTATTCGCTCGAGCGGCGCTACGGCGACGACGAAGCAGCCGTCATCGCACACGGCGAACGGGCCGTGGTCGAACTCGAACGGCTCCGCGATGTCGACGGTGAACGCGGGCGGCGCGAGGTGGATGCCGCCCGACTCCTTGGCGAGGTGACGGTCGCCGCCGCGCGACTCTCGGAAGCCCGCCGAGCTGCGGGCGTCTCCCTGGCTGCCCTTGTCGGCGCCGCCCTCGTCGACCTCGGGTTCGCGGCCGGGGTCTTCGACGTGGCCCTTGGCCGTCGCCCGGCCAGCAGCGGCGAACCCGCCATCGAGCTGGACGGCGATGCTGTCGCCTTCGACGCGACCGGCGCGGACCAGGTGGTCTACCGCCTGGCGCCGAACCCGGGCGAGCCGCCACGACCGCTGGCTCGCATCGCGTCCGGTGGCGAGCTCTCGCGGGTCGCCCTCGCCATCAAGCAGGTCCTCGCGGAGGCCGACGCTACGCCGACGCTGGTCTTCGATGAGGTCGACACCGGCATCGGCGGACGGAGCGCCGATCCGGTCGGTCGCAGCCTGTGGGCCCTGGCTCGCCGCCACCAGGTCCTGTGCGTCACGCACCTGCCCCAGATCGCGGCTCACGCGGACGTCCACTTCCGCATCGCCAAGCGCGAGCGGGACGGCCGCACCCTGACCGAGGTGGAGCATCTCGACCGCGAGGGCCGCATCGTGGAGCTGGCCCAGATGCTCGGCAGCGACGGCGATACCGCGACCGGTCTCGCCGCTGCGCGCGAACTCCTCGACCGTGCCGAGGCGTGGCGCGGCGAGGTCGTCGCGGCCGGCTGAACGGGGATCGGGCACGGAGACCGCCGCGACGCTTGACGCCGTCGTCGAGGACTACCTGTCGTATCTCGCGGTCGAGCGCGGCCTGGCGCCGGCCACCATCCGTGCGTACCGTGGTGACTTGGCCGATTTTTCGAGTGCCCCTGGCGTCGGCGATGCCTGGGCCCGTTCCCCGGACGCAGTCGTCGCCTACCTTGCCGGGCGGTCTCGCCGCGGCCGGCCCGACGACCCGGGTCTCGCGCCCACCAGCCTCCGCCGCCGTGCGGCCGCGCTCAAGGGGTTCTACCGATTCGTCTACGGCGAAGGCCTGATCGAGCGCGACATCGCGGCGCACGTGGATCTCCCACGGCAATCCCGGTTGCTGCCGGAGACCCTCACCGTGGATGAGACGGACCGTCTGCTCGAATCGGCCGGCGGCACGGACGCGGACGAGCCCGATCACGATCGTCGCCTGCGCGACCGCGCCCTGCTCGAACTCCTGTATGCGGCCGGGTTGCGGATCAGCGAGGCGCTGCGGCTCGATGACCAGGACCTGTCCCGCGACGGCGGGTATGTCCGGGTGATCGGCAAGGGCGACAAGGAACGCCTGGTGCCGGTCGGGGAGGTCGCGCTGGACTGGCTCGCTCGCTGGGCCTCGGGTCCGCGTGCGACGCTGCTGGCGCGCTCTCACGTGCGGCCCGTTCGTGGCGGCCCGGTCTTCCTGGGCGACCGCGGTCTTCGTCTTGCCCGTCAGCAGGCGTGGGCGGCGGTGAAGCGCGCCGCCCACGTCGCCGGGCTGAGCGACCGGGTCAGTCCGCATACGCTCCGCCACTCGTTCGCGACGCACCTGCTTGAGGGCGGGGCCGACCTGCGCATCGTCCAGGAGTTGCTTGGACATGCGAGTATCTCCACGACCCAGCTCTACACGCACGTCACCGGCGAACGGATCCGGGACGTCTACAGTCGGGCCCACCCCAGGGCCTGAGCAGGAGGCACGCACCAGATGGGTTTCACCGAGTCCCTGCTGTCGACCGGCGAGCGGGTCGTCCACACGGAGAAACAGCACTGGTTCGTGTTCGTGTGGGGTGCGCGGCTCACGATCGCTGCCGTTCTGCTGGCCATCGTTCTGTACGTGCTGGCCGGCAACCTCTCGCAGGACGGCGTATCCGGGACCTTCCGGACCGTTCTTGGCTGGGTGACGCTCGTCCTGTTCGTCGGCGGCCTCGCCAACCTGGCCTGGACCGTCCTGTCGTACATGAACCACGCCTACGTCATCACCAACCGGCGGGTGATGCAGGTCAGCGGCGTGCTCAACAAGTCCTCGGCGGACAGCTCGCTCGAGAAGATCAATGACGCGGTGCTCACCCAGTCGATCTTCGGGCGGATCTTCGGCTTCGGCGACCTGGAAGTCCTCACCGCGAGCGACGTCGGTATCGACCGGTTCCGCATGATCGTCGACCCGATCGGGTTCAAGAAGGCGATGCTCGACGCCAAGCATGAATTCGAGGTCGACATGGAGCGCGAGGGATGGCAGCCGAGCCCGCCGCTGCGTGCCGGAGCCACGACCGATGCGGGTGCCGGCCCCTCGGGGGCGCCGACCAGCTCGACGCCGACCCCGAGCCCCGTGCCCGTCCCGACGCCAGTGGCAGCCCCAGTGCCGCGCGACGTGACGCCCGACGAGCTGACCCGGACGCTGGCGAACCTCGCGGACCTGCGCGACCGCGGCGCGATCAATGCCGAGGAATACGAGAAGAAGAAGGCGGATCTGCTCGGCCGACTCTAGGCGCCGCCGCCTGATCAGTCGGTGCGGGTACGATAGGTCCCCCCGCCGCTTGAGGATCCCGTGGAGATCACGTCCGACAAGATCATCCTGATCGCCTTCTTCCTGCTGGTCGGATTCCCGGTCCACGAGTTCGCGCATGCGTTCGTGGCCTACCGGCTCGGCGACGGGACGGCCAAGCTGTTCGGGCGGCTGTCGCTCAACCCGGCCGTCCATTTCGATCCGTTCGGCGGGCTGATGCTGGTCGTCTCGGTCCTCGCCGGCGGGATCGCGTTCGGCTGGGCGAAACCGACGCCGGTCAATCCGAGCAACCTGCGCGACCGGCGCAACGGCGAAGTCCTCGTCTCGCTGGCAGGCCCGGCCTCGAACCTGGTCATGGCAGCGATCATGGCCGTGATCGTGCGGATCCTGATCGCGACCGATGTGACCGTCCCCGTCATCGTGGGCACGGTCCTCGTCTCGTTCGTCTTCTACAACATCGCGCTGGCCATCTTCAACCTGATCCCGATCCCGCCCCTCGATGGGTCCGCAATCCTGTTCCGGTTCCTGGATCCGCGGACCGCATGGCGGACGCGGGCCATCCTCAATCAGTACGGCTTCGTGATCCTGATCGTGTTCATCCTGGTGGGTGGGCGCGTCATCAGCCCGATCGTGAATGGCATCACCGACCTCCTTCTGGGCATCTAGGACGCGGCAGTTCCGAGCCCATCTGCGGGCTCGGGTGGCGCCAGCCGAACGGACCGCCCTCGAGGCCTGGCTGACGCCACCTCAGACAGCGCTGTTCGATTCCATGCACGTGGCCGACCGACGGCACGGGCTGGACGTCGTCGCATCGCTGCGGGCGGACGGCGCAACGGACCACGACCTGCTCCTCGCCGGACTTCTGCATGACGCCGGCAAGGGCGACACGGGGGTCTGGCCGCGGGTCGCCTATGTCCTGGGCCAGCAGTACGGGGCGTGGATCCCGTCCGTGGCCGCTCATCTGCCCGGGGTCGGAGCCGCCCTTGAACGGTTGCGCACGCACGCCGAGACCTCCGCGCTGCTCGCCGCGGGCGTCGGGTGCTCGGCACGCACCATCGGATTGATCCGCTGGCAGGACGATCCGCGTGACCCGGAGTTCGGCGAATCTCTGCGCCTCGCCGACGAGGCCAACTGATGGCCGGCATCCCGGTCATGGCCGAGCGTCCCGCATCGCCGTTCGAACCGGCCGTCCGGATCGACGACAGCCGCCGCGCCGAGACGGCGACCCAGGTCCAGGTCGCCGAATTCGAGGGGCCGCTGGGGCTCCTCCTGTCGCTGATCGAGGCGCGCCGTCTCGACGTGCTCACGGTGCCGCTGGGTGCGCTCACGGACGCGTATCTCGACGCGCTCGCCACGCTCGAGGTGGATCGCCTCGGCAATGTCAGCGCGTTCGTGACGGTCGCCAGCCAGCTGATCCTGATCAAGAGCCGGGCCATGCTGCCGCGGATCCCGGCGCCGGATGCGGTCGCGCTCGACGATGCACCCGATCCCGAGGCGGAACTCCGCGCTCGCCTGATCCTGTATCGCCTGCATCGCGATGCGGGTCTGCGGCTCGCGGACGAAGCGCGCCGGCGGATCGGCCTGTTCCGGCGCGAACCATCCGCGGCCCGTGCCAGCGGTCTTGCCGGTGCCCGGCCGGTCGACAGTCCGCCGATGGATCCACTCCGTCTCGTCCGGGCGCTGGATCGTCTTGCGGCCATCGTGCCACCGGTCGAGGCTCCGCCCGAGCTCGTGCCGCGCACCATCACGCTGACCGAACGCGCGGAGCTGATCCGGGCCGCCTTGCGTGACGCGCCAGTGGTGGTGTTGCAGGATCTGCTGAACGGTGTGCGTGACCGGGTGGTCATCGCGGTGACGTTCCTGGCCATGCTCGAACTCATGAAGCGGCGAGAGATCGTGGTGTCCCAGGCAGCGCCGTGGGGGCCGATCGTCGCCCGCGCGACGACGGCTGAGGAGCGGGCGGCTGCCGGCATCGCGGTGGCTCTCGCCGACGCCCCGCTGGACGAGACGTTGGAGTCGTTCGCATGACCGACGAGACGACCCGGATCGACGACGCCACGGTCCGCACGCAGGTCGCGGAGCTGGCCGAGTCCGCGGAGCACGACACCCGGACCGGGACATCGACCGAGCCGCTTCCCCCGATCGAACTGACCGAGGCGGCCCTGGAGGCATTGCTCTTCGTCGCGGAACGACCGCTGACCCGGCGCGAGATCGCCACGCTTGCGGGCACGGAACGCGAAACCGTCGATGCCCGGCTCGGGGATCTCGAGGTCTCGCTCCGCGAGCGCGGCGTCAGGCTCGTCCTCGACGGGGACCGGGTCGAGCTCGCCACGGCCCCCGACGGTGGAGCACTCGTCGCACGGTATGTCGGCGCGGACGCGGTCCGCCTCTCCCCGGCGGCCCTCGAGACCCTCGCCATCGTGGCCTACCGCCAGCCGATCACGAAGTCCGCGGTGGAGCGCATCCGCGGCGTCGATTCCGATTACACGATCCGGGCCTTGCTCCATCGGCGGCTGGTCGTGGAACTGGGTCGGGCGGACAGCCCTGGCCGTCCGTTCCTGTACGGGACCGGCTTCGAGTTCCTGGAGCGATTCGGCCTGACCTCGCTCGAAGGGATGCCGCCCCTCGATGTCGATGTCGCCGAGCGTCTCGCCGAAGAGGGCGGGGAATCCGCGATCGAACCCGGAGAGCCGGTCCTGGACGTGCGCGCGGTGGTCGACTGATGGCTTCGGAACGCCTGCAAAAGGTCATCGCCGCGGCCGGTGTGGCGTCGCGCCGCCAGGCTGAGACCCTCATCGCCAACGGGCGCGTCACGGTCGATGGCAAGAAGGCCACGATCGGGATGCAAGCCGATCCGGACCGCTCGGTCATCGCGGTCGACGGCCGGGTGATCGGGAGTGCGGCCGCACCGACGTATCTGCTGCTGCACAAGCCGGCCGGGGTCACCTCCACGTCGCGTGACCGGCACGCGCCGAGGACCGTCCTCGAGCTCCTCCCGACGGCCCTTGTGCCGGAGGGTGCCCGGCTCTACCCGGTCGGCCGGCTCGACCAGGAATCCGAGGGGATGCTGATCCTCACGAACGACGGCGACTGGTCCGAGAAGGTGCTCCATCCGCGATTCGGCGTCGAGCGCGAGTACGCGATCGCGCTCAGGACCCGACTCGACAACGACCAGGTCGCCGCGCTCAAGGCCGGCATCCAGCTCGAGGAAGGGCTCGCGACCGTCACCGGCCTCCGCGCGATGAGCACGTTCGAGACCGATTCCCTCGTCGCGCTGATGCGCCCGACCCCGGCAGCCCTCGAGTGGTATCGGGCGACCCTTGCCCAGGGCTGGAAGCGCCAGCTCCGCCGCATGTTCGGTGCCGTCAACGCCCCGATCGAGCGGCTGGTCCGAGTACGCATCGGCCCGGTCCGCATCGACGGTCTGCGTTCCGGCGCCGTCCGGCCATTGAAGGCCCCCGAGATCCGCGGTCTCGCGGGCGGTGGCGGTCGAAGCCGCAACCCCGCGCCCGAGGGCCGCAACCCCGCGCCGGCAGGACGCGACGCCGCGCCGGCAGGAAGAAGCTCCGCGCACACGGGTCGACCGTCGACCCCAGTCGACTATCCTGCGGACCATGACCGACCACGCCGACCGGCGCCGCCTCGTCGTCGCCCTTGACGGCCCCGGCTCCTCGGGCAAGAGCAGTGTCGGGGCGGCCGCGGCCGCGGAACTCGGCTATCGCTTCTGTGACACCGGCCTCCTGTATCGCGCCGTCACGTGGCTGGCGGAGCATCGGGGCGTGGAGGTCGACGATCCGGTCGGCCTGACCGAGCTGGTCGCCGACGTGGAGCTGGCTCCCGACGAGCGAGGTCGCCTGGCGCGCGTCCTGGTAGACGGCGCGGACCACACCGATGACGTCCGGAGCCCAGCCGTGGACTCCGCGGTCTCGGCGGTCGCGGCGGTCCCAGAGGTCCGCGACGCGCTCCTGGCATGGCAACGCGCGCTTGCCGCGGACGGCGGGATCGTGATGGCCGGACGGGACATCGGCACGATCGTCCTGCCCGACGCCGACCTCAAGCTCTACCTGGACGCGTCGGTCGAGGAGCGCGCGCGGCGCCGGACCGAGGAGCGCGGTCTCGATCCCGAAGGCGCGGAAGCCGGAGAGGTCCTCACGGCGCTCCTCCGCCGTGACGAGCTGGATCGCAATCGCGCGGTGGCACCCCTTCGACCGGCCCCCGACGCGCGGATCATCGACAGCGACGGGAACGCGTTCGAGGACACGGTCGAGGCTGTCGCGAACGCGATCCGCGACGTCGAGGCACGGCGTGCCGCGGCCCCCGCCTGATGACCCGGCGATGACCGACACCGCCACACGTGAACTCGACCGGCCGATCGAGCGGGAGGTCACGCCGCTGATCCGCATCTGTGCCTTCGGTGCGCGCGTCGTCGCGCGGGCGATCAGCAGGATCCGCATCGAGGGCGCCATCGCGTCGATCCCGCGCGAGGGTCCCGTGCTGGTCGTCGCGAACCACGCCTCCAACTTCGATTCCGTGGTCCTCGGAGCATGGTTGACGCCCCGACTCGGGCGGCGGCTGCACTGGCTCGGGAAGAAGGAGCTGTTCGACTGGCCGGTCTTCGGCTGGCTCGCCCGCAACGGCGGCGTCCACCCGGTCGATCGCGAGGCCGCCGATATCGATGCATTCCGGCTGGCCAAGCGGATCCTCGACGAGGACAACGTCCTGTTCGTCTTCCCGGAGGGCACGCGCAGCCCCGATGGGACACTCCAGGAGGCGCGCGACGGCGTGGCTCTGCTCGCGCTGCGCACCGGCGCCACCATCGTCCCGATCGGGGTGGGCGGCTCCGCCGCGGTCTGGCCGAAGGGCCAGCGTCTCCCGCATCCGGGTGGTCGTGTGACCGTGCGGATCGGGGAGGCGTTCCGGCTGGAGGACGTCATCCCTCCCGGTTCGGACCGGCGGACCGCCAAGACCGTCGCTACCGATCAGATCATGCGCCGCATCGCCGCCCTGCTCCCGGCAGCCCAGCGAGGGGCCTACGGGGGGTCGGACGAGGGGTCCGTGCGATAATCGGCGCATGGGAACCGTCCAGGACGTCCGAATCGCGAAGCGCACCGGCTTCTGCTATGGCGTGCGTGAAGCGATCGACAAGGCGAAGGAATCGGCGGCCGCCGGCAAGGTGACCCATACCCTTGGCCAGGTCGTCCACAACGATGGCGTCGTGCGCGACCTGCTGGACCTGGGCATCGAGACGGTCGAGACCCTCGACGACGTCGATACCGGCGCCGCGGTCGTGATCCGTGCCCACGGCGTCCGTCCCGATGTCCTGGAGCGCGCCGCGGCCCGCGGGCTCGACGTCATCGACGGCACGTGCACCTGGGTCATCGCCGAGCAGCGCGAGCTGCGCAAGCTCGTCGACGAGGGCTACACGATCGTCCTGCTCGGGACGCCCAACCATCCCGAGGTCGTCGGGCTCCTTGGCTTCGCGCCGGACGCCATCGTCGTCGACGAGGAAGAGGAGTGGGATGCCGCGATCCCTCGCCGCAAGCGACTCGCCCTCATCAGCCAGTCGACCCAGCCGCCCTGGAAGTTCGAGCGACTCGCGGCCCTGATGGTCGGACGCTCGCATGAACTGAAGATCATCAATACGGTCTGTCCGGTGACGATCCGTCGCCAGGAGGACACGATCGACCTCGCCCGGGACGTGGACCTGATGGTCGTGGTGGGCGGACGCTCCAGCGCGAATACCAAGGAACTGACCCGGCTGTGCGAGATCGCCGGCACCGCGGCCATCCAGATCCAGGGCGTCAAGGACCTCGATGACGCGGCCGTCTTCGATGGCAAGGTGGTCATCGGCGTCACCGGTGGCACATCGACTCCGATCGAGGACCTGCGTGACGTGGCACGCTGGATCTTCGCCCATGCCGGCACGCCTGCAGCGCAGGCCGATGCCGATGCGCTCGCTGCCGCGGCACTCGCCGGTGCCGCGACTTCGGCTGGCCGCACCACCTCGCTCCCGAACCTGACCCGCGCCATCACTTCGGGCGCGGCCTGACCCCATGAGCCCGAGCAAGGCCGGGCTCCCGGTCGTGGCCATCGTCGGCCGCCCGAACGTGGGCAAGAGCACGCTCTTCAACCGGATCGTGGGTGGCCGCAACGCCATCGTCGAGGACCGCGCCCGGACCACTCGGGACCGTCTGTATGGCGATACGGAATGGAACGGCCGGCGCTTCGTCCTGGTGGATACCGGCGGTCTCGAGATGGATCCGGACGATCCGATCGAGGCAGCGGTCCAGGAGCAGGCCAGGCTGGCCATCGCCGAGGCGGATGTCATCGTCTTCGTGGTCGACGCCGTCACGGGTCTTCTGCCGCCGGACCTCGACGCGGCCGACATCCTGCGCCGGGCCAAGGCGCCGGTCCTCGTCGCGGTCAACAAGGCGGACAACGAGAAGCGCGAATTCGAGGCCGCCGAGTTCTACTCCCTTGGCTGGGAGGAGACCTATCCCATCTCCGCCACGCACGGGCGCGGCACGGGCGACCTGCTCGATGCGATCGTGTGGGCGCTCCCACCCGAAAGCGAGGAGGAACTCGCGCGGAAGACGCGCGATGCCGAGGCCGAGGCCTGGGCCGACGACGTGGCCGCCGGCCGACTCGAACCGTACGTGGTGGGCGAGACCGCCGAGGACGACGACGAGGATGACGGCGCCGAAGACGACGATGCGGCCGCGGCCGCCGCGCTCGACCCCGAGGTGGCCAAGTGGGACGCCGCGATGGCCGCCGACGCCGATGGCGAACCGGCCGCGATCGCGTTCGTGGGCCGGCCGAACGTCGGCAAATCGAGCCTGCTCAATGCGTTGCTCGGCGAGGAACGGTCGATCGTCTCGGATGTGCCGGGCACGACGCGCGATGCCATCGATACTCGGCTGGCATGGGGTCGCAGCGAAGTGATCCTCATCGATACCGCCGGGATCCGGCGGCGCGGTCGCGTTGCCAACGGCCCGGCCGCCGAACGCTATTCGACGCTCCGTGCGCTCCGTGCCCTGTCGCGTGCCGACGTCGCG
>JBBQLI010000085.1:0-12426 GCA_038327765.1 Candidatus Limnocylindrales bacterium | reverse complement strand
CGCTCCGGCGGGCTCAGATGGTCATGCGGATCGGCGCCTCGCGCGCGTAGAGCGAGACGAGCGCAATGATGACGAGGCCGAGCGCGGCTTGCACGCTGGCGGGCTGCAATCCGAGGCCGATCAGCAGAGTGTTGATCTCGGTCAGCACCAAGGCTCCGCCCACCGTGCCGAGATAGGATCCGGGGCCGCCGACCAGCGCGGTTCATGACCAAACCGCTTACGAAGACGTAGCTCATTACGGAGTTGTCCGACAGGATGGTTGTCGATGCGCTCGTCGCCATCATCACCGAGCAGGTCTCCGCCGGCGGCGCAGTCACGATCCGGATATCGGCAAGATCTTTCGTCTGGCCCGCCGACCCGACACTATCATCGCCGCCGCGCCCGAAGAGTCCACGTCTCGGACCCGAACCACTAGAGGATCTGGCTTAGGAACTGGCGGGTCCTGCAATCCGTCGCCTGATCGAAGAAGGTCGCGGGCGGTCCGTGTTCCACGATTACGCCGTTGTCGGTGAAATAGATGCAATCCGCGATCTCGCGCGCGAATCCCATCTCGTGCGTGACGAGAATGCAGGTCATGCCCTCGGCGGCAAGGTCCTTGATGGTGACAAGCACCTCCTTGACGGTTTCCGGATCCAGCGCCGCCGTCACCTCGTCGAACAGCATGACGCCCGGGTTCATCGCCAGCGATCTCGCGATCGCCACCCGCTGCTGCTGCCCGCCCGACAGCTCGGTGGGCTCGTGGAAGATCCGGTCGCCCAGACCCAGACGCTCGAGCGCTGCCTGCGAGCGGCGGATCCGGTCCGACCGCTTGACGCCCTGGTAGAGGAGGGGCGTCGCCACGTTGTCGAGCGCGCTCGTTCGCGGCAGCAGGTTGTAGGACTGGAAGACGAAGCCGATCGTGCGGCTGCGCAGTTTGGCCAGGCCGTCGTCGTCGAGCGTCTCGACGGCGGTGCCGGCCAGGCGGTAGGTGCCGTCCGTCGGCCGATCGAGGCAGCCGAGGATGTTCATCATCGTGCTCTTGCCGGACCCCGACGGCCCGACGATGGCCACGAATTCGCCCTCGTGGACGTCCAGGCTGACATCGAGCAGGGCCGGGACTTCCATGTGCCCCATCGTGTAGATGCGGCTCACGTGGTCGAAATGGATGATCGGCTCGCTCATGGCGTGGTGCGCCGACCGCCACCGGTGCCGCCGCCGAACCCACCGGGGATCGCGATGCCGCCCCCGAACCCCCCAGTGGTGGCGGTGGTCCCGGTCCGCGAGGCCGTGGTCCCCGTGACCACCTCCTGGCCGGCGGCCAGTCCGGACGTGATCTGGGCGAGCGTGTTCGTGACGAGGCCTACCTGGACCGCGGTGGAGACCGGCGTGCCGGCCGCGCCCATCGTGAGGACCGAATAGTTCCCGACGGTGCCGCGCAGCGCTTCGGCCGGGACCGTCAGGACCCCGGTGGCGCTGGCGATGGTGATGGTGACGTCGGCCGTCATCCCGGACTTGGCCGCAGCGGCCACGTTCGAGAGCGTGACCGTGACCGGGTACTCGACGACGCTTGACGTGCTCGAGCTGCCGGCCACCGGCGAGATCGAGCTGACCGTGCCGTCGACGCTGGCGCCGACCGCCGCGATCGAGACGGTGGCGGTCTGGCCGATCTTGACGTTCACAAGATCGCTTTCGACCACGTTGGTCGTGACCTGGAAGGTGGTGGATTCGATGACGATCGCGGAGCCGGACGGGGCATCGAAGCCAGCGGTGATGCCGACCGTGGTGACCACCCCGGCGATCGGCGAGATCAGCGTCGCCTGGCTGATCTGCGTGTTCAGGTCATCGCGGGTCTTGGTCGCCTGGGCCAGCTGCGACTGGGCTCCGTAGAGGCCCACCTTGGCCTGGCGGATCGAGGCGGTCACGTTGGAGGTATTGGCATCGGTGACGGCCTGCTCGGCGATGCGAAGGCTGACCTGGGCCGAGGCGAGGGAGCGCTGGGCGTCGGCCAGCTGCCGCTTGAGATCCGTGGTCGTGGCCGTCGCGAGGACCTCGCCCTTCATCACCGCGTCACCCACCTTGACCTTGACCTCCTTGACCGGCCACGTGGTCGTGGAGTTCGGGGCCGATGAGGTGCTGGTCACCAGGTAGGGCGCGCTGCCGAACGAGAGTCCGTAGGTGGCGTCGGCGGCGAGGCTGCCCGTGGCTGCGATGTCCGAGGTGACATCCCCCGTGGCGGCAGCGCTGGTCAGGTACTGGGTGGCACTGGCGGCACTCGGGGAGAATCCTCCGAGCGCGAAGACCGCCGCGCCGACACCGACCGCACCCAGGGCGATCACGGCGAGGATCTTGAGCTTCATGGGTTCCCTTCTCGTTTCGCGGATGGCAGGACGGACGAGGCGTCCCCAGGGGTCGACGGTCGAGCCGCGGGGCGCTGGGCCTGTCGCCCATTGCACGGCTCGCGTCTGAGACGACCATGAGAATCTCGGTCGCGCGCGGGCGGCGTGGGACGGCGCGCGCACACGGACGACGGGCGCGTAGCATCGACGCGGATGACGACGCCCACCGACCCGCGCACCGACCCGTCGGCGCCCGATACCGCGGAGCCGCCCGGCCTCCGCTCGGTGACCGATGCGCCAACCGTCGCGCCCGAGGCGCGCCGACGCCACACTCGGCGGACGGGTGGCGGCATCGCCCAGGTCCCATGGCGCCGGCTCGTCAACCCGTTCCGGCCTCTGGAGATCCTCTCGGCGGACCAGGTCGAGGCCATCCACCGGTCCTCGCTCCGGATCCTGTCGGAGATCGGCTTCGAGGTGCTCGGCGATCGGGTCCTGGATGCATTCGCGGGTGCGGGCGCGCGTGTGGACCGACTCGAACGACGCGTCCGTCTGGACCCCGAGCACACCGAAGCGCTTGTCGCCACCACTCCGAGCGAGTTCCGCCTGCATGCCCGCAACCCGGACCGCGACCTGATCTTCGGGCCGGGCCACCTGGTCTTCTGCGCCGTCGGCGGACCCGCCTTCGTCACCGATATCGAGCGCGGCCGGCGACCCGGCAACTACGCGGACTTCGTCGATTACGTGCGGCTCATCGGGGCGCTCGACGTCATCCACCAGGAGGGTGGCGGCCCCCTGGAGCCAACCGATCTGCCCGTCGCCACGCGCCACCTCGACATGTACGGGACGTTCGCGCGCGAGCTCGACAAGACGTGGCAGTGCCTCGGCTTCGGGGCGACGCCGGTCCATGACGCGCTGGACGTCGTCTCGCTGGTCCGTGGCGTCGACCGCGACACCCTGCTGCGCGAGCCCAGCTGCATGACCATCATCAATACCAACTCGCCACTCCGCCTCGACGGCCCGATGGGCGACGGGCTGATCGAGATGGCCATGCACGGCCAACCCGTGGTGGCCACGCCATTCACGCTCGCGGGCGCGATGAGCCCGGTCTCGATCGCAGGCGCGATCGCGCAGCAGAACGCCGAAGCGCTCTTCCTTGTGGCGCTCAGCCAGATCATCCGGCCGGGCACGCCGATGGTCTACGGTGCTTTCACCTCGAACGTCGATATGCGGACGGGCTCGCCGGCCTTCGGGACACCGGAGTATGTGAAGGGCGCGCTCGCGAGCGGTCAGATGGCGCGCCGCTACGGGCTGCCCTGGCGGTCATCGAACGCAACGGCCTCGAACGTCGTGGATGCGCAGGCCGCCTACGAATCCGAGATGGCCGTGTGGGGCTCCGTGATGGGCGGCGTCAATCTCCTGTACCAGGGGGCGGGCTGGCTGGAAGGCGGGCTGACCGCCTCCTTCGAAAAGCTGATCCTGGACGCGGAGATCCTCCAGATGATGTCCGAGGTGCTCCAGCCACTGGTCGTGGACGAGGCGAGCCTCGGCTTCGATGCCATCGCCGACGTCGGCCCCGGCGGGCACTTCTTCTCGACAGCGCACACGCTCGAGCGATTCGAACACGCCTTCTATCGCCCGATGATCTCGGACTGGCGCAATTTCGAGACCTGGCAGGCTGACGGCGCACACACGGCTACGGAACGGGCCAACGTGGTCTGGAAGCAGCTCCTCGCCGAGCATGTCACCCCCGAACTGGACGCTCCGGTCGCCGAGGCCCTCGACGCGTTCATCGCGCGGCGCAAGCGCGAGATCGAGCTCGCGTAGGGCTTGGCGTCTGGGACGCGCCCCGCGAGGGCTCGTGGCTAGAAGCGCAGGTCGTACACGTCGAGGATCTGGTCGTCGTCGTCGACGATGAGCGCCTCGCGCCAGAGCTGGAACGCTGTGCACGGATGCGAGACCCCGAGCGCGACCAGGTCGCCGACGCGGAGTGACGCGTCTCCACTCAGGCCGATGAACGCGTGCTGGTCGTTCAGCCTCGTCACTTCGAACCCATCGCCCGCTGGCCGGACGGTGCCATCGTCGCCCCGCACCTTGAGGACCACTGGGAGTCCCTGGTCGGTGGGGATGTCGCGGCGGCCGGCGCCTGCGAATGCAAGCCCGGATTCCGGGATGGAGAGCACCGGTGCCCAGACCTCGATGGCCGGCCGGAGGCGCGGACCGCCGGGCGCCGCGCTCAGCCCGAACGGCGACACCCATTCATACAGCCCGTGGTCGTGGCTGACGTAGGCGCCGCTGCGCAGGACGACCCGGACCGGCAGGCCGAGCTGCCACGGCCGCGTGAGCTCGTCGACCACGAGGTCGAACGATTGGCTGCCGCCGCCCGACACGACGATCTCCGTCACGCCGGCACGAATGAAGAGCGGTGCCAGGCGCTGGGTCACGGCTCGCGCGAAGCCAGCGAACCCGCGGATGACCTCGTTGCGCTCCGTTCCGGTCGTCCCTGGCACGGCACCCTCGTACATCGAGACGCCAGCCAGTACGAGCGGCGTCGCCGCCATGACCGACTCGGCCAGGGCAACCGCCTCGTCGTCGGTTCGCACCCCGGTCCGGCCGCCGACCACGCCGACGTCGATCAGGACCGCGAGCCGGCGACGCCTGCCCCCGAGGCGCGAGGCCATCCGCTCCACCCCCCGGCTCGAGTCGACCAGGGCGATGAGCTCCGGACCGTCCGCGTCGTCGAGGATCCCGCCGATCCAGTCGAGGCTGTTGTCATCGACCACCTCGTTGGCGATCAGGATGCGCTCGACCCCGGCGTCGACGGCCACGGCCGCCTGCGTCGCGTGCGCGACCGTGATCGCCCACGCTCCAGCCTCGACCTGTCGCCGGAAGATGGCGGGCGACATCGTGGTCTTGCCATGCGGCGCGAACGACATCCCGCGTGACCGCGCGAACTCGGCGAGGGTCGCGATGTCGTGGGCGAGCGCTGTCTCGCGCAGGACGAACGTCGGGAGCGCCACGCGGGCATCGAACAGGCTGCGCCCGATCCGCTCGTCCACGGCCGTGACCGTCAGCCGCCGCGGCGGAGGTTGCGCCGGCGTGCCGGACCAGTGCCCGCCGGATCGCCGATCGCCTCCGGCGCCACGGGGATCGTCGGCAAGGTGGTCTGGCTGACGAGACCGCTGACGATGATCCGACGCAGCTCCGCATCGATCGCCGGGTCGGTCTCCAGCTGCGTGTACGCCGCCAATCGCCGCTCCGCCTCGTCACAGGCGCGCTGGTAGGTGTCCTTCGCCCCGAGCTTGGTCCAGTTCTCGCGGTTGTCGCGGTCCACGATCGCCGACGGCAGGTACAGCTCGTCCGGCCAGTGGGCCATCGTGTGGTCGGCCATGATCAGGTGCTGGTCGGCCATCAGCTGGCGGATCAGGTCGTCCGTCGGCAGGTCGTCGACCGGATGGATATCCCGGACGAAGCGAAGCGCCTGGCCGCACATCTCGTCGTCGAAGACCAGCTTGGGCAGGCTGAACACCAGCAGGAAATCGAGCATCCCCGGTCCCGATACGGAATTCACGCCGGCCAGCGCGGCGATGATCGCGCTTCCGAACGTCTCGGCCCCGGCCTGCGCGTCGAGGATCGGCCCGTCCGACAACGCCATGTACGACTGGCACGGCAGGTCGAGCGCCTTGGCCACCGCGACATACGCCGCGTCAAGACGGAGCGCCTCGATCGCCGACATCGGCGAGCTGGCGATCTTCATGTGGAAGGTCGCCGGCGCCCCACCGAACAGCACGGGTGCTCCAGACCGGATGATCTGGGCCATCGTGATCCCGGCCAGGACGTCGACCGTGTGGAACACCGTGGCGCCCACGATCGTCACGGGCGCGATGAGTCCCATCAGGGTCACGGGCACGATCTCGACGGGCACGCCGGCCTCGACGCAGTCGATGAGGTTCTGGCAGGAGTCCTCGCTGTAGCGGAAGTTGCCGGTCGCGGTGATCGTGAAGATGCTCATTGGCTTGGCGATGAGCTCCGCCCGATCCGAGCGGAACAGCTGCATCATCTCGACCATGCGCGGCACGCCGTGCTCGGTGAACGCGCCCGAGACCACCGGCTTCTTCGAGTTGGTCAAGGTCATGTACAGGCGCCAGGCATCCGAGACGTTGGCCTCGATGTCGTCGTTGGTCGAGAAGGCCGTGGCCAGGTACGGGATGTGCTGAAGGCCATCGGCGACGCGCACGTACTCGACGAAGTCGGTGGAATTCGCCAGTCGGGTCTGACCGGTCCGGTGGTCGAGCACCTTGAGTCCGCTGGAGCCGGGCACGAAATGGACCCGGTCGCCACCGATGTCCGCGTGCGGGCTCCCGTCGCGGTCGTGCAGCCAGAACGACTTCGGGGCGGTCGCGATGGCCTGCTCCACCACGTCGCGCGGGAACAGGACGCGCTGACCGCTGGAGTCGAGTGGCAGCCCATGGTCGAGCAGACGCTGGCGCATCCCCGGCCCCCGGATCTCCATGCCGACCTCGGCGAGCACCCGCTTGGCCTCGTCCAGGATGCGTGCGATGAGGTCGTCGTCCAGTACCGTCAACGTCGGCCGCATCGATCCTCCTGTGTCTGCCGGAACGCCCCTCGCGTGGCGGCGAGCCTACCGCACCGCGACCGTCGACGACCCGGATGTCCTGAGCGCCGCATCCGCGCTCGTGCGCTACCGTAGCCCGCGAGGGCACGGCACGGGAGACGACACCGATGACGCTCGCGACGATGCAGGACCCGACACGACCTGCGACGGGAACGCCGCGTGACCGCCGTGCGCCACGCCGGACGGTCATCGTCGTGGCGGCGTTCCTGGCTGCACTGACGCTCGTCATCGGCGGATCACCGGCCGCGACCGACGCGCGTGCGCCGTGGACCGGCGGGGTGGACCTCTACCGCTCGGGTGCCTTCACGACCCAGCGCACCTGGCTGTGGTGCACCGCCGCCGACATCCAGATCATGCGCAACCTGGTCCTCGGTACGCGCGATCACACCACCGCCGGTCAACGCCACTACTTCGCCTGGATGCGCGCCCGCAACCGCTATGCGCTCCCGGTCTCGGGCGGTGTGGACGCCCAGGGCTGGGCCGCGGGGATGCGCCATTTCGTGGACCCGCGCTATCGGCTGGTCGTGACCTCCACATTCGACGAGGCGCTACGGCTGGCGGTCATCCGGCTGCGCAAGACCGGGCTGCCCGTCGGCGTGACCGTGTCGCGCGGCAACCACGCCTGGATCATGACCGGGTTCACGGCCAGCGCCGACCCGCTGACCAGTTCGACCTTCCGCGTGACGAGCGTCAGCGTGGTTGGCCCCCTGTACGGCCTCCAGACCAGGAACGGCTACGACACGAAACCGGATACGCGCCTCACGGTCGCCCAGTTCCGCCACTTCTTCACGCCGTGGCGCTACCCGCCGCGCCGGATGATCTGGGACGGAAAGTTCGTTTCGATCCAGCCGGTCACACCGAACAAGGGATGACGTCCGCGAACCGGGCTGCCCCGACCGTCGCACGCGGCCTCGTCCGCCAGCTCAAGAACGTCGAGGATGCGCGGTTTCGCGCGGAGCACCCGCGCTCGCTCGAGCTCCGCGAGCGCGCCCGTCGCTCGATGCCGAACGGCGTCCCGATGGCGTGGCTCATGGGCAGCTATCACCACGAGCCGCCCTGGGTGGCGGAGGGTCACGGGGCCAGGTTCACCGACGTCGACGGCCACACCTACCACGACTTCAACATCGCGGACATGTCGATGTTCTGCGGTTACGCGCCGGAACCGCTGGTCCGGGCCGTCAGCGACCGGATGGCTCGTGGCCATCAGTTCCTCCTCCCCGACGAAGACAGCATCGTCGTGTCCGAGGCGCTCGCCGCCCGCTGGGGTCTCCCCAAGTGGCAATACACGCTCTCGGCCAGCCAGGCCAACACGGAGGCGATCAGGGTCGCGCGCGTGGTGACCGGCCGCGACAAGGTCCTCCTCTTCGACGGCCACTACCTCGGCCACTTCGACCAGTCCCTGGTCGAGCTCGATGACGAGGGCCGCGCGGTGCCCGAGGAGCGCGGTGTCCCGGCGGCGGTGACCGAGCAGACCGTGCTCGTGCCCTTCAACGACGTCGATGCCCTGGCTCGCGCACTCGAGCGACGCGATATCGCGCTGGTCCTCGGCGAACCCGCGATGACCAACAATTTCGGCCTCATCCTCCCCGACGACGGATATCACGACACGCTTCGCCAGCTGACCCGCGACACGGGCACGCTCCTTGCGATCGATGAGACCCACACGCAGGTCGTCGGGTCGGGCGGGCTGACGGCCGCGTGGCACCTGGACCCGGACCTGGTCACGTGCGGGAAGTCGATCGCCGGTGGCGTTCCGTTCGCGGCATGGGGGATGACCGACGCCATCGCCGAGGTCCTCCGCCAGGTCAAGGGGCCCGACGGCGAGCGCTCGAACCTCGTGGCGACCGGCGGGACGCTCTTCGGCAGCGCCCTGTCCATGGCCGCGGCCCGGGCCACCCTGACCGAGATCCTGACCCCCGAGGCGTACGCGAGCACCCAGCGTCTGGGAGCCCGGCTGGCCGACGGGATGCGCGCGGCGGTGACCCGAGCCGGGCTGCCATGGCACATCCATCACCTCGGGCCGCGCGCCGGCTATACGTTCCAGCCCGGGGCGGTCCACGACGCGGCCGAGGCACGCGCCTGCCAGGACGACCTCCTGACCCGGCTCATCCGGGTCTGGCTCGCGAATCGCGGCGTCTGGGAGGCCATCGTCGGTGCCGGACCCGTCGTCTCGATCCCGGCTACCGACGACGACGTCGAGGCCTATCTGTCGGGCTGGGAGGCGCTCCTCGCTGTCCTGGCCCCTGCGTCGGCCTGAGGCTGCGCCGCGCTCGATGGCCGACGGGTCGCCCACGCACCGTGCAAGATGGCGCCTGAGCAGGAGGCGACCACAGGAGGACGGGTGACCAGGGATCGCACACACAGCCCCGGCATCGTCGGATGACCGGCCTCGATCTTGCCTCATCCGATGCTCGCCTGGTCGTCAGCGCGATCGATGGGGGCCGCATCGCCTCCTTCGTGGTGGCCGGCGATGAGCTCCTCGAGACCGAGGGATTCGGACCGATCGCCTGGGGCAGCTACCCGATGGTGCCGTTCGCCGGGCGCATCCGGGACGGGCGGTTCCGGTTCGACGGACGCGACCAGCAGCTGCCGCTCACGATGCCGCCCAATGCCATCCACGGGACCGGCTACGACCGCCCCTGGGACATCGTCGATGAGACGACCATCGCCATCGACCTTGGCCCGACCTGGCCATATGCAGGTCGAGCCGTGCAGCGATTCGAGCTGACCGACGATCAGCTGACCGTCAGCCTGACCCTCGAGGCCGAGGAGCGGATGCCCGGTTCGATCGGGTGGCACCCCTGGTTCCGGCGCTGGCTGGCCGGGACCGCCGTCGCACCGACACCACGCTCGTCGCCGGTGGATCTCACGTTCGCGGCGGATGCGATGTACGAGCGCGACCCCGAAGGCCTGCCGACGGGTCGGCTCGTGCCCCAGCCACCCGGTCCGTGGGACGACTGCTTCACGGGGGTCCACGCCGATCCGCGCCTGGTGTGGCCGGGTCGTGTGGAGCTGGTCCTGTCGTCCAGCTGCGACCACTGGGTCGTCTACGACCAGCGCGACCATGCCGTCTGCGTCGAACCCCAGACCGCGCCACCCGACTTCGTCAACCAGCCCGATCCCCATGTGGTGGAACCGGGCGAGCCACTCGTGGCGACCATGACCTGGCGCTGGCGCACCCTCCGCGCAGGCTGACCCGCACCGACGCGGCTCGACCCGGTACCCAGGGGAGTGGATCGCCGGGCCCGACCGCGGAGGAGGTGCGATCGGACCCGGCGGGAGAGGTTCGCCGGCACGCAGACAGGTCTGCGTTCACGGCTTGTCAGATGAGGCTGGCCGCTCGGTCCCGGTCGGCAGGCCGCGCCGCGCGAAGACGTTCGGCCGCCTCCTCGGGCGTGAGGTCACGCTGCGTCTCGGCCAGCAGTTCGTAGCCGACCATGAACTTGCGGACGTTCGCGTGGAGTAGCGGTGGGTAGAAATGGGCGTGGACCTGCCAGCCTTCGCCGTCACCCTCGCCGAACGGCGCCTGGTGCCAGCCCATGGAGTAGGGGAACGAGCGGCGGAACAGCGCGTTGTAGCGATCCACCAGGCCGACGAGTGCGTGGGCCAGTGCCGCGCGAGCCGGCTGACCAAGATCCGGCAGTCGCGCGGCCGGTCGCTTTGGGATGACCAGGGTCTCGAACGGCCATTTCGCCCAGAACGGCACCACCACGAGCCACTCGTCGTTCTCCACGACGACGCGCGGTCCGTCCGCCTCCTGCGTCACGTAGTCGAGCAACAGACGGTGACCGGTCGCCTGGTGATGCGCCAGCTGGGTGGCCGCCTCGCGCGCGGCATCCACCGGGAGCGCGGTGCCCGCCCAGATCTGACCGTGCGGGTGCGGGTTCGAGGCACCCATCGCGGCCCCGTTGTTCTCGAAGACCTGGACCCAGCGATAGTCCTTGCCCAGCTCCGCGGTCTGCTCCGCCCAGACATCGATCACGCGCTCGATGGCGTCGGGGGCCATGAGCCCGAGGGTCAGATCGTGGCGCGGCGAGAAGCACACGACGCGACAGACGCCGCGTTCGCCCTCTGCTCGAAGGAGACCAGCGTGCATGGCGGCGACGGACGTGTCGGGCCGGAGGGCCGAGAAGTCGTTGTCGAAGACGAAGGTGCTCTCGTAGGCCGGGTTGCGATTGCCATTCGCCCGGACATTGCCCGGGCAGAGATAGCAATCGGGGACGTAGGCCGGGCGCTCCTGGGAGACCTCCGGTTCCTCGGCGCCGCGCCACGGTCGTGCCGTGCGTCCCGCTGACACCAGCACCCACTCGTCCGACAGCGGGTCATAGCGGCGGTGCGGGTCGGTGTCCAGACCTGGTGGCAGGATCCCGTCTCGCGCCGCTGGATCAGACGGCACGAGGGACGCGCTCCACGGCCACGGCCGGCTCGACCACGATCAGCCGGCGGACCTTGCCTGCCAGGATCTCGCGCGCCTCCCCATCGAGTCCGGAATCCGTGATGAGGATGTCCGGCTGATCCAGGCGAGCGATCGAGCTGATCCCGATGACCCCCCACTTCGAATGGTCGGCGACGACGACCAGCCGACGACCGGCCTCGATCAGGGCGCGGTCCGTCTCGGCCTCGAGGAGGTTCGGGCACGTGAATCCGGAATGCGGATCCATACCGTGGACGCCCACGAACACCAGGTCCACGTGGATGGTCCGCAGCGCGGCCACCGCGAACGGTCCCACGAGCGCCTCGGACGGGGTGCGCACGCCTCCCGTGAGGACGATGGTCTGGTCGGTCGGTCCGACGTGGTGCAGGATGTCCGCCACCCGCGTCGAATTCGTGACGACCGTGAGACCCGGGACGTCGGCCAGACGCTGGGCCAGCGCATAGGTGGTCGTGCCGGCCGAGATGGCGATGGCCATGCCCGGTTCCACGAGGGCCGCGGCCGCATCGGCGATCGCGTCCTTCTCTGCTTGCTGGAGCGACGACTTAGCGGCGAACCCTGGCTCGAAGAGGGCGTTGCCTGCGATCGTGGTCGCGCCGCCGTGGACCTTTTCGAGCAGCCCGCGGTCGTCGAGGATCTCCAGATCGCGCCGGACGGTCATGTCGGAGACGCCCAGATCGCGGACCAGGTCCGACACCTTGACCGCGCCGTCCTCGCGCACGCGGTCCAGGATGAACGCCTGTCGCTGGCGTGCCAGCATCACGCCCCAATCTCCCGCGTCATCCGGTCGTTCTGCACGCGTCCATCTCCGATTCGCACTATCATCGCTGCAGGAAAGATTGCCCCGCATCCGGTCGAAAGTCAACGGAACCCAACATGGTGTGCACCTAACCTGTACCGAACCACCTTGACAGCGTAACCCGAGATGCTGACAATCTGGGTGAACCTGTTGGATTTTGTCGCAGGTCCCGAGGAGGAACAGCTCATGGCAGATCCCATCGAGACCCGTCCGGTCGCGCGCCGTACGGTGCTCAAGGGCCTGGCGG
>JBBQLI010000084.1:0-12558 GCA_038327765.1 Candidatus Limnocylindrales bacterium | reverse complement strand
GCGCCCGGGTCTCGCGGGTACGCATCCGGGACCGGGTGCCGTCCCGTCCGCGTGGCGATCACCAGGGCGTGCGCCTCGAGCCCGACGACGCCGGTCCCGACGGGCAGCACCGTGATCCGGCCGCCACCCAGCGCCGACATCGCCCGCTCTGCCGAGTCAAGTTCCGCGGCGAGGTCCCCACGCTTCCAGGCGATCAGGCTGCCCCCATCGGCCAGCAACGGGAAGGCGAGCTCGACGAGGTCGGCGGTCGAGGCGACAGCCCGCGCGCTGACCGCCGACCACATGCCGCGCTGGGCCCGATCGCGGGCGAGTGCCTCCCCCCGAGCCGCCACCACGGCGACTCGGTCTGCAAGACCGGTGGCCTGCACAGCGACCTCGAGGAAGCGAGCCTTCTTGCCGGTCGCTTCCAGCAGCGTGACTCGGGTGGCGGGCAGCGCAACCGCGAGTGGCAACCCGGGGAATCCACCACCCGAGCCGAGATCGAGCAGCGTGGGAACGGGCCGGGTCCGCAGCCACGGAAGGCCGGTGAGGCTGTCGATGACATGAGCCGTGGCAGCAGCGATCGGATCGCGCACGCCCGTGAGGTTGATCGACCCGGTCCAGGCCAACAGCAGGCGGACATGCCCATCGATCGCGGCACGCTCGGCCGACGTCAGGCTGACGTCGATCGCCCGCAGGCCCGCCGACAGGGCGCGGTCGTACCCGGCAGGCAGGGCAGGAGTCTGCTCGACGAGCGTCGGGAGCGGCTCGCGCGGTCGGTCCACGACACGTCTCCTCTGGTCACGTGCCGTCCCCAAGCGCGGTGCCGCTCCCGGCGTCGACTGCATCTCGCACGGGTGGCGATTCCGGTCTTCCGCGATCCGTCCGGTTCACGGCCGGGTTTCCCCGAGCCCCTCGTGGACCGCGTTACCCAGCGTGGGCCCCTGTGCGGGAGCCGGACCGTAGCCCGTCGGTCGCTGGAGCGTCAATGGGCTTATCCACCAACTCGTCGGACGCGCCGCGATTCGTGGATAACCCGGGGCCGTGTGCCCAGGGTTCGGTCAAGGTCGGGCGGGAATCGCCACGATGGAGCGGCCGGGGATTCGAGTCCGTGAGCCCCCTCGGCCGGCGTCACGTGACGGCGACCGGTCGCGGCTGGTGCGTTCCTCGCGTGTCGCCTGACCGGCGCGCACTGCGGCGGAGGTCTCGAGTCGGTGGGTCTCCGCGGCGAGCGAGCCGCTCAGCGCCGCCCGGATCGCGGCAGCATCATCGACCGCGGCGCCGGGGGTCGGCAGGGCGAGCACGAACGCCGAGCCGGTTCCCGGCACGCTCGCGACGTCGAGGTCGCCGCGCATCTCGCGCGCGAGCTCGCGGGCGATCGGCAGGCCGAGGCCGGTCCCGGTCACCCGCTCATGGCCGACCATGCGATAGAACCGCTCGAAGATCCGGGGCTGGTCGTCGATTTCGATGCCGGCGCCATCGTCGCGCACGATGAGCAGTGCGACCGGGCCCGTGAACGATGCAGCGAGCTCGACGACACCGGTGCCGTCGGCCCGGCCGAACTTGAGGGCGTTCCCCGCGAGGTTGGTGAGGATCTGCTCGACGCGTCGGCGGTCGCCCGACGCTGCGCGCATCCGCGGCGGAGCGTCCACGCGCAGATCGACGTGACGATCCATCGCGATGGGCATCAGGCCGGAGGCAACGGTGGACAGCGCCTCCGCCACGGAGAACGGCGTGTCGTCCAGGGCGATCGAGCCGGCGTCCAGGCGCGACATCTCGAGCAGATCGCCGACCAGGGCAGCCATCGATCCGACGATGGTTCGACTCCGCTCGAGGAACTCGCGCTCGATCTGCGGATCGCCGACGCGGCCATCCAGGATCAGATCGAGATAGCCGGACAGGCCGGTGAGCGGCGTCCGCAGCTCGTGGGCGACCGTTGACACGAAGCGGTCGCGTTCAGCCTCGCCGCTGCGCAGTTCCGTCAGAGCTCGCGCGGTCGTCATCGCATCGGTCACGAGCGAGAGGGCGACGGCCGCGTGGCGAGCCATCGCTGGCGGCAATCGATCGGCCAGCGTCCCGGGTGGCACCGCCTCGGTGAAGGCGAAGCCGAGGGTGACGTCACCCGCGGACGGGATGGCCAGGAGTTCGTAGGCGGGGAGGGGGCGAATGCTGCGTCGCGGCGTGCCGGTGACGATGCTGACCACGGCAGGTCCCGATGCCGCGCGCCGCGCGCGACTCCGCGGCGCCGTCGCATCGAGCCAGACGGCCAGGTCGCGAGCCATCGGCTCGTCATCGGGTCCGCCGGCGGCCACCGCGACCCGCCGGTCCGTGCCATCGGCGACGACGGCCGCGCGGACAGCGCCGACCGTGTCCGCGAGCAGATCGAGGATGCCGGCCAGGCGTGCCTCGGGCGGCGCGTTGGTAGCCAGGATGTCGAGCGCCCGGGCGAGCAGGCGCGTCTCCTCGTGGGCGATCTGGTCCGCCTCACGACGAAAGGTCCGCCGCCGATCGACGAACGGCGGGGGCGGAGCCACGCTGGGTACGGCGGGCGGCAGGCGTGTGGGACGAGGGGCAGACATATCGGGACGATCGTCGCCGCGCCGGGCTCGCGCCACCACCCCCCGGGCGGTGCGGCCGGTGCGCCGATGGTACCGGGGCGCTCGTGGCGCGCCGCCGGATCAGCCCGTGCGCGACCCGGAGCGGACCGGCCGACCAAGCGTGCGGCGGACCACGTCCATGACCTCGTCCACGTACTTGTCGGCCTCGCCGCGTTCGGCGGCCGTTCGGACGCAACCCTGCACGTGATCCTCCAGGACGAGGATCGAGACGGCGTCGACGGCCGCACGCAGGGCGGCGGTCTGCTGCAGGATGTCGACGCAGTACTCCTCGCGTTCGATCATCCGGGCGATGCCACGGACCTGCCCCTCCATCCGCGAGAGCCGACGCATCAGCTGGGCGCGGTCCTTGGCATAGCTGTGGCGGAAGTGGGCGGGATCGACCGCGGCCGCGGCCCGGCTCGAGGTCGTCGTGGTAGCCATGGTCCGCATGATACCCCCTGGGGGTATCGAGAGCAAGACGGTCGCGCACAACCGCCGGCGGCCCACCTCGGCTACACTCAGCGCCGATGGACCGACGGATCCCATTCGCCCACGCCAGCGAGGCGGAGATGGCACGCATCCTTGACTTCTATGCGGTCCGCTGGGAGTACGAGCCCCAGACGTTCCCGATCCTGTGGAACCTCGATGGGGCGGTCGTGGAGAGCTTCTCTCCGGATTTCTACCTCCCGGAGCTCGACCTCTACCTCGAGATGACGACCCTGCGCCAGAAGCTCGTGCGCAAGAAGAATCGCAAGTTGCGCCGTCTGCGCGAGCTGTATCCGTCGGTCAACATCAAGCTGTTCTATGCGCGCGACTTCCGGGCCCTCATGCTCAAATACGGTCAGGTGGCGCTGGCCGACGGCCTGTCCGGGACCCTAGGCCAGGTCGCGGCTCCGCATGCGTTCGCTCGACACCCGAACGATGTCGTCGCTGCCACCGGCGTCACCGCCGAGGACGCCCTGCCCACGGCTCCGACGCCGCTGGCCACGGCCGGCGTGCTGGCCCGACAGTTGGCGGCCGCGGTGGCCACCACCGACACCGAGAGGACGGCGACCGGCCGATGATTGAACGAACCGCCGACCTGCACGCCGATATCGGCGAGATCCTGGTCGCCGAGGAGCTGATCGCGTCCAAGGTCGCCGAGCTCGGCGCGCGGATCGCGGCCGACTACGCGGACCGTCCCATCACCCTTGTGAGCGTCCTGAAGGGGTCGCTGCCGTTCATGGCCGACCTCATGCGCGCGATCGACCGTCCCCTGCGCATCGACCTGATGGAAGTCAGCTCGTACGGCGGCAACGCCACGGAGTCGTCCGGCCTCGTGCGCATCCTCAAGGACCTGTCCACGAGCATCGAGGGCGAGGACGTCCTCATCGTCGAGGACATCATCGATACCGGGCTCACGCTCAACTACCTCATCCGTTATCTGCGCGGCAAGAACCCGGCGTCGCTGCGCATCTGCACGCTGCTTGACAAGCCGGCGCGTCGCCTCGTGGAGATCCCGGTGGACTACACCGGGTTCACGATCCCGGACCAGTTCGTCGTCGGCTATGGCCTCGACTACGGGGAGCTGTACCGGAACCTGCGCTACGTCGGTGTCCTGCGGCCCGAGGTGTACGGGGCGGCGGGGGAGCCGTTCACGGAGGACGACGCGGGGTGACCATGCAGCGACGCCCGTTGGGGAGCGGCCGCACGCTGGCCACGATCGGCGGCATCGTGATGGTGGTGGGCTGCTTCCTGCCGTGGTGGCGCGTCGGCAGCGCCGATGGCCTGACACAGCTCAGCGGCAACGGCCTGGAGGCCAGCGGGATCCTCGTCTTCCTGGCCGCCCTCGCCACACTGGCCCTCGTCACGCTGCCCTATGCCGTCGGCGATCGACCGACAGGGATCGACCGACCGCTGATCTACGGGATCCTCACCGTGGTCGGCTGGTTCGGCCTCGGGTGGCGGATCCTGGACCTGCTCCTGCGCGATGCATTCCAGTTCAGCGAGCCGGCGCAGGTCTTCACGAACGGCCCGGGGCTGTGGGTCGCCGGGCTGGGCCTGGCGATCCTGTCGCGCGCCGTCTATCGGATGGCCCGGGAGCCGATCTACCGCTGATCCACCCACTCGGTGGCTCGGCGGGCCGCGATGGCCGGCAGATCGAGTCGATCCGACGCCGCCTCGATGAGGATCGGGTCGTGGGTGGTGGCGATGATCGTGATCGTCCCGTCGTCCAGATCGGCCAGCGTCCGGGCGACGGCGCGTGCTCCGGCTCGGTCGAGCGCGGCCGTCGGTTCGTCCAGCACGAGCAGCTCCGGCCGTGGCGCCAGGGCCCTGGCCAGGGCGACCCGAAGTCGCTCGCCCGCAGAGAGCCCCTCGGGCTGTCGATGCGCGAGGGCGGCCACGCCCAGGCGATCGAGCGCGGCGAGGGCCAGCATCGGCACGTCCGGTCCGTGGTGGCCCCGGATGGCCATGCCGAGCGTGACGTTCTCAAGGGCTGACAGGAATGGGACGAGGTCGCGGACCTGGTCGACGAGGCCGATCCGGGCCGCGCGGAACGCCGCCGTGCCATCCCGATCCAGCGTCGCGAGGTCGGTGCCGAGCGTCACGACCCGCCCTTCGGTTGACGAGGAGGACGGCCGGACTCGCCCGACCGGTCTGGTACTGGCCGCCGCCGGGCTCGTCGCCGTACGGTCCCCGCTGATCGAGGTCGCCGAACGGCACGCCGCGATCGATCTGGCCGCGGCCGACGATGGTGAACCGCAGGTCGGCTGCCGGATGCGCGACGGCGAGCGGGACCGAGCCGGGATCGTCTGCCAGGAGGACCGCCTCGCAGCGCGTGCCATCGATGCACGGGGCGGGGAGACGCCCCTCCACCAGGGTCGTCCACGGCCCCGGGTCGTCGACGGCGACGATGAGCTCGAAGACCGGTGCGTCGAGGTCCAGCAACTCGTGGACGAGGACACCGCGGATCGACGGATCGAAGGGGCCGGACAGGACCCTGAGCGCGGACTCGGCGGTCGCCGCCACGGCGGCTGCATCGCGCGACGACGGCGAGAACGTGGACGTCCGCATCACGGGTCGATCCGCCCCCGTGCCCGCGAGCGACCTCGCCAGCGTGGCATCCGTCGCAACGAGCGCGATCCCGGCGACGACACCGATGAGCGCCGTGGCTGCGGCGACGGCCGCGACGGCCAGCACGGTGGGCCCGGCTCGGTGTCGCAGCCGCGCGAGGACGAGCGAGGCGATGGGACGGACGGCCATGGTCACGATCCGCTGATGACCCCCACGCCCCTGGGTCAGCCGCCCAGGTAGGCCTTCCGGACCTCCGGGTCGACGATCAGCTTCTCCGCGCTGTCCTGCAGCACGATCTGGCCCGTCTGCAGGATGTAGCCGCGAACCGCGATCCCCAGCGCCATCAGGGCATTCTGCTCGACCAGCAGCACCGTCGTCCCGGCCGCGTTGATGTCCTTGATGATGTCGAAGATCTGCTCGACCAGGATCGGCGCGAGGCCCATCGAGGGCTCGTCGAGCAACAGCACCCGTGGCCGTGCCATGAGCGCCCGCCCGATCGCGAGCATCTGCTGCTCGCCGCCCGACAGCGTCCCGCCGTTCTGGCCGATGCGTTCCTTGAGCCGCGGGAACAGGGTGTAGACCCGCTCGAAGTCGGACGCGAGCTCAGGGCCCTTGGTGCGCAGGAATGCGCCCATCTCGAGGTTTTCGCGAACGGTCATGCGCGGGAAGATCCGGCGGCCCTCGGGGGACTGGCAGATACCCATCCCCACGATGTCATGAGCCGGTACGCCATCGATGCGCTTGCCGTCGAACAGGACCTCACCGCGGCGTGGCTTGAGCAAGCCGCTGATCGTCTTGAGCGTCGTCGACTTACCCGCGCCGTTGGCGCCGATGAGCGTGACGATCTCGCCCCGACCGACCGTCATCGACACGCCTTGCAGGGCGTGGATGTTGCCGTAGTAGGTGTTGACGTCCTCGAGGACGAGGATGTCGTCGGTGGGCGTGGGCGAGCTGGGTGGCGCAGCCGTCGCGAGGGTCATACCGGCGGGGCTCCCAGGTAGGCTTCGATGACCTTCGGATCGCGCCGGACCTCGTCCGGTGTCCCTTCGGCGATCTTCTCGCCGTGGTCGAGGACCGTCACGCGGTCGCTGATGCCCATCACGACGCGCATGTCGTGCTCGATCAGCAGGATCGTGAGTCCCAGCTTCCCGCGCAGGTCGCTGATCAGACTCGTCAGTTCAGCGGTCTCCTTCGGGTTCATCCCGGCGGTGGGCTCGTCGAGCAGGAGCAGGGCCGGGTTCGAGGCGAGCGCGCGGGCGATCTCCAGCCGACGCTGGTCGCCGTAGGGCAGGTTCTTGGCCAGCTCATCGTCGCGGCCCTTGAGGCCGACCAACGCGAGGAGCTCGCGGCCTCGGACGCGCGATTCGACTTCTTCGCGGCGGTCCCGCGGAGTGGAGAGCAGCGCGTCGACCCAGGTGGCCTTCAGCCGCGAATGCATCCCGACCAGCACGTTCTCCATCGCGGTCATGTTCGGGAAGAGCCGGATGTTCTGGAATGTCCTGCCAAGGCCCGCCACGACCATGTCATTCGGGCGCGAGCTGCGGAAGACACCGAATCGGGTCAGGAAGCGCTGATAGGAGAGCGGCCGGGCCACCCCCACCAGAAGGACCGCCAGGAGCACGATGATCGTCAGGAACATCCCCATGATGACGATGAGCTGCGGCGCCCCGGCGGTCGCCAGGAGCGCCGTGATGATCGCGGCGACGAGCGCAGGGATGAGCCAGAAGATGGGTTCCAGCCATGCTCGCTGAGAGCGCGCGATGCGGGTTTCGCCGCGGAAGTCGATCTTGCCGGCGGTCGGGTCGTAGATCCCCGCGATGATGTTGAAGAAGGTCGTCTTGCCGGCCCCGTTCGGGCCGATGAGGCTGACGATCCCATGCTCAGGAATGGTGAAATCGACGTTGTTGACCGCAAGCAGACCACCGAAGCGCTTCGTGACGTGTTGCGCATCGAGGACGTCGGTCATCGGTCGTCTCCGCTCGGCTCGTCTTCGACGGGATGGGTCAGCTCATCGATGCCCGGCGTCTCGCCCATCGAGCCGATGACACTCGGATCCAGTGCGGCGATGATCCCGGGGTCATCCGCGGTATCGAGCAGGAGCTCGTCGGCCACATGAAGCTCACGCCGCCGGCGCTGGCTCGGAAAGAGTCCTTCGGGTCTGAAGAGCATCATGAGCACGAGGGCGACGCCGTAGAGCAGGTACTGGTAGTCGAGGAAATTGATACCGGCGAGATTGAAGTGGATGGGGCCGAGATCGAGCGCTGGCAGATTGAGCGCGTCCTTGACGGTGTTGAGCTGCTTGAGGAACACCGCCTGGATCATGTACACGACGAACGCGCCGGCCGCGACACCCCAGATGTTCCCCATCCCACCGAGGATGACCATCGCAAGGACCGTGAACGAGACCGTGAACATGAACTGATCAGGCGAGACGATCGTCAGCTTCGAGGCGTTGAAGACGCCGGCCAGACCGGCCGTGGTGGCTCCCAGCGCGAAGGCGAGGAGCTTCGTGGTGATCGTATTGATCCCGTTGGCGGCAGCGGCAAGCTCGTCTTCGCGAACCGCGTTCCACGAACGACCCACCCTCGAATCCTGTAACCGGTAGAGCAAGGCCATCGCGATGGTCACGATCCCGGCCATCAGGCCGAAGTACGCGAAGGGCGTAAGCGCGCCGAACGCGCCGAGGAACGGCAGCGGCTCGGGTCGCAGGATGCCGCTGATGCCGTTGGTGCCCTCCGTCCATGGATCGAGATTCAGAAAGACGATCGGGACGATCTCGCCGAAGCCAAGGGTCATGATCGCGAGGTAGTCGCCACGGAGACGAAGCGTCGGCGCCCCGAGCGCGATGCCAAAGACGGCTGCAACGGCGGCACCCACGACCAGCATCGGCAGGAAGGGAAGGTCCTGGTGCGAGAACGGCGAGTTCGAGTAGGCGTAGGTGTAGGAGCCGATGGCGAAGAACGCGGCATAGCCAAGGTCCAGGAGGCCAGCCAGCCCCACCACCACGTTGAGCCCCATCGCGAGGAGGGCGAAGACGCCCGCGTTCGCGAATGCGTCGAGCCACGGCGCCTCGCTCTGTAGCAGGGAGAGCGGCGGGATCTTGGGCAGGATCGTCAGCAGGGTCGTGAAGATCGACATCCCGATGAGGATCGTGAACGACCGGTGCCGGTCGCTGAAGTCGTTCAGGCGAGCCCTCGGGGATGGCGTCGAAGCACGCATCGACTTGATCGTGGTGGCAGCGCTCATGCCCGGTCTCCCGAGTGCTGGCCGAGGATGCCGGTGGGCTTGAAGATCAGCACGAAGGTAAGGATCATGAAGACGAGGAACTCCGACCAGCGCGAGAAGCCGAGCGCTGACGCGAAGTTCTCGATGAACCCGATGATGAACCCGCCGATCGCTGCGCCCGTGATGTTCCCGATCCCTCCGAGGACTGCGGCGGTGAACGCCTTGAGCCCGGAGTTGAAGCCGAGGTCGAAGCGGACATAGCCGAAGCGCAGGCCCCACACGACACCGGCGGCTGCGGCGAGCGCCCCACCGAGGAGGAAGGTGAGGGCGATGGTCTGGTTGAGGTCGACGCCCATCAGTGCGGAGGCCTCGCGGTCCTGCGCGGTGGCCCGCATCGCGCGCCCCATACGCGATCTGCTGACGAACGTCTGCAGCGCGAGCATCAGGCCCACCGAGAGCACGAAGATGAAGATCGACAGGATGGAGATCGACGCGCCAAGGAACGGGATCTGCCAGTTCAACGAGAAGATCTGCGGGGCCGATCGGTCGCCCGAGCCGGCGATGACCAGGGCCACATTCTGCAAGATGAACGAGACACCGATGGCGGTGATCAGGGGCGCGAGGCGTGGAGCGTTGCGCAGCGGCCGATAGACGGCACGCTCGATGAAGATGTTGAGCACGCCGACGATCGGCATGGTGAAGACCAGTGCGCCGACCAGCAGGAGCAGCAGCAGCGGGATGTTCTCGACCGCGCCGGTCTGCCCGAGGATCCCGCCGAGGAACACGACCGACAGGAATGCGCCGATCATGAAGATGTCGCCGTGGGCGAAGTTGATGAGTTCCAGGATGCCGTAGACCATCGTGTAGCCAAGCGCGATGAGCGCGTAGATCGCGCCGATGGACAGGGCGTTGACGGTCTGCTGGATGGCCTCGCCGAGGAAGGTGTTCCCGGTCCCATCGAACCGGGTGAAGACTGCCCCCAGACCCGTAGCGATGTCGTGACCGGCGGTCATCTCGCCGGAGAAGAGGAGGGCCCGCCACAGCACGATCGCGTAGATCAGCACCGCCGCGACGCCGATGCCCGTGAGGCGAATGGCGCGCGAAAGCGGGCTCGCGGTGGACGCGGGAGAGGCGATCGCCGTCACGTCATGGACCTCGAGGACACGGGACCCACGTCAGAGAGTCGGGAGCGTCGAAGAGAAGCGTCGAAGCCGGGGACCCGTAGGGAACCCCGGCTTCGACATCAGTTCCGGTTACTTGCTCGCGTAGTCGACCTGGGTCTCGAACTTCCAGTCGCCCTTGCCGGCTGCGCCGGCCGCGTCGTAGGAGTAGATCGAGACGATCTTCTGGCTGGTATCGCCGTTCGCATCGAACGTGATGTCACCGAGGATCGTCTTGTACGTGTTCGTCGTGGACGTGCCCGCGGCGCGGACAGCCTCTCGAAGTGCTGTCATGTCAGCGGGGTTGGTCGCGCCGGCGCGGTTGATCGCGTCGAGGACGACCTGTGCGCAACCGAAGCCCTGACCGGCGTAGCCGGTGGCGTCGATGCCGTACTCGGCCTTGTAGTCGGCGTCGAACTTGGTCTTCCCATCGAACGTGCCAGCGCCCGCAAGGGTGCTGTACGAATTCTTGGCCTTCTCGGCTCCGAGGTTCAGGAACGAGTCCTTGGTGGCGCCGGACCCGTCATTGATGCCGTCAGGCCCGACGAACGGGACGTCGCCAAGACCGACCTGGGCCGCCGCGAGCAGGATGCGCGCGCCGCCGGTGGCGGTGACACCGCCGAAGTAGATCGATTGCGGCTTGAGGGCCGCCGCGGCGGTCATGATCGAGACGTAGTCCTGCGTGGTCCTGGGCGCCGCGTCGTGCTTCACGACAGTGCCGCCGCGAGCCTTGAAGTCCTTCTCGAACGCATCGGCGACGCCCTTCCCGAAGGTCTCGGTGTCGTCGATGATGTAGACGGAGGACTTCTTCAACGTCTCGTAGATGTACTGCGAGGCCGCCGGCCCCTGGACGTTGTCCGTGGTGACCACGCGGATGTAGTTGTTCGGCTTGGTCCGGAGCGTCTTGGCGGCATCGCCCTGGGTCAGGTCCGGGTTCGTGTTCGACGGCGAGCACTGGAGCAGGCCGCCTTCGTTCGAGATCGGGATCTGCGCCTTCCCGACGCTCGAGTTGACCGGCCCGATCACGGCGACGAAGTTCGTGTCGGACACGATCTTGGTCATGTTATTGGCGCCCGTCTGCGGGTCATGCGCACCATTGATCGAGTCGTCGAACACCGCGCCGTCCGGGACGGTGACGGTGTAGCCACCGGCGGTCCCGCCGGCCTGCTTGACGGCCAGACGGATGCCGTTCTTGATCGGATCCGAGGTCGCCTTCTCGCTGCCCTGGAACGGCAGCTCCACAGCGATCTGGATCGTTCCCTTGGTCGCGCCACCACTGCCGGCTGGCGCCGAACTCGAGGCAGCGCCGTTGCACGCAGCAAGAGCGATGACGCCCATAGCCGCGAGAGCGCTGATCTTGTGCAGTTTCATCCAAACTCCTCCAAATCGCCGGTCGATACCACCCGGCTGTCGATCCGAACGCAAGAACGACGCCCGGTCTCCGGAAGCTCCGTGCGCATCGTCGCGACGTCTCCTGGGAGGGGCGTCTGCTGGATGGGCTGGGTGCATGTCGGGGGTGGACATCGGCCTCGTCCGGACGGCGCGCAGGTGGCCGCCGAAGCGATGCCGTATATTAGCCACCGGCGTCCCGATTGCAATACCGGTCGGCCGCACCCGTCAGCCCGTCGCGAGCGCCCATCGCTCGCCGCCGACGAGGGGAGCGCGAACCCGGTACGACCCCATCAGGGTCGAGCCCCAGGTCGGGGGCGAACGGTCGCCGGCCCTGCGAGGTTCATCTCCAGCGTGGAATACCTGGTCCGAGCGGCCCGTGTCACGGACATCGACCGACTCGTCGCGTTGAGCGACGGGGCGTTCGGTTCGAATCGTGACCAGGGCGGTCTCGTGGCTGCGGATCTGCTCCGGCAGCTCGTCTACCTGCCGCAGGCCAGCATCGTGGTCGCCGAGTCGCAACGAGCCGTCGTCGGTGGGGGCGTTCTTGCCCTCCGCCCGTCGGTCAGCTCGGGAGGCTATGTCGGCACGATCGATCTCCTGGTCATCGACCCGAGCCACGACCAGGACCGGATCACGGAGGCACTCGTCGATGAGCTCCTGCGATCTGCCAGCAACAAGGGGTGCGCCGTCGTCGAGACGGCGCGTCCGGATGATCACGCGGCCCGTGCCCGCCTCGAAGTGATGGGCTTCGGCGAAGCCGGACCGCGACTGCAACGAACCGTGGCCGCGGCGGGTTCCGCCGGGCGCCGCACCTGAATGAACGTTCCCGCTGTGCTGCGTGACCGCGCCGGCGGGACGAATCCCTGGACCAAGGAGTCGCTGTGAGCAAGAACGTCGCCGTCTTCGTTGACGTCGCGAACATCTTTTATGCGGCCAAGGCCGCCGGCGTGGATATCGACTACGTCACCCTGTTGAAATCTGCGTCGGCCGGACGGGATCTCGTCCGCGCCTATGCCTACACCGGGCTGGACCCGGACAACGAGAACCAGCGCAACTTCCACGACTTCCTGCGCCGCCACGGGTACAAGGTGGTGAGCAAGGACATCCGCAAGTACGGCGACGGCAAGGTCAAGGCCAACCTCGACATCGAG
>JBBQLI010000083.1:0-12658 GCA_038327765.1 Candidatus Limnocylindrales bacterium | reverse complement strand
GAATCGACTCGACTCCGCCGAGGCCCGGCATGTGGAGCGACTCGAAGTTGAGGTCGTGGCGCTCCGTGCCTCGGTTCGTGAGTCGGACCGTGAGCGACACGCCGACCTTCGCATCGATCCGATTCGGCGTGAAGCGCATGTCCTCGAGCACGATCTCGGCCGAGCCAGCGGACCCTCCGGACGGGGCTTGGCGACTCGCCGCGACCAATCCCGCGAGTATTAGCCCAATGGCCAGCGATCCGACAATGACCCCAGCGATGACCTTCATGACCTGAGCCTCCCAGCGTGCTGAGGTCAGGCTGGGGTTACCCGGTGAGCCTTGCGTGAGGCGTACCTGAGAGCACGCTTAGAAGGCGCGTGTTTGCGTGTCGCTTCGCGAGCGACGTTGACCGGTCGAATGGGTCGTGCGAGGCGGGGGGCGCCTCGATCAGGCCGTGGCGCCTCGATCAGGCGTCGACGGGACCTCGGAAGCGTTCGGCTCGCCACACGAGCCACCCACCCAAGAGCACGGCGATCACGACAAGCACCGCGATCGGGGCGAGCTCGGCCGGTGTGCGCTGGCGCGCCACGACGTCCTCAGCGGCGTTGTTCGTAGATGACACAGCAGCCGCACCGGCGGCTGCGGTTACCGCGAGGGGCGTGGTCAGCGTCTCGTCCCCGATCGCCCGAAGTTCATAGGTACCTGAGGGCAGATGGTTCGGGATCGTCAGCTCCTTGGAGAACATCCCCTCTGCATCGGTCTTGACCGTTCCGAACTCGACCGTGAGTCCCTCGCCGGCGAGGACGAGCACCCGATCGCTGTCCGCCTCCAGTCCGGTGCCAGCAAGGACGACCGTGTCGCCGGCCGTGACCGACGCGGGCTCGACCTGGATCGAGGCCTCACCACTGCCCGAGTGAGCCATCGCGACGAGGCCGGCGCTCATAGACAGAAGCATTCCGAATGCGATCGACAGTGGCAGGGATCTACGCATCGGTGGAACCTTTCTGCTTCGGCTCGCCGAAGAGCGGGCCGATGAAACCAGCCGTGCCGGCAACGATCAACGGAAGTCCGACGAGCAGCACGATCGCCCAGTGCACGAGCGAACCCTCGAAAAGGGCGGAGCCAAGACCTATCTCGATGACGCCCATCCCGAGAGCCAGCAGAGTGACGCGAAACAGGAGGGCAGCCATCACATCTTCCCGATATGAGACTGGGGCGCCGTGACCAGCGCATATGCAACGAGCAACACAGCAGCAACCGCCACGACCGCGCCTATCGCGATGAAGACCTTGCGTCGTGCCGGCGAGCGATACGGGCTCCGATCGACGAACGGCACTAGCGCCAGGACGCCGAACAGGATGGCAGGGGCCCAGAGCAGCGCGGGCAGCCCGAACCAATCCTCGAATGGGTAGAAGGGCAGGAACATCCAGGGCGGCTTCGTGGTCTCTGTACCCGGGATCGGCCGCTCGCCGAGACCGGCCGGCAGGATCACCGCCAGGACCGTGGCGACTGCGAGCATCAGCAGCCCGAAGCCGGCCATCCGAGCGAGGTGCGCGGAGAAGCTTGAGCCGCCCTTGATCGGGGCCGGCCCACCATCCACGGCTGCGTCCGCCACAGCGGGCAGCGCCGAGATCCCATGGCGCTTGACCAGCAGGAAATGCGAGATCAGGAGCAAGGTCCCGAGCGCTGGGAGGATGACGATATGAGCCATGTACAGCCGCCCGATGATCGGCAGGCTTGCCGTGAAGTCCGCGGAGAACCAGAACCCGAAGGCGCCGAGAAAGTTGCCGATCTCAACGTTGTGGCCGAGCGCCTCGTACCCTTCCTGGTCCCATTTCAATACCGTGCCAGTGAAGATCAGCCCGAGCGTGACGCCGAGAAGCCCGAGCCCGATGAGCCAGTTCGCCTCACGCGGACGCTTGTACGACCCGGTCACGTAGACCCGGCCCATGTGAAGCAGCACGGTGGCCATGACGATATTCGCGACCCAGAAGTGGATCCCGCGAATGACATCGCCGAACGGCGCGACGTTCATGATGTAGACGACGCTCTCGCGGGCGGTGGCCGGCGTTGGGTGGTAGTACTGGGCGAGCCAGATCCCAGTGGCCGCGAGGATCAGGAATCCGAAGAACGTGATCCCGCCGAGGATGTAGCCGATGCTGTTGGCGTGGGCAGGCACGGGATATGCCAAGCCGCTGAGACCGAGGCGGTCATCGATCGCGCCCCAAGCCTTGCGCCAGCGTCCTCCGTGGATGGAGATCGCGCCGCCTGCCATATCGGAACTCCTTGCTCTACATACCGATGTGCTCGGGTTGTCAAATGGTCGTGACATCCAGTGGACGACTGGAGACTGAGAGCCAGATGAGCGCAGTCTGGGGGCTTCCTGAGAGTCCTCCCAAGCCTCGACGGTCAGTTGGTTCTGGCATCCTACGCCCGTGTAGTTCGAAGCTGAAGGACCAAGACCTTGGATGCGATCCATCGCCTTCTCGCATACGCCGCGGTTGCCGGCGTCGTCGCCGGGATCGCCTGGTCGATCGTGCTCCGGGCCGGACGGCGCACCGGCGGACCGCGGTTCGAGCGGTTCCAGGCTGGCGTCGTCGCGTTGCTCGTCGTTGAGGCTGCCGCAGGCTTGATCATGCTCGCCTCGGGGCAACGACCTCGCGAAGGCCTCCACGTCCTCTACGCGGTGGTCGCCGTCGCCCTCATCCCGCTGGCGCGGTCATTCCTCGTTCGGGCGAGCTGGCGCGCCGGGAGTCTTCTGCTCCTAGTCGGGTTTGTCGTGCTTGGCGCGATCCTGTACCGCCTCTTTACGACCGGGTGACGCTTGCGTGCCGGATCGAGGTCGGTGCCGGGCCCAGGCTTGCGATCGCCCGAGGACTGACTGTCGCGCCGTGATCGAATTCGTCGATGCTGCCCAGCGCCAACCGGAGGACGATGAGGGCCAGCCCCGCAGCCAACAGTAGCCCCCCGAGCCAGAAGAGTCGTCGGTCCCTCATCCGTCGCACCCGAGGGCTCGCATCGCCGGCTCGTACTCGGCTGCGGTGGTCTCGCATCGGGTGAGCCGCCACCACGGAGTAGCCCCGATCGCCGCGTTGACGCAGTTCACGCACCGGCGCCGAGCGACTCGATGACCCGACGAAGCCGTTCGTCGGCCTCGGCGGCGACCGCTTCGAGCGCCGGGTTCGCCACCAGGCCCATCACCACCCGCGGATCCATCGCTTCGACCACGGTCTGAGCGCCATCAGTGTCCCGGACGACCACATTGCATGGGAGGAGTGCGCCGATGGAGGGGTCGGCCTCGAGCGCGCGATGCGCCAGTGCCGGGTTGCACGCCCCGAGGATGAGGTAAGGCCGCGACTCTACGCCGAGCTTGTCCCTCAGCGTTGCGGCGACGTCGATCTCGGTCAGGACGCCGAAGCCTTCCGTCCGCAGCGCAGCTTCGACCAACCGTCGAGCGTCGTGCACAGAGAGCTGCAACGTCGTTCGGAACGTATACGCGGTGCTCATGATCTCGGAACCCTCGGATCTTGTTGGGATGGCGCCGTCGGGTCGGGGTCCGGTCAGGCGGCAAATCGAAGTGGCCGACGAATCTGACGGGGCCGGCAGCTGCCGGCCCCGTCGACTACGGACCCGGCCTGGGAGGAGACCGGGGAGGGAGGGCGTCAGCCGGCCGCTGGGGGGTAAGCGACCGGCCGGCCCGCGGGAGGATCGCGATATCCGACAGTGGCCCGTGAACCTGAGAACCAGCTGAGCGGAACCTAAGAACATGAGGGCTCGAGACTCGAGGTCTGCTCGCCGCGGATGGCGCCGGTGCTTCTCAGGTTCGTCTCATCGCATGTTCAGTCTCTGGAGCCAAGATCAGGTTGAGACGCTAGGGCGGCGAGCCCGCCTCGGGCGTACTGTACGACATTGCATGTAGTAGAAAGAGAATGTGGTTCACCCATCCACGAACGGAGTAAACAGTGATCAGTGGAGTCTTTGAAGCCGGGGGTCTGCTGCGGGCCAGCACGGCCGCAGCCCTCGAGCAGTACCTGCGCCGGCAGGGCGGCGTCAACGACGTCGAGGCGAACCCAGTCTCGCAGTTCGTCACTGTCCAATACGACGATGCTGTTCTGAACGCGGGCGACGTCCGAAACCTCATCGAGCGGTTCGGCTGCTCGTGCGGCGGCGAAGTCGTGCCGTGCCACTTGTGCCTGGGAGAAAGCCCTGCTGTCATGGGCAGCACGGTCGTGCACGGCGTCGCGCCCGCGCAGCATGCCTCCTACCAGATGGCGATGCCGGCCGCATCGGCGATGCCAGCGGCCCCTACCGCCGATCACGCGGGTCACCATTTGCCTATGCCGACCGCAGCTTCGATGCCGGCGCCTCACGCGGTCGACCCCGCGGGCCACGCGCCAGCGGTCCCGGGTGCAGCTGTGCCCGCTGAGGGCGAGATCGCCCAGACAGCGCACGCAATGGGGCACGGCGCGGGAATGAGCATGGACGAGATGGTCCGCGACATGCGGAACCGCTTCATCGTCGCGTTCATCCTGGCCATCCCGATCTTCCTGTACTCGCCCCTGGCGACCGAGGTCTTCAACATCCACCTCGGGACCCCGTTGGGGATGGACGTTGACACCCTCGCGTTCCTGCTTGCCACGCCCGCCGTTCTGTGGAGCGGTCAGATGTTCTTCGTTGGCGCGTGGCGGGCCCTCCGCAACCGGACGCTGGACATGAACGTCCTTGTGGCGCTCTCGGTCGGGTCGGGCTACCTGTTCAGTGTGGCGGCAACGTTCCTGTTCGACGGCGAGGTCTTCTACGAGGCGTCCGTCGTGTTGCTGACATTCGTCCTGTTCGGCCACTGGCTGGAGATGCGGGCGAGGGCCGGTGCGTCGAACGCGATGAAGGCGCTCCTGGACCTCACGCCCCCGAAGGCGACCGTCATCCGCGACGGTGCGCCGATCGAGATCCCAACGGCCGAGGTCGTCATCGACGACATCATCCTCATCAAACCCGGTGACAAGGTCCCGGTCGACGGTGTCATCGTCGAGGGTGCGTCGAGCGTCGACGAATCGATGATCACCGGTGAGAGCGTGCCGGTCGAGAAGACGGTCGGCTCGAACGTCATCGGCGCATCGATCAACAAGACCGGCACATTCCGCTTCAAGGCGACGAAGGTCGGCGCGGACACGGCGCTGGCGCAGATCGTCGAGCTCGTGCAGATGGCCCAGAACTCGAAGGCGCCGGCCCAGCGACTCGCGGACCGAGCGGCCCAATGGCTCGTCGCCGCGGCCATCATCCTGGGCCTACTGACGTTCTTCGGCTGGCTGACCATCGGCGGCTCGACATTCGTTTTCGCCCTCACGATGGCCATCACGGTCGTGATCATCGCCTGCCCGGACGCCCTGGGCCTGGCGACGCCGACGGCGATCATGGTCGGCACCGGCCTGGGCGCGATGAACGGGATCCTCTTCAAGAACGCGACGGCCCTGGAGCAGGCCTCCAAGATCGGCGTCGTGATCTTCGACAAAACCGGCACCCTGACCGTCGGTCAACCGCGCGTCGTCGAGCTGGTCGGAGCCGGCAACACGGTCAGCGAGGACGAGGTCCTGAGGCTCGCGGCTTCGGCGGAGGGTTCGAGTGAGCATCCGCTCGCCCAGGCCGTCGTCGACGCGGCGAAGGAGCGCAAACTTCAGCTGGTCGACGCGACCGGCTTCGATGCCATCCCGGGTCACGGTCTCGAGGCGACGGTCGACGGCCGGACGGTCTTCGTCGGAAACGCCAAGCTCATGCGGGATCGCGCGATCGACTTCGACGGCCTCGGCGCCCGAGCCGACGCGTTGGAAGGCGCCGGCCGAACGGTCGTCCGCGTCGCCGTCGATGGCAAGGCGGGGGGTCTGATCGCTATCGCCGACGCGGTCCGTCCGAGCGCGAAGGAAACGATCCAGCGCCTCCACAACCTCGGCATCCAGGTCGCGATGCTCACCGGCGACAATCAGGCGACCGCGGATCGCATCGCGGCCGAGCTTGGGCTCGACACCGTCTTCGCCGAAGTCCTGCCGGGCCAGAAGGCCGACAGGGTCAAGGAGCTCCAGGCCACAGGCAAGCTCGTGGCGATGGTTGGCGATGGGATCAACGACGCGCCGGCGCTGGCCCAGGCCGACGTCGGGATCGCGATCGGCGCCGGGACCGACGTGGCCGTCGAGACCGCGGATGTGGTCCTCATGAAGAGCGACCCGGTCGACGTTCTTGGCGCCATCGCGCTCAGCCGGGCAACCGTCCGGAAGATGCGCCAGAACCTGGTTTGGGCGGTCGGCTACAACGCGGTCGCCTTCCCCATCGCCATGGGCCTCTTCTACCCGGCGTTCGGGCTCATCCTCCGGCCGGAGATCGCGGCGATCAGCATGGCTGGCAGCTCGTTCCTGGTCGCGGTCAATGCTCTGCTGCTCAAGCGCACCAAGCTCGAAGGGATCCGGCGGTACGGCGCAAGTTGACCCACCCGACCGCGCCGCGACGGCGACTGACCCACTAGAGCCGGGGATGGCGATCTCGGCCCGACGTGGACTGACGACGATTCGTAGCGTTCTTGCCGGCGGTGCGGTGGTCATCGCAGTCACAGGGCTCGCCATTGCCCTGGTCTTCAACCCGGTCTGGATCGAATTCGAACAGGAGCGTTCAGGCGTCCCGGCCGCCACCGGATACACAATCGACGAGGTTCACGCCATCACCCGCTCCATCCTCGCCGACCTCTTCTTCGGACCGCCCGAATTCGCGGTCACGGTGAACGGGCAGCCAGTCCTCGACGTCGCGGAGCGTGCCCACATGGTCGACGTGCACAACGTCGTTGTGCCATTCACGATCTTCTTTGGCGTCTCGACGTTATTCCTGGTCGCGCTGGTAGTAGCCAGCAGGCGCGGCGGTTGGCTGTGGCGAGCGATCGCGCGCGGATCGGGCACGCTGGCCCTCATCGGGATCGTTGTCGGAGTGATCGTCCTCTTCTTCTTCGACGCGGCATTCCTCGCCTTCCATCTCGTCGTCTTCCCGCAGGGCAACTTCACGTTCGACCCGCGGATCGAGCGGCTCACGCAGCTCTTCCCCGACCAGTTCTGGACCGAGACGTCCATCGCCGTCGCCATCGTCGGCCTCGGGATCGCCGTTCTGGTCAACCGAGTCGCCCAGAGACAGGCAGCCCGCCGATCCGGTTGAGTCTCGAGGGTGCTCGCTCGTGGTGACTCAAGCGGGCTCGACTACGCGTTTCGGTGTCGACGTGCGACGGAGCGAGACGATCGCGAGCCCGACAAGCATCGCCAGGATCCCGGCCAGATCAACGGCTGAGGGTCGGTCGCCTGTCAGCGTCCCGGCGACGACGCCCACGACCGGAACAAGAAAGAGGGCTGCGCCGAGACGTTCAAGCGACATCCGGCGCAGGAGGGAGAACCAGACGACATACGCCACCCCCGTCCCCAGCACCCCGAGGATGAGCAAGCCGGCGAAGGCCGCCGGTGACCAGGTCAAGTCGGTCCACGGCTCGAGCGCGGCGCTGATGGCGAGCAGCATGACACCGCCCAGGAGGAATTGACCGCTCGTCGTGACGACGAGATCCACACTCGGTCCCAGGCGGCGCATGAGTACCGTCCCGCCTGCTGGGGCGAGCGTGGCGAGGAGCGCGAGGGCTACACCTTCCGGACTTGTGGTGCCTGAGCTCGTCGTCGCGACCAGAATGACGCCGGCCGTTGCGATCACCAGCCCGAATGCGCTTCGACCCGACAACCGCTCGCCGAACAACGCCCAGCCGGCGGCGGCCAAGACGAGAGGCTGTCCGGCGGCGAGGATAGATGCGATCGCTGCCTCGATCTGGCCCGCGGCGAGGTACATCGCTCCGAGTGCCAGGGTGACGTTCGCAAGGGCCAAGAGGATCAGTTGGGGTAGCGGCGGCAGACCCGACCACCACGAGTCCCGCCTGGCGGACCCGGACGACCGCCGAGGCCCTCGCGGCGATCGTCTGAACACGACCCAGCCGGCGAGAACGCCTCCGCCGATCAGGGCCCGCAACCCGGCTAGGAGAAGCGGTGCCGCGCTTGGCAGGGACGCTTGGATAAGCACGAAACACAGGCCCCAGATGATCGCCACGGCGGCGGCCAGTGCCGAGGATCGGTCGTTCATCGGCAGATAGCCGTTCCGCGAGGGTCGTGCTCTTCGCTACGGCCTTCTTTCGAGTCGGATGTCACACACCGGACCCGGCGTCACCAGGGCGCGTAGCCCGGGGCCATCTGAACCGCGGGATGAACCGGGGTGTCCTTGCCGAGTACGCGGCGTACTGGTTCTCGAACTGGGCCCGAACTTCGCGCTCCTCCGAGATCGCCAGGCGGGTGTAGGCGAGGATCAGGACCGGGAACATCAACAGGGTGAGGAGGGTTGGCCACTGGAGCAGGAAGCCTGCCATGATCAGCAGGAATCCGAGATATTGCGGGTGCCGGATCGTGCCATAGGGTCCTGTCGTGGCCAGGAAGTGCTCGCGCTGGGCCTTCCAGAGCACGGGCCAGGCTCTGCCGAGCAGGATGAACCCAGCCCCCATCACGACATAGCTGGCCATGTGGAATGGGCTGAGGTGCGGATCGCCCTGCCAGCCGATCAGGTCGTTCAGCAGATGGCCGCCGGCGTGCGTCGGCACCAATGCCGGGAAGGTGGATCCGAGCCAGCCCGACAGCAGATAGATGGTGAGGGGGAAGCCGTACATCTCGGTGAAGAGCGCGATGATGAATGCCGAATAGGCGCCCATCACCCTCCAGTCCCGTCGGGTCCGCGGGTGGAAGAAGCTCGCGGCGAAGACGATGAAGATCACCGAGTTGATCGCGACGAGGACCCACAGCCCGCCGCCGAAGTCATCACCCATGACCCGCCGCCTCGTTCGATCTGGTGATCACCTCTCGTCTATCCCGTGCGACGCTCAGCGCAAAGCGCGTCCCATAGCGAAGGAGATTTCGGCGGGCGAGCAACACGGCTCACCCCTCGACCGGTCGACCGGCTTGATAGCCGGCGCGTTCGATGGCGCGGACGATCGACCATGCGTCCGCCTCGGCCGGGTCGAAGTCGATGTACGCCGTCTCGGTGGCCGGGTTCACGTAGGCGCTCAGGACTCCGTCCGTCGCGGCGAGCTGGCGCTCGACAGTCGTCGCACCCGAGCCACCGCAACCAAGGTCGTAGACCGGGATCCGGAGCTTCCCCATGACGTCCATGCCGTAAGCGTGATCCTGGCGGCTGAGTCGAAGGTGAGCCGCGTCTGAGACTTCTGCGAGCCGGCACGACCCACGCTGATGATGGCTGGGCCGACCGAGGTGAGTCGTGGGGCCGCAGCCTCGAGCGGTCGCGGGACTAGCCGCGACCAATTCGCTCGGCGAGTGTTGCGCTTTCTCAGCCCTGACTCACCTGGCGCTCGCACAGGCCTCAGATGCCGCAGTCACGATCCTGGCAAGAGCCCGACCGGACCCTTACCCGGTCGGGCCTCTTCGTTGCGTGGCAGAGCGCGGGTTGCCCAGATCACCCCGGCTGTCCGACCAGGGCGGACCGGTCGATGACCGCGCAGGCCTGGCGCGCGCGCCGGAGCTGCCGCCCGATCACGACGATCCCGAGGGCGCTCATCCCGATTCCCAGTGCGAAGAGAGGGGTCTTGTAGGCATCCAGGAACACGGCCGCGGCCGACAGACCTACCAGCGGCAGCAGGTCGACGACGTGATGAGCGCAGCACGCCAGCATGGCCGCGGCGCTCGCACCGGTCCCGGCGGCCGTCACGGCTGCTCCGGCACGATGCTGACGGTCGACCGTGCGGAGCTCAGCGAACAACGCCACCTGGGTCCCGAAACCAACAGCGATCAATGCGATGAACCAGGCATCGGTCGCCAGTTGCTCGAATGCATGCCCGACGCCCTGCGCCAGGCCGATGATGACGAGATAGGCGGCGAGGAGGGCGGTGCCCGCTGCGGCGCCGACCGCGACCGACCGGAGTCCGATCTGGGCCGTCGACCCGACGGGACGGGTAATCGCGCTCACGGCCCGATCTTCCAACGAAGGGTACGCTCGGGGATATCGCCGATACCCATCAGGACCAGCTCGATCGACTTCGCCCCCGCCAGGAAGGGCGAGACGTTGCCGCCGAAGGTCAGCGGCCCCTCGCGATGGTGCCCTCCCTTCGGCGCCGCCCACGGTATCGCGGCCAGCATTTCGCCTCGATCGTTTCGCACGACAGCATTCGCGAAGTCGATGGCGTCGAGCTCCACGGCGTGCGTGTCGAGCTTCACCTCGAACACCGCCCCGGCCGCAGGGCCGCTCCATGTGGCCTCCACGGTGACCTGACCGCCTTCACTTCGCTGCATCGCGGCTCCCGGAGACGCCGAAGCTAGGGTCGCACCGGAAGCTGGTGCGACGGGGACGGGGTCCCTATTGCTCGACGTCGGAGCGGTCGCGCTTCCACACGCGGCCAGCATGACGCTGAGCAGGAGGCTGACCATGATGATTCCGCCGTGTCGTTGCATGTTCGCGACCTTGTCGGCGAAGGCTGAGACATGGATGAGTGCTCGCTGAGACATGCGGACACGGAAATGGCGCGGATCCGAGGAGATCGGCGCCATTCGGATCCAGGGTGGTCAGCGGCTGGGCGTCACCTGCTGATGCATCGTCTGCATAAGAGCCGGATCGCTTGTCACATTGGCGCCCATCGCCTTGCGCATCGAGGCGATGTGGTCGGCGTCCATGCCGTTCATCATCCCGGCGCCGTTCATCATCCCCGGACCGCCTCCCAGCATGCCTCTGGCCATGCCACTGGCTCCCATGAAGCCGGCCATCCCTGAGGTCGTCGAGAGCGAGGTCGTTCCGTTCGGGCTCTGCGCCCCCACGACGCCGGCTGTCCCAAGCAGGAGGGCGCCTCCGAGGATCGTTCCAGCCAGAAGATTGATGCGCTTCGCGTTCATCTGTCGCTCCTTCGCCGCTGCTTGCGGCGTTCAGTTGATGCCGACCAGGCGTCGGGCCTGCTCGTACTCGGCTTCGGTGATCTCGCCACGAGCGAGGCGTGCCTTGAGGATCTCGGCCACGCCATGGCTTGCCGAGCGCTGGCGCCCTGCGAGGGCATTCGTCACGAGCCAGACGATGGCAACGACGACCCCGACGCCGACCGCGACCTCGAGGATCATCCAGAGCCAGCCGCCAGGGCCCAAGGCCCATCCGGTCCCGCTCATCATCTCGTCGCCTCCGTCGGTTCGATGTCGTGCTTCGTGCTGACAACACGAACCTTGAGGCCGCGACCTGAAGGCGCCGTGCCTGCGACCGTCAAGATTCCGTCAAGACCCCGGCCGAATCCTCAGCTGGCGCTCGGGCTCCCATCAGGCCACGCTCAGCCTGCCCGCGCAGACTCGTGGTGAAGCGTCCCGCTGCGAGCGATCCGCGAGGGCGGGACCTATCCAGCCAGATATGGAGGCATAGGAATGGCGAGCACCAAGACACTCGTGACGGATCCCGTTTGCGGCATGACGATCGACACGCACGGGTCCGTCGTCGTCGAACACGAAGGGGCGTCGTACTACTTCTGCGAGTCAGCCTGCGCCGAGACCTTCGAAGAGGACCCCGAGCGTTGGATCGATGAGGAGGCTGGCGGCCCAAGGCTCTGATCGTCCCATGAAGCCGCGTCAGAGGGTCCGCTTCAATGCGACGCGGAAGGTCGAACCGTGACCTGGTCCCTCGCTTTCAGCCCAGGTCCGTCCGCCCATCGCCTCTGCGAGAGCGCGTGAGATGGCGAGCCCGATCCCGGATCCGCCGAGGGCGCGGGAGCGCGACGGATCGACCCGGTAGAACCGCTCGAAGACACGGTCTCGCTGGTCCTCTGTCAGACCAGGACCCTCGTCGGCGACGCTGATGATGACCTCGTGGCCATCGATCGCGGTCGAGAGCGTCACGGAGCCGCCGTCGGGCGAGTACCTGATCGCATTGCTCACAAAGTTGTCGATGATCTGGGCGAGTCGGCTGCGATCCGCCTCCACTCCCAGGCGTCCGTCCGACGTCTCGACGCGAAGCTCGATCCCGTGCTCGAGGGCCTGTGTATCGAACCGCTCGGCCACACCATGGAGCTCTGCAGAGACGTCCACCGTCGCGAGGGACAACGGCAGCTGGCGGGCCTCCGCCCGCCACAGCTCCTGCAGATCGTCGACGAGTCGCGACAGGCGAGCCGTCTCCCCTCGAAGAAGCTTCCAAGTCGGCTCGCTCGGAGCGATCACGCCGTCCTCGAGGCCCTCGAGATAGCCGTCGAGGGTCGTGAGCGGTGTGCGGAGCTCGTGAGCCACATCACCGACGAGCTGCAACCGCCGGCGTTCAGTGGACTCGAGTGAAGTGGCCATGCGGTTGAACGACTCCGCGAGATCGCCGATCTCGTCCGATGACGTGACTGGGACACGCTCCGCGTAGTGGCCGTCGGCGATCCGTCGGCTCGCGGTGGCGAGGCTGATGATCGGGCCCGAGAGACGAGCGGACAGGGCCACGCTGATCACGATGGCCGCCACGGCGGCGACAACGAGGGCCACGACAAGTGCGGACTGGACCGCGTTCTGGAACGCCGTCCGAACCAGGTCGCTCATCATCGAACCCATGCCCGCCATCGATGGGCCCATGGCGGCGTCGAATGCCCCAGGAGCTACGAGTCCAACAGTGGCAAAGAGG
>JBBQLI010000082.1:0-12742 GCA_038327765.1 Candidatus Limnocylindrales bacterium | reverse complement strand
GCCGTGCGACCTCGTGCATCAGATCTGGTCCGCGGCTCCCGTTACGCCCCAGATTCTTCGACATCGGGGCATGGAGCGCGCCCAACGTTCCCCTGGACGTGGTTATGGCGGTGTCGGAACGGGCGGTGTCGGAACGGGCGGTGTGGGAAGGGCGGTGTGGGAAGGGCGGTGTCGGGACGGGCGGTGTCGGAACGGGGGGAGGCGTCAGGCGGGCGGAGACGCCAGGAGCGTGACTCCCGCGCGGCGCCACGTTCGCGCGCGGCGTCACATTCCCGCGGCGCCACGTTCGCGCAACGTCCGCGAGACCCGGGCGCCTAGATCGGCAGCGCCATGAACACGATCGTCACCACTGCGGCGATCGCCGCCGAATACGCGACCATGATCGAGGCCGAGCGCCGATCGGCCGCGACCGCGCTCGGGTCGACCACCTGTTCGACCGTGCCGAGTCTCCCGAAGTTCCTGATCCCCGCCAGGGCGAACCCAGCACAAAAGTGGCGTCGCGCCTGCTCGAAACTGACGATCCCGCCGGCCAGCGGTACGAAGACGACGACCCGGCTGATGTCCGGCAGGTGGAACGCAACGAGCGCGATGGCAACGACCGCGGCGATCCCAAGCGCGACCACGGCCCCCCTGCGACGCCGTGCGATCTCCGCGGGCCCGATGTTGCACACGCCCGCTTGGTAGCCGGACGGCATCCCCGCCGCGTATTCGATCTTCACGAACGCTCCTGGGCCGCTCTGCGGCGGGTCATCGTCGTTGCCCGTAGACTCGGGGCCATGATGGGTCAGATCGGCCGCGGGCACCTCGGACGGCTCGGCCTGGCCGCGTCCCTCCTCCTCTTCGTCCTGCCCGCGGCCGTGGATGCCCATGCCGAACTCCAGAGCGCGACGCCGATCGACGGCGCGACCCAAGTGGGGAGCCCGGTCGAGATCAGTGCCACATATTCGGAGCCGATGGCGGTGAGCGGCAGCTCGCTCAGGCTGGTCGATCCATCCGGGACCGAGGTGGCGACGGGCGGAGTGGACCCGGCGAACGACCTCCGGATGGCGATCGTGCCCGTCCCGTCGCTTTCGCCCGGCGTCTACACCGTCCAGTCGACGACGAGGTCCGCCGCGGACGGCGACATCGATCGCACCACGTGGACGTTCACCGTCGTGAACGCGACGGCCAGCCCGAGCGCGAACCCGACGACCGGTTCGACGACCGCCAGGCCGACCAGCGCGAACTCGACCGCCGCGCCCACGACCGCCGCAGCGACGACAGGGCCGACCGCCGCGCCGACCCCGGGAACCGTGACCACGCCGGGCTCCGGCGCCGATGTGCTGCTGCCCATCGTGGCGGCCGTCGCGATCGTGGGCGGGGCTGCGACCTGGTTCAGCCGGCGCGGCCGGTCCAGCGGCACCCGATGACGATCCGGAGCCTGGGCGGCCGTGTCGGCCGGGCTGTCCCCATCGCGGCCGCCTGGCTGACACTGTCGGCAGCGCTCCCGGCCGCGGTCCTTGGACACCAGCTGAGTGCGACCTACACGAGTCGCCTGCCGCTCGCCGTCTACCTTGCCGGTGCCGCGATGACGGTCGCTCTGTCGTTCGTGTTCGTGCTGGGACGAGACATCAGGGCCGTCCCGCCGGCGATCATGGCCATCGCGCACAGACCGCCGGCGGCCATCCGTGCCGGGCTGCGACTCCTCGGACTCCTCGCCTGGGCCTGGATCGTCGCCCAGGGCATCCTCGGCGGGTCCAGTACTGGGTCGGTCGCCCCGCTCTTCCTGTGGGTCTACGGCTGGTTCGGGATGGCACTCGTTTCGGCGGTCATGGGACCCGCGTGGCATTTCCTCGACCCGTTCTCCGGCCTCTACGATGTCGGCGCCGCCATCATCCGACGCCTCGGCATCACGCCGTGGATCCCCGCTGATTACCCAGCCGTCCTCGGCCGCTGGCCGGCAGTGATCGGCTTCGCCGGGTTCGTCTGGCTCGAACTCGTCCTTGCCGGAGGCCCGTCGACCCTGTTCGTGGTCCTCGTCGGGTACACCGCGTTCACGCTCGCGATGATGGTCCAGTTCGGGCGCGACGAATGGCGATCGAATGGCGAGACCTTCACGGTCTGGTTCCGGCTTCTCGGTCGACTGGCGGCGTACGAACTGGTCGATGACGACGGCCAGGTCCGCCGCCGGACGTTCGCCAGCGGTCTGCTCGAGGCTGACTGGACCATCGCAGAAGTCGCCCTTGTCGGTCTTGGGATCGGCTCGATCCTGTTCGACGGCCTGTCCCAGACCCAGGTCTTCTTCGAGATCTTCGGTGCGCCGGGTCTGGCCGTGATGACGCTGCTCCTGTTCGGGTGGCTGGGCATCCTGGTCGCGGCCGCGCTCGGTCTGACGCGCGTCGTCGGGATCGTGGCGACGGGGGGCGGTCTGCTGCCGATCGCTGTCGGCTACCTGATCGCCCACTACCTGACGTACCTGCTGATCAATGGGCAGGACATCGTCATCGCCATCAGCGACCCGTTCCAGCGCGGATGGAACCTGTTCGGGACCGCGTTCTACGAGGCGAGCGGAGCGTGGATCCCGCCTGGTCTCGTGTGGACGCTGCAGCTTGCCGCAGTTGTCGGTGGACACATGCTGGGGGCGTGGGCTGGACACGCGATGGCCGCGGCCCACCCACCGCGCGGTGCGGTGGCCCGGACGCTGCGCCAGCGCGAGATCCCGCTCGCGATCGTGATGGTCGCGCTCACGACGCTGACCCTGTGGTCGCTGGGGCAGGCGTTGGTCGTCCAGGCACCCGCGGCGGCGACCGATCGGCCGACAGCACCGACGCTCGCGACGATCCCGGAGTCGGCGACAGCACCGACGCTCGCGACGATCCCGGAGTCGGCGGGGCTAGGCGGTCACGCGCTCCCCCACTGATCCCGCCGGTCCCGGTCCGACCGCCACCGGGCCACCCGAACCGGCCGGCCTCGCCGAGCTCGGCACCCATTCCGTGAGCGAGCGGACCTCGGACAGGCGCTCGGCGATCGCGGGGTCCAGCGCCTCGGCCGCAGCCACGGCCGTCTCCATCGCGGTCAGGCACAGGATGCCCTCCGCCGTGGCAGCAAGACGAATCTCGGCCGCGTCACGGACGGCGCCGGAGCGAGGCGTCGGGGTGTTGACGACGAGGCGGACCGTGCCTCCAGCGATCAAGTCGAGGATCGCCACCTCATGGATGGACGGATCGGCGGCTTCGCCGAGTTTGGCGACCGGTTCAGCCGCGTAGCCGGCGGCCGCCAGCGCCGCCCGGGTGCCCGGTGTCGCCGCCAGCCGGTAGCCGGCGATCGTCAGTGCCGCGGCGAGGCGCGCCAACGTCCCCTTGTCCCGGTCGGCGATCGAGAGGAGGGCCAGGGCGCCGCCCGCACCTGGTCGCGGCGGCACGAGCGCGGCACCCAGCAACGCCTTCGCCAGCGCGACGTGCAGATCCGTGTGGATCCCGATGACCTCGCCGGTCGACTGCATCCCGGGACCCACCGACGGGTCCACGCCGCGCAGCTTGGCGGTCGAGAAGGCCGGCGCCTTCACCGCGATGAAGTCCGGCTCCGGGAGCAGACCGCCCTCCCAGCCCATCTCGGGGAGCGTCGCACCCAGCGAGATGCGGACCGCCAGCTCCACCATCGGGACACCCGTGACCTTGGAGAGGAACGGCACGGTCCGGCTCGCGCGCGGATTGACCTCGATCAGGTAGACGCCGTCCTCCCGGACGATGAACTGGGCATTGACCAGACCCTTCGCGCCCAGCGCCAGCACGATCCGTTCCATCGTCGCCACGATCAGCGCCTGGTCGCCTTCGGACACGGTCTGCGGCGGGAACATCCCCACCGAGTCACCGGAGTGGACCCCGGCCCGCTCGACGTGCTCCAGCAGCCCCGGGATAAGCACCCGGACTCCGTCCGAGATCGCGTCGACGTCGACCTCGACGCCTTCGAGATAGCGGTCGATCCGGACCGGGCGATCGGGATCGACGACCGTGGCGGCCGCGAGCTGCCGAGCCAGGTCCTCGGGGGAGTAGCAGAAGTCGATCGCGAGCCCGCCGATGACGAAGCTGGGACGGACGATGACCGGGTAGCCGATGCGCTCGGCGAGGGTCAGCGCCTCCTCGATGCTGTGGGCCATGCCGCCTTCGGGCTGGGGGATCCCGAGTCGGTCGAGGAGTGCCGAGAACCGGACCCGTTCCTCGGCCTGGTCGATCGCCTCGAGATCGGATCCGAGCAGCGGGACGCCGCCCGCGGCCAGCGGCGCCGCCAGATTGAGCGGTGTCTGCCCGCCATACGCGACCACGGCCGGCAACAGCCCGACACCGGGCGGCGTCTCCGCATCGATGACGCTGCGGACGCTCTCGGGGTCCAGCGGTTCGAAGTAGAGGCGCGACGAGGCATCGAAGTCGGTCGAGACCGTTTCGGGGTTCGAATTGATCATCACCGAGCGCCAGCCGGCACGCCGGAGCGCGTCCGACGCCTGGACCGCGCAGTAGTCGAATTCGATCCCCTGCCCGATGCGGACCGGCCCGGAGCCGATGACCAGGGCGGCATTCCGTTCGACCGGTGGCGCTTCGGGCGCCGAGCCTGACGCGGCATACGTCGCGTAGAAATACGGCGTCTCGGCCGCGAACTCCGCCGCGCACGTGTCGACCATCGCGTAGCCCGGCACGATCCCATTGGCGAGCCTGGCGGCGCGCAGGGAGTCCGAGGTGGTCCCGGAGAGCCCGGCCAGCTCTCGGTCGCCGAAACCGGCTCGCTTGACCGTGGCCAGGAGCGTGGCCGCCTCGCCATCACCGGGATCCGCCAGTCGCGTGCCCATCGACGACGTCTCATGTTCGAGCGCGACGTTGCGACCCATCTCGGCCAGGAACCACGATGAGATCCCGGTCGCCTCCCCGATGACGGCTTCCGGCACCCGGCGCCGCAGGAGACCGAGCAACCGCCACAGCCGGCTATCCGACGGCTGGAGGAACCGCTTGAGGACGATCGGCGCGGCCGTGCGCTGGGCGTGGCGCGTCGACTCGCAGGCGCGCCCGGCGTCGTCGACCCAGTGGATGGGTTCGTCGGCATCGGGGTCGCCGGCATAGACGCCCGCCAGGTAGTCGAACGTGGGGTTCCAGGCCGCATCTTCGGCCAGCGGCCCGACACCCGCCTGCTCGAGGCCGCGCAATGCCTTGTTGAGCGCAGACCCGAAGGTCCGATCGATGGCCATCACCTCGCCCGTGGCCTTCATCTGGCTCCCGAGCGTCCGGTCCGCGCCGGGGAACTTGTCGAACGGGAAGCGCGGAAGCTTCACCACCACGTAGTCGAGAGCAGGTTCGAAGGCCGCGACGGTGGTGCCCGTGACGACGTTCGGGATCTCGGCCAGCCGGCGACCGACGGCGATCTGTGCGGCCACCCTGGCGATCGGGTAGCCGGTGGCCTTCGATGCCAGCGCGGAACTTCGGCTCACCCGCGGGTTGACCTCGATCACGGCATATTCCGTGGAGTCCGGCGAGAGCGCGAACTGGACGTTGCAGCCACCTTCGACGCCGAGCGCCCGGATGATCGCGAGGGCCGCGCTGCGGAGTCGCTGGTGGACCTGGTCGGTCAGCGTCTGGACCGGCGCGACCACGATCGAGTCGCCGGTGTGGACCCCGAGCGGGTCGACGTTCTCCATCGAGCAGACCGCGATGCACGTGTCGTCTGCATCACGCATGACCTCGTATTCGATCTCCTGCCAGCCGACGAGGCATTTCTCGACCATGACCTGGTGGATCGGGCTGGCCCGCAGACCGGCGCGGATCCGCTCGCGGTAGGCCGGCTCGGTCTCCACGATGCCGCCGCCCGTGCCACCCAGCGTGAACGCCGGCCGGACGATGGCCGGCAGCCCGATGGTCGCCAGCGCGACCTCGATGGCCTTGTCGTCCTCGACGATCCAGCTGGGCGCATAGGGCTGGCCGAGGCGATCGAGCAGGTCGCGGAACGCTTCGCGGTCCTCGGCCATGCGAATGGCCTCGAGCGGCGTGCCGAGGAGCCGGATCGGGTGACGTTCAAAGACGCCCGCCTCGGCGAGCGCCGTCGCAAGGTTCAACGCGGTCTGGCCGCCGAGACCCGCCAGCAGCCCTTCGGGCTTCTCCTTGGCGATGACCGCCTCGACCGCCTCGACGGTCAATGGCTCGAGGTAGATCGCATCCGCCACGGATGGGTCGGTCATGATCGTGGCCGGGTTCGAGTTGACGAGGATCGTGCGCACGCCCTCGGCGCGTAGGGCGCGACAGGCCTGCGTGCCGGCGTAGTCGAACTCGGCCGCCTGGCCGATGACCACCGGGCCGGAGCCGAGGATGAGGACGGAGGCGGGCTTGACGGTCATCGTCGAGATCCCCGCCTCACGCACGCGCGCCACATGGCCGGTTGCGGATCCGGCGGGTGGGAGGATGGTCGAAGCCACGCAGGCGGGCGATCACCTGGGATCGGCGCGGGCACGGGCGACAAGACCTCCTGACCCGGCCTCTCGGGACCGGTGGACCGGCTCACGGGGCCGGTGTCTTAAGGGTGCCCGCAGGGTACCACGCAGGCGCTCCTCAATACCCGATCAAGGACCGAACGGGGTCGACGACGCGGTGCGCCCAGCCCGGCCACCGATCGTCGGCGCGGACCGACGCGCGCAGTCTTGCGCATGCCGCATCGTGGGCCGCCCGATCCAGGTCGTCGTCGAGCGGCGCCAGCTCGGGCGACCGACCGCCGCGCGCCAGCGCGGCCGCGATCAGGGCATCGGCGATGGGCGGGTTGCGCGGCAGCAGCGGACCGTGCAGATAGGTCCCGATCCGGAGACCGCGCAGACCGCCTTCGCCCGGCAGCAGCAGGACGCCCTCGCCCCCGTCGCGGTCGTTGTTGCCATGGCCGATCTCGATGCGGGCGAAGGGTCGCGCACCTGGTTCGAGCTCTGTTCGGCCGGCGTGGTTCTCGAAGCCGATGACCGACCGGTCGATGGCCGGCGAAGGCCCGGCGTCGCCGGCGGCGTCTCGGAACAGCGCCGCATCCACCTCGGCCAGGACCGACCCCACGAGCCGCCGGCTGCCGGCGCTGCCGTCCGTGGTGACCGGCAGGAGACCGGGGCACGGGAGCTCGGCGCCCAGCGATGTGCGGTACGAGATGCCGAGGTTCTGGTAGCCGCCGCAGACCCCGAGGAGTGCCGCGCCATCGGCGACCTGGTCGCGGACCTGGGGACCAAGACGCTCGAGCTCATGGGCGACGGTCACCTGCTCGCGGTCCTGGCCACCGCCCACGAAGATGAGGTCCGCCGCTGGAAGCCGCTCCGTGCCCACCGGGACCGGCAGCACCTCCACCTCGATCGAGCGGGCGGTCGCCCGGCGCGTCAGCGTGCCGACATTGCCGCCATCGCCATAGAACCGGAGGAGGTCCGGGAACAGGTGCACGATGCGGATCCGCCGCGGCGTCGCCATCAGATACCCGCCATCAGTGCGGCGGTGGTGGGGCCACGCCCCGTCGCTGGGCGATGGTCCGGAGCCCCATCATCGCGGTGTAGGTGGCGCCGGCCAGGATCGTCTGTCCGGGTCGCGTACCGGCCACCGCGCGATCCAGTCCTGCAGCGAGCGAGCCCGCGGCCTCGACGGATCGCGGCGGCCGGGCGACGACGGCAGCGTCGTACTTGAGTCGAAGCTGCAGGTCGTCGGCACGGCTCCCGCACAGCACCACCGTACGACCGGCCACCAGCTCCACGATCGGTGCATCCCAGATCCAGGAGACGTCGCGGCCATCGGCGGGAGCGTCGTTCAGCGCGAGCAGGACGAGGTCGGGCTGGACGAGCGGGATCAGATGCGAGGTCTCGGCCAGGCTGATCGTGTTCTTCACCAGGACGAGGATCAGGCGCCGTCCCTCGATCTCCATCCATTCGAAGCGACCGAACGGCGCCACGGACCCGTCGATCGCCGCCGCGCTGCTGGCCAGGTCGTGGCCAAGGGCCCTGGCCGCGGTCAGCGCCGCCGCGACGTTGTAGGCATTCGTGAGACCGGGCAGCGATGGCCGCGCGATGACCGTCTCGACGCCGTCGCTGATACGCAGGCTGGCCCGCGGGATGGTCGCGCTCGGCTCGTCGGCACGGGTCGCGGGCGTCAGGACCTCCACCGTGACGTCCGGGGCGAGGCGGCGGATGTGTCCTTCCGGGCACGCGAACGCCCCGAGATGGCCGACGCTCCGCCACTCGTACTCCAGCTGTCGGCCGCAGACCCGACAGGCGACCGGGTCGGCGGCCATGCCCGCGGACTCCGGTCCCGAGTCCCGGCCGGATGGCGGTCCGGCGAGCCCGAAGGTCAGCGTCGGCAGCGTCGACTCCGCCGCGAGCATCGCCAGGCGCGGGTCGTCCGCGCAGTAGACCAGCAGGCTCCCGTCGGCCGCCGTGGGCAGCGCGGCAGCCCAGCGGTCCACGATCGAGTCCGCCTCCCCGTACCGATCGAGCTGGTCCCGGAAGAGGTTCGTGGCGACGATGACGGTGCGACCGAGTTCCGGGAGGATCTGCTCGAGGGCAAGCTCGTCCACCTCGAAGACCGCGTCGCGGGCCTCGCCCCCGGCCAGCCGCAACCGTCCGCGCAGGTCGGAGGCGCGCACGAGGGTCGTCACGATGCCCTGGCGCATGTTCGAACCCGAGCGGTTGGCGATCGGTCGGCCATGAGCGCCCCGGAGGATCGCGGCGATCAGGTCCGCGGTGGTCGTCTTGCCATTCGTGCCGACCACCAGCGCCGACGAACGCAACTGGCTTGCCAGCGAGGCAAAGGTGGCGGGCCACACGCGTTCGGCGACGAACCCCGGAAGCGCCGTCCCGCGATGGCGGGCAAGGCGGGTCAGACCCGAGGTGATGCGGGCGGCGGCGACCGCGGCCGGCTGCCGGATCCCGCCCCTGGGGGGTGCGTCCGTGCGTCGAGGGCGGGTCGCAGGCGTGGCGTCCTTCGGTGGCGGTGCGGACGGGGTGGCCATCGCGGGTCAGCCTACGCGATGCGTGCGGTGGACACCCGTTCAGGCGCCGCTGCGGCCGGATGTCCGCTGGACCGCGGCCACGAACCGGTCGAACACGGCCAGGGCATCAAGCGGGCCGGGCGCGCCCTCCGGGTGGTACTGGACCGTCTCGATCGGCAGCTCGCGATGGCGCAGACCCTCCACCGATCCATCGTTGAGGTTGACCTGGCTCACGTGGAACCCGGAGCCGGCGGGGACCGACGATCCCACCACCTGGACCTCATGGTTCTGGGCCGTCACCTGCACCAGCCCCATCTCCAGGTCCTGGACCGGATGGTTGGCGCCGTGATGACCGAAGCGCAGCCGCGTGGTGTCCGCGCCCGCTGCGCGCGCCACGATCTGATGACCGAGGCAGATCCCCAGGAGTGGGCGGCCGTCGGCGATGACCGCGCGCGCCAGCGCCACCTGCGCCTCGAGCCGCGCGGGATCGCCGGGACCGGGCGACAGGATCACCCCGTCGATATCGGCGGAGAGCACCTCGACCGCGGAGGCGGTATGCGGAAAGACACGGACGCGAGCACCCCGGAAGCGCATCGAGCGGACGATATTGTTCTTGAGCCCGAGGTCCACGATCGCGATCCGCGGACCCGTCTCGCCCGGTGACCCGACCTCCGTGATGGTCGGTGGCGAGACCTGGCCCACGAAATCCTGGTCCTCCCAGCGCTGGACGGCGCGGGCCGCGGCCTGGGCAGCCTCGCGATCGACTTCCCCGGGCGCGGTCACGATGCCCCGGAGACAGCCATTCGCGCGGAGGTGCCGGGCGAGCGCCCGGGTATCGATGCCGGCGATCGCCGGGATGCCGTTCTCGCGCAGGAGCGAGGCCAGCTGCCGGGCGTCATCGAGGACAGCCGCGGTGGCATTGGCGACGACCAGGGCGCGCAGCCACGGACGGATCGACTGGTCATCGTCGATGAGGCGGCCGTAGTTGCCGATGAGCGGATAGGTCATCACCACGACCTGGCCCGCGTACGAGGGGTCGGTGCAGACCTCCTGGTATCCGGTCTGACTGGTGTTCACGACGAGGTCGCCTCCGGAGGCCACGCCTGCACCGAACGCGACGCCCGGGAAGATCGTCCCGTCCTCCAGGGCAAGCAACGCCGGACCGAGGTCGCCGACGCGAGGGTCGACGACGGCGCTTGGGCGAGGGGGCGGTGGGGTGATCACGCGACAGCGGACATCATCGACCCACCAGCCGGATCGGCGTGGTGGGCGGGGGCGTGCGTGGTCATCGGAGCCTCCTCTGCCGGCCTCTCGGGACCGGTACGCCAGCCTCACGGGACGGGCCATGAAAGGACCTCCGCAGGGTAGCATCCCGCCGCCCGATCCGGACCGCGGAGCGCCTCGCCCCCGGGTGTCGCGTTCCCTCCGAAGGTCCTGGCCCTCCCGGTGCTCCAGCGCACCGACTTCGTGCGCAGTGCGGTCAGGTCCGGTGGGAATCGGGCGGTTCTGTGGGCATCCGGAGGTACTGGACGGGTACGGGGGCCAGATACAGGATGCAGAGGTCATTTCGACTGGGATCAGACAGATCCCATCGGGGAACGCATTCATCCGCAGATGGGGAACATCGACCATGTCGCTTCGAACACCGCGATCCACCACGGCATCCTTCAGTCGGTTCCGGACCGCATCCGGCGTCCTGGCCGCGGCCAGCATCCTGCTCCTCTCGTCGGCGACCAGCGTCGCGGCGAGCCCCAAGCTCGACGGCTGCGATAGCGCGTCGTTCACATACAGCGTCGCGGCCGGCGCCAACCCGGCGTTCATGACCTCGGTCACCGTGACCGTCAAGGAGCTGCCCGAAGGCTGCTCGCAGGCCTTCAGCCTCAATGCCTACAGCACGGATGGGCCGACCTGGCCGACCAGCGGGACACAGGCGCTCATCGATCACGATTCCATCACCCTCGATGACAACACCCGAACGGGCACGTTGTCGGTCAAGGCGCCTGAATGCTATGGCCAGACGGACTTCTACAAGGGGTCCAGCCGGTTCGACGGCGTCGACGGTGCCCTGCCGCATTACCCGGGTACCGTCACCCCGAGCGGTCTGATCGCCTACTCCAACGGTGGCAAGGCGTGCGAGCAGCCAAGCACCGCGCCGAGCGACGCGCCGAGCACCGCGCCGAGCGAAGAGCCCAGCACGGCGCCAAGCGAGCAGCCCAGCACCGCGCCGAGCGAAGAGCCGAGCACCGCGCCGAGCGACGCGCCGAGCGAAGAGCCGACCACGGCACCGAGCGACGAGCCGAGCACCGCGCCGAGCGAAGATCCCAGCACGGCCCCCAGCACGGCCCCGAGCGACGCTCCCAGCGCAACTCCGCAACCGACCGGCCAGGTCCTCGTCGAGACCGGTGGTCCGACGCTCCCACCGACCGACACCAGCATTGCCACGAACAGCGGATCCGGCCCCTCGAACCCGGCCCTGCCCCTGGCACTCATCGGGATGGCCGCCATGATGGCAGCCGTCGTCTCCTTCACCCGGTTCGCTGCGAAGCGCGACCGCTGACCCTCAGCCTCTCCCACGCGACGAGACCGGAGCTCCCCACTCCGGTCTTTTCGCGTTACCGGCGCGGGATCAACCGTGCCAGGGCTGCATCTCGATCGATCCGGGCGAACCGGCCGAGCCGTTGCACGGGGGTGTGGTCCCGCCGGGGCCCGGGTTCGCCACGATGCGACCCGCGTCCTTCGGCAGCACGAAAGCGATCGTCGTGGGGTACGCCGGCGCGGCACCGCAGTAGTTGTCCGTGTTGACCAGCGTCGTGACGTACCCGTTGTGGCCCAGGTGGAACGCGGTGGCCCCGGCCGGGATGTGGGGCAAGCCGCTGGCCCCCTTCGTCTGGGAGTCGATGAGGATCACACCGTGCGCGTCGACCAGTTCGACTTCCGGGATGCCCTGCACCGTGCATTTCGTGGCCGAGGTGTTCTTGAGGGTCACGGTGGCGATCTGATGGCCGGCAGCGCCGGACCACGCGGTCACTCGAGCGGCAAGCTGCGAGACCTTGCAGAACGCGATCGGCTTGGCCGTCGGCTTGGGGGTGGGGGGCGGCGTGTCGGTGGGCTCAGGGGTGTCGGTGGGCTCGGCCGAATCGCTGGGCGTCGCTGAATCGGTCGGGGTCCCGTCGGACGAGGTGGGCGAGGCGGGAGTCGACGTCGGACCGGCCGTGGGATGGAGGGTCGGAGCCTGACTTCCGCACCCGACGAGGAAGACGGCCATGACGACGACGAACAGCACGTTGCGCATCGATGATCCTCTGCTAGGCGACTGCCAGTGACCCTGCGACGCGCCGATGATGCGCCTCGTGACGCGGCCAGGTATGCCGATCCGGTCAGCTCACCCGCGTCACGCACCCGGCCATAGCGACGGGCGGGCCCACCCCACCCAGCATCAAGACGCCCCGCCAGGGTCACTGACGGGGCGCTTTGAACGTTCGGAGTGAGTGGTGAGCCCGGACAGACTTGAACTGTCAACCCGCTGATTAAGAGTCAGCTGCTCTGCCATTGAGCTACGGGCCCGCGAGTCCGGGATGATACCCCAGCGGTCGCGATCCGCGCCATCGCGGGCGCCGTCGCCCGTAGACTGCCGGTCATGCCGACTACCGCCCACGTCATCGTCTGCGGCCTGGATCACCTGGGGCTGCGCACGATCGACGAGCTCCGCCTCCGCGACGAGGATGTCGTGGCGATCGGCGCATCGAACGACGCGGAAGAGCACCTGACCGAGCACGACGTCAGGCTCGTC
>JBBQLI010000081.1:0-12789 GCA_038327765.1 Candidatus Limnocylindrales bacterium | reverse complement strand
GCGCTCGACTGGTACCGCGACGGCATCCTGGGTGGCGCCATCACCATCGAGGCCCTCATCGCAGAGGCGGCCACCACCCCGCCAGGCGCGAACGGCCTGGTCTTCCTCCCGTACCTGGCTGGCGAACGCTCACCGCTGTGGGACCCGCAGGCGCGCGGCGTGATCGCCGGTCTGAGCCTGGCCCACGGACGCGGGCACCTGGCGCGGGCCATCCTCGAGGCTTCGGCCCTGGCCATCCGTCACGTCGCCAGCCCGATGCAGGCGGCCGGCGTGACGGTCACGGCGATGCGCGTCTGCGGCGGTCCCGCGCGAAGCGCGACCTGGAATGCGATCAAGGCCGATGTCACCGGGTTCCGGGTCATCGTCCCGGCCGTCCTCGAGACCGCCGTGCTTGGCGCGGCGATCCTGGCCGCGGTCGGGACGGGCTTCTACGACGGCCTTCCGTCGGCGATCGCGGGCATGACCCGGGTCGAGCGGGTCATCGAACCGCGCCGCGAGTTCGCCGAGACCTACGATCGGCTCTTCGAGGCCTATCTCGCGCTCTACCCGGCCACCGCCCCGATCCTGCGGCGGCTGGACGGGTACGGATCGCCGGCATGAGCGGCGCCTTGCGACTCACCGATGTCGCCGTCGCGTTCGCGACGCGGGATGGTGGTCAGCTGGCGGCGCTCGACGGCATCGACCTTGCGGTGGCCGGCGGGGGCATCGTGGCGCTGATCGGGCCGAACGGGTGTGGCAAGTCGACCCTGCTGCGCGCCATCGCCGGGCTCCTCCCCGCGCACCGCGGCACGATCGAACTGGACGGGGCGACGCTCCACGGTCCCGATCCGCGGGTCGGCCTGGTCTTCCAGGAGCCACGTCTGCTGCCGTGGCGAAGCAGTGCCGCCAATATCACCTATCCCCTGGAACTGGCCGGCTGGACCGCGGAGCGCCGGGCGGCCCGCCTCGCCGATCTCGTCGAGCTGGTTCGGCTGGATCCCTCGGCGCTCGACGCGAGGCCCTCCACGCTCTCGGGCGGGACCAGGCAGCGCGTCGCGTTGGCACGTTCGCTCGCCCTTCGACCGGAGGTGCTCCTGCTCGATGAACCGTTCAGCGCCCTGGATGCCTTGACCCGCGAACGGTTCGACCTGGAGCTGCTGCGGCTCGGGGAGCGTGCCAGGACGACGATCGTGATGGTCACGCACAGCATCGAGGAGGCCGTCCTGGTCGCGGATCGGGTCATCGTGCTGTCGCCACGACCCGGTCGGGTGGTCGCCGATATCTCGGTCCCGTCGACTCGGCCGCGGACGCTCGAGGCGATGGGCAGCCCGTCGGGCGCCCGGGCGGCCGCCGCGATCCGGTCGCACCTGGAGCTCGCCCTGTGAACCGCTCGACGATCGTCCCGATCATCGTGGTCTTCGCGCTCTTCCTGCTCGTCTGGAAGGCGATCGTGGTCATCGGCGGCCTGCCCGTCTTCATCCTTCCTCCTCCCGAGGCTGTCGGGACGCGCTTCGTGACGGCCTGGCTGGACGGCACGATCGAGCCGCACCTTGCCACGACGCTGCTCGAGGTCCTCCTAGGGTTCGCGATCGGCGGAAGCATCGGCGTGGCTGCCGGCTACGCCCTGGCCCGGAGCGCCATCGTCGAACGGGTCCTGTCGCCATATCTGGTCGCCGCCCAGGCGACGCCGATCCTGGCCCTCGCTCCATTGCTCGCGCTGTGGTTCCCAGGGCTCCTCAGCAAGGTCGTCATCTGCTCGCTGATCGTCTTCTTCCCGGTCGCCGTGTCCACGATGGTCGGGATCCGCTCGGTGGATGCCGGGCTCCTGGAGCTGGGCCGTGCCCTGCGTGCCACCCGTCGCCAGGTCCTCACGACCCTGGAGATCCCGGGCGCCCTGCCCTCGATCATGGGCGGGCTGCGGGTCGGGGTCACGCTCGCCGTCGTCGGCGCCATCGTCGGCGAGTGGGCCGGCTCCGACCGGGGCCTGGGCGTCCTCATCAACCTCGCCCGGGGGTCCCTCTTCGACATCCCGCTCATGTTCGCCACGCTGCTGACGATCGCCCTGCTGGGGATCGCCCTGTATCTCGTCGTCGTGGTCGTCGAACGCCGCGTGGTCGGCGCCCGATGACCATCAAGCCCGATCCGGAGGTTCAGATGTCGTCGCGTCCCCGTCACCTGTTCGCCGCATTGGCGGTGATCGCCCTTGTGGCCGCCTGCGGTCCGAGCGGGACGTCCAGCGGCCCGCCAACGGCGCTCCCCAGCGCAGCCCCCTCCGCGACCGTCGCGGCATCGGGGACGCCGGTCGCCACGGCGCAGGCCACCCCGGCGGGGCCGGCCACGAAGCTCGTCGTGGGCCTCGGCTACATCCCGAGCGTCCAGTTCGCGGCGTTCTATCTCGCCCAGGTCAACGGCTCCTACGCCGCGGCTGGCCTTGATGTCACCTTCCAGAACAAGATCGACCCGGATCTCATCACGCTGGTCGGGCAGGGTGCGATCGATGTGGGGATCGCCGACGGCACCAGCGTCATCCCGGCTGTCAGCCAGGGCATCCCGGTCCGGTACGTGGCCACCCTCTATGGGAAGTTCCCCTCGATCGTGTTCACGAAGGCGTCGTCGGGGATCGGCACCGCGGCCGACCTGAAGGGCAAGAAGCTGGGCATCCCGGGCAAGTACGGATCATCCTGGATCATGCTCCAGGCGCTCCTGAAGTCGGTCGGGCTGACGCCGGCCGACCTCACGATCGTCGAGTACCCGGACTTCGGCCAGGGCGCCGCGGTGGCGTCAGGCGCCGTGGATGCCGCCACCGGGTTCGACAACAACGAGCCCGTCCAGCTCAAGCTGGCCGGCGTCCCGACCACGGTCCTGACTGTCGACGCCTTCCTGCCGCTGCCGGGGCCCGGCCTGATCTCCAGCGTGTCGACCCTGGCCGCGAAACACGACGCCGTGGCTGCGTTCGTGGCGGCGACACTCAAGGCGATGAAGGAGATCCAGACGACGCCGGGCGCCGGGCTGGATGCGTCGATCAGCGTCGTCCCGGACCTCGCGACCGCCAGGGACGCCCAGACGGCGATCCTTGGCGCGACGATCGATGCATGGTCGGGGCCGATCCAGGTGGCCAAGGGACTCGGCTCGCTCGACCCGGAGAGCTGGACGAAGTCGATCGCCTACATGACGGACCTGAAACTGGTGCCCAACCCGATCACGGTCAACGATGTGTTGCAGACCGGCCTGCTCCCCGCCGGCGGCTGACCGCGACGCGCGACGCTCCCAACGGCGACCCGATCGGCGCCATGGAACACCGGGTCGCCCGCGGGCCCGGACGCACTGGAGTATCCTTATCCATCCCCCACACGCGTTGCGTGCCCGGTTCGTCGACGTGCAGGAGTCCCCGTTGAACAGTCGCCCGCCTCTGAAGCCCGCCGTCCCCGTCGCTGAGCCCTTCAAGCACGTCATCGACGAGTACAAGCACCGCGACCAGACGATCACGTGCACGTGCGGCTGGCACGGCAGCTCCGCCACCATCGATCGCGGCGGGTCTGAGTGGACCGCCCACCTGGTCGAAGTCCGCGGGAAGAAGCGCTAGGGGCTCGTCCGCGCGCCGGCGTCCCGGCGCAGTCCCGGTCGGGTAGCCTGTCGCCCGTGGACATCCCCACCGCACCGCCCTTCTCGATCCGCGCGCGCCTGCTGACCCCGCTGGACGCCGGCGGAACGCGCTACGAAGGCGATGGCCTGGTCATCGTCGACGCGGACGGTCGGATCGCGTTCGCCGGGGCTGCGACCGACCTGCCGGAGACCATCGCCGAACCCGCCGCCCGGATCGATCGTCGACCCTGGGTGCTCATGCCCGGCATGGTCGACCTGCACGCGCACCTGCCGCAGTTGCCCAACGCGGGTCTCGGCGCAGGGCTGGACCTGCTGACCTGGCTCGACCGGTACATCTTCCCGCTGGAGCGCGGGTTCGACGAAGCCGAGGCGACCCGGATGGCACCGCTCGCCTGGCGGGCCTTTGCCGCAGCCGGGACCACGACCGCGCTGGTCTATGGCGCGGTCTACGAGGCCAGCCTCGACGCCACGTTCCGGGCCGCGGAGGCGCATGGGATCCGGGCGATCGTCGGCAAGGTGATGATGGATCGGATCACCTACGACACGACCATCGACCCCGGCACGATCCTGGAGCGCAGCCTGCGCGAATCGGCCGACCTCATCGCTCGCTGGCACGGTCGCGATGCCGGACGGCTGCGTTACGCCGTCACGCCGCGCTTCGCGGTGTCGAGCACCGCCGATCTGCTGCGCGAGTCCGCGGATCTCGCGCGATCGACCGGCGCCTACTGGCAGACCCATCTCTCCGAGGATCGCGCCGAGGTGGCTGAAGTCGCCCGGCTCTTTCCGGAAGCCCGCGACTACGTGGATGTCTACGACCGAGCCGGCGGCCTCGGCGAGCGAACGGTCCTTGCGCACGCCATCTATCTGTCCGACCGGGAGCTGGATCGACTGGTCGCGACCGGGACGCGGGTCGCGCATTGCCCGGCGTCGAACCTGTTCCTTGCCTCGGGGGTCATGCCGCTCGGCCGCTACCTGGAGGCCGGTCTCGCGGTGGGCCTTGGATCGGACGTGGCGGCCGGTCCCGACCTCTCGATCTTCACGGGCATGCGCGTGGGGGCCTATGCGAAGAACGCGCTCGACGTCGCGGGGAAGGGCGCCGGTCCCGCCCTGACGCCGCTCGACTGGCTGCGCCTCGGGACGCTCGGCGGCGCGCGGGTCCTGGGTCTTGGCGACCTCATCGGATCGGTGGAGGTCGGCAAGGAGGCTGACCTGATCGCGGTCGACCCGTCGTTCGTGGCGTCGGTCCCGGGGGCCGGCGATGACGACCCTCAGGACCTCATGAGCCGGCTCATGTACCGGTCGCACCCGGACATGGTCCGGGCCGCGTGGGTCCGCGGCCGGAGGCTCGAAGGCCCGGGGACGCGCGGGTGAGACGCCTGCCGGTGGAGCTGCTCGCGTGGGCGCAGGACCAGGTCGGTGACGAACCGATCGACGGGATCCAGCGGCTGCCGCGGGCACGGACCAGCGAGGTCATCGGCCTCCGAGCGGGCGAGCAGCAGCTGGTCCTGCGCTGGTACGCGGCGCGCGGCTTCCTCGACCTTGAGCCCGACGCGATCGAACGGGAGGTCGCGGCGCTGGCCGCGCTCGAGGATTCGCCGGTGCCGGCGCCCGGTCTCGTGGCGGCCAGCCAGGAGGATCCCGCGGCGGTGCTCATGACCCGGGTCCCAGGCCGGTTCCTGGTCGATCCGCCGGATCTTGGTGCGATCGGGGCCATGCTCGAGCTCATCCACAAGATCGATCCCGGGTCGCTCGCGCCATGGTCCTACCGCGGCTACCACGAAGGGCAGGTCCTGCGACGGCCGGCGTGGTGGCGCGACGTGGTCGCGTGGGAGCGGGCCGTGATCCAGACCGGGACCGCTCGACCGGTCGGTCCGGCCGTGTTCCTTCACCGCGACCTGCATCCGGGCAACCTGCTGTGGTCCGGGCATGCCGTCTCGGGCGTGGTGGACTGGGTCAATGCCTGCATCGGGCCCGCGGGGGTCGACCTTGGCCATCTTCGGGTCAATCTGGCGATCCTCGATGGCGTCGCGGCGGCGGACGCGCTCGAGCCGGGCGACCCCTCGTGGGATATCGAGATGGCGCTCGGGATCCTCGACTGGCGCGGCGGCGATGCCCTCGATCGGTGGACCGGTCCGTGGCCACATGTCGCGCCGGCCGAGGCACGGTCCCGCCTCGAGGCGTTCGTCGGCGCCGCACTCGCCCGACTGGGCTGACGGCGGCCCGGCCCATCGGCTAGGGTCCGGGGATGGCCGAACATGCCGACCTCCTGATCAGCGGCGGGACGCTCGTCGACGGGACCGGCGCGCCCGGCCGGCCGGGGAGCGTCGCGATCAACGGGGAGCGGCTGCGGCTCCTGGCCGCCGACGAACCGGAGCCTCGCTACATCCGCCGCCGGATCGATGCGACCGGGAAGGTCGTGGCGCCCGGGTTCATCGACCTGCACAGCCACGGCGGTCTGGTGATCTTCGAGGAACCGCGTCACGAGCCCAAGGTGCGCCAGGGCGTCACGACCGAGGTGGTCGGCGTGGATGGCAACGGATTCGCGCCCTTCTTCCGACGCGAGGACCTCGAGTCATTCGTGGAGCTCGACGGCGGTCTTGACGGCCCGTTGTTCATCGAGCCGGACGGCTTTCGCGGCGGCCGCGGGTTCGACTGGGATACGGTCGCGAGCTACCTCCGCGCCTACGACCGCTCCGTCTCGGTCAACATCGCGACGCTGGTCGGCAACTCCACGCTGCGGATCGCCGCGCTCGGCTGGGACGCGCTTCCCGCGGACGCCGCCGCCATCGACCGGATGCGCGGGATCCTGCGCGAAGCGATGGCCGAGGGTGCCGTCGGACTCTCCACGGGTCTGGACTACCCGCCCGGCTCGTACGCCGACACCGACGAACTGGTGGCGCTCGCCGAGGAGGCCGGCCGTGCCGGCGGCATCTATCACAGCCACGTCCGGTACGCGCTCGGCGACCGGTTCCTGGACCCGTTCCGCGAGGCGATCGAGATCGGGCGGCGATCCGGAGCGCCGGCCCATCTCACGCACTTCTATCACCGCGAGACGTACCCGGGCTCGGCGGAGGCCCAGATCGCCCTGGTCGACGATGCGCGCGCCGATGGTCTCGACGTGACCTTCGACACCTATCCGTCCGAGTGGTCCAGCACGCGCCTGCTCATCCAGATGCCGCAGTGGATCCAGGCTGGCGGTCCGGCCAGGCTCAAGGAACGACTGGCGGACCGTGCCGCACGTGACCGCATCAGGACCGATATCGCGGCGCGCGGCGTCCCGGTCTCGGGGCCGGGCAGCTGGGCGGACATCAGGCTCGGTGGGTTCCGGCGACGCGATCTGCTGCGCTGGGAGAGCCGCACGCTCGCGGACGTCATGGCCGAGACGGGCCGTGATGTGGTCGACACGATGTGCGACCTGTTGCTGGCCGAGGACCTGGGCGTGAGCCAGGTCGCCAGTGGCCCGTGGTCGAAGACGCTGCGCCCGTTCGTGGCCCATCCACACGGGATGGTCGGCACGGATAGCACGTTCATCGGGCGCAAGCCGGCGCCGCGAACGTACGGCTCCTTCCCGCGGATCCTCGGGCAGTTCGTGCGCGACGAGGCGCTGCTGACCCTCGAGGAGGCGATCCGCAAGATGACCGGGGCCGCTGCGACACGCCTGGGCCTGCGCGACCGCGGCCTGTTGCGCGACGGGATGCTCGCCGACATCGTGGTCTTCGACCCTGCGACCGTCCGGTCGAACGCCACCTATGACGAACCGCGTCGTTTTCCCGATGGCATCGACCATGTGCTGGTCAACGGCGTGCCGGTCATCGCCGACGGCACCCATACCGGGGCCACACCCGGGCGAGGGATCCGGCTCGGCGTCGATTGATCGTCGATCCGCGACGCCGGGACGGGCGGACGTTGGTGCACGACTCGCCCGATACGATGCCGCCATGAGCATGCTGTTGTACGTCCTCTTCGGTTCGTACCGGCTCCTCGGCAGGCGCCTCGGCCGCCCCGGGGCGATCCTGTGCCTCGCGGGGACACTGATCGTCGCGGTCACCTGCATCATCGCGACGCGTCGCGCGATCCTGCCGGTCAGCGCGTTCGCTGCGCTCGGACTCGTGACCCTGTGGGGGCCGGCGCTCCGATCGGGTCCGCTGTCGGATCGCTGGAGGGTCGTCTTCGCGGTGGTCGTCGTGCTCTCGCTGCTGTGGTTCGCCCTCGGACGATGAGGTCGAGCGTGCGGCTTGACATCTGACTTAGTCACTACTAAGTTACGCGCCATGACCTCCAGCACCGTCCGCTCCCCGCGAACGTCGAGCACCCGCCTGACTGCCGATGAACGACGCGATGTCATCGTCGCCGCCGCCATGACCGAGTTCGCGGTCACCGGGTTCGCCGGCACATCGACCGACGCGATCGCGCGGCGAGCCGGGGTGAGTCAGCCGTACCTGTTCCAGCTGTACGGCACGAAGAAGGACCTGTTCATCGCGGCGATCCGCCACGGGTTCCGTCGGACGCGGCTCACCTTCGAGACGGTCGGGCGGGCCGCGATCGCGGTCGATCCCTCCGCCAAACACGTGCTCATGGCGATGGGCGAGGCGTATTGCGCACTCCTCGCCGACCGCGAGCTGCTCCTCTGCCAGCTCCAGGCATACGCGTCATGCGGGGATCCGGAGATCCGCACCGCCGTCGGCGACGAGTTCCTCCAGCTCTACCGGTCGGTGAAGTCGCTCTCGGGCGCAGGCGATGCCGACCTGGAGATGTGGTTCGCCGCCGGGATGCTCATGAACACCGCTGCGGCCATCGGACCTGCATTGGTCGAAGCCGGCGACTTCTCCTTCGCTGCACTCGGGAGGTTGGCCGCTGAGCAGTGAGATGCGCGTCCCCCTTTTTTGGCGCCGCAACTTAGTGACTACTAACTTGCAACGATCGCACCCAAGGAAGTGAGCACCACGCAGATGTCTACTCGCCGGTCCACCGCCTGGACCTTCGCCATCACCTCGATCGCCCTGTTCATGGTTGCGCTCGACAACCTCGTCGTCACGACCGCCCTCCCGGTCATCCGCAAGGACCTCGGGTCGTCACTCGCTGACCTCGAATGGATGGTCAATGCCTACACCCTGACGTTCGCCGTCCTTTTGCTGACCGGCGCGGCGCTCGGTGACCGCTACGGCCGACGACGGCTGTTCATCATCGGTCTTATCGTCTTCACGGCAGGGTCCGCAGCGGCTGCCCTGGCGCCATCGAGCGGTCTGCTCATCGTCGCCCGGGCCGTCCAGGGCATCGGCGGCGCGATCGTCACGCCGTTGAGTCTCACCATCCTGTCGGGCGCGGTCCCGGCCGAGCGTCGTGCCCTTGCCCTCGGGGCGTGGGGTGGCATCGCCGGTCTGGCCATCGCGATCGGCCCACTCGTCGGTGGCGCCATCGCGGAAGGTCTCGACTGGCACTGGATCTTCTGGCTCAACGTGCCGATCGGGATCGTCGCCGTGGCGATGTCCGTCGCGCGGCTCCAGGAGTCCCGCGGACCCGACGGCGCCCTCGACCTTCCCGGTCTGGGGCTTGCCAGCGGTGGCCTGCTCGCCCTTGTATGGGGCGTGATCCATGGCAACGAATATGGCTGGACCGACCCGCGGATCATCGGCATCCTGGCGGTCGGGGCCGTGCTCCTCGCACTGTTCGTGGCATGGGAGGGTCGGACCGCCTCGCCGATGCTGCCGCTGCGGTTCTTCCGCAGTCGCGCCTTCACGGCGGCGAATGTCCTCTCCTTCCTGATGTACTTCGGGGTCTTCGGCTCCGTCTTCCTGCTCGTCCAGTTCTTCCAGGTGGTCCAGGGCCTCAGCCCGTTCCAGTCAGGCCTGCGGACGCTCCCGTGGACCGCGATGCCCGCGTTCGTCGCTCCGATCGCCGGCGTCCTCGCCGGGCGCATCGGCGGTCGCCCGATCCTGTTCGCCGGGATGGTCCTGCTGACTGCCGGGCTCGTGTGGATCGCCGCGGTCGCGACCCCGACCGTCGAATACGTCCGGCTGGTGCCGGGCTTCGTGATGGCGGGCATCGGGATGGGCCTGTTCTTCGCCCCGATCGCGAACGTGGTCCTGTCCGCGGTCGATCCGATCGAGGAAGGCCAGGCGTCTGGTGCCTCGAACACGATCCGCGAGATCGGCGGCGTGTTCGGTGTGGCGGTCCTTGCCAGTGTCTTCTCCGCGAACGGCTCGTATGCCTCGCCGACGGCATTCGTCGACGGGCTTCAGCCGGCCGTCATCGCGGGGGCGGTCTTCGTGGCCGTCGGGGCCGTGGTGGCGCTGGCGCTTCCGGGTCGGATCCGGCAGGGGTCCGCGGTAGAGGCCGTCGGCCGGGTCGACGGCCGCGCGCCAGAGGGTATCGCCCAGCTGTAGTCCTGCGGGTTCGTGCCCACGGAGCACGCCTCCGCCTCACAGGCGAACGGCCGGTCCCTCTCGTGGGGATCGGCCGTTCTTCGTATCGTGGCTCGATCGGCACCGCCGGACCAGACGGGATGGAGACCTAGCTCCCTTTGGCGGGACCTACGACCCGAACGCGCGCTCGGGCTCGAAGCCACCGGCGTCGGCCGTGGTCGCGCTCGGACCGGCCGACCCAGAGGTGCGGGCTGCCCGCCGAAGCTCGGTGTACATGCGGTCCGTGGCGAGTGCCTCGGCATCCACGAGCGACCCGTCCGTCGTCGACGTGGCCCAGCCGATCGCCAGGCGCAGCGCCACCGCGCCGGATTCGAGCCACAGGTCGCAGGCGCGTCGCACGCGTTCGATGTAGTTGATGGCGAGCACGTCGTCAGTCTCGGGCAGGAGCACCGCGAACCGGCCGGAGGACAGCCGCGCGACATGATCGGACTCGCGGGCGCCGCGGCGGATCGTGTCGGCGATGGCCGGGATGATCCGGTCGACCGCGCTCGGCCCCAGCCGGGTGGCCAGCCGGGCAAGCCCCTCGACCTCGATGACCACGATCGTGGCCGGCCGATGGTAGCGGCGGATCCGCGCCTCCTCGTCGGTGACGACCCGTGTCCACGCGCTCTGCATCAGCAGGCCGGTCAGCAGGTCGACGTTCGGATCAGTGGATGCCGGGACCGGGGTCGATGTGGCCTGCACGGCTCCACGCCCGTTGATCCCGCTGCCCATGGCGGAAGGTCCGCCGTTGCCCATGGCGAAAGGACCGCCGTTGCCCATGGCGAGGATGCCGCCACCGACGGCCCCGCCACCCATGACGGCACCGGAACGTGGGTCTGCGGTGATCAGGTTCGGGGTCACGGACGACGGCGTCGACCACGCCGCGCGCTGCCGACGCTTCTGGAACTGGGTCCAGGCGAGGGCGACGACGACGACGAGGACATCGGCGATAAGGACCGCCGCGAGGATGGCGACAAGGGTGCCCTGAGAAAGATCCATGGTCCGGTGATGCGCTCCTGGAACTTGAGATGAGGGATGATGGATGAACGGGCCAGGGCAACCGACTATACGTGGCCCGCTGGATACGGGGACTCCCTGACCGTCCCCCAGGACCATTTCTCGGTGCCGCTCCGCAACGCGGAGGGCCATCCGGTGAGGTCTGGTCGAGAACGGTGCGAAGTTCCGCCGCCCCTCGTCCCCGATGGTACGCTCCCGTACTGAGGAGGGTCCGCACCCGTATGTCGCGCCGTCCCGGCGATCACCGCCCGCACCGATGACGTCCCGGATCGACCCGCCCGGACCTGTGGTCGTGCCGCCCGGAAGCATCGTCCGTGGTCGCGCCCGCACGGCCCCGCCGCCCCGTCGCGAGGGCCCGGCCAAGCTGACCGGAACCGCCCTCTACACCGACGACCTGGTCGTGCCGGGCGCGTGGTTCGGTGCCACGATCCGTTCGCGCGACGCGCACGCGAGGTTCGTGTCGCTCGATCGCAACCCGTCGTTCGACTGGTCGACGGTCGTCGTCGTGACTGCTGCCGACATCCCGGGCGACAACGTCGTGAGTTCGATCAAGGCTGACCAGCCCATCCTCGTCCCGATCGGCGGGGAGATCCAGCATCACGCGGAACCGCTGGCCCTCGTGGCCGCACCCGACCGGGCCACGTTGCGTGCCGCTCGTCGGGCATTGACGGCCCGGACGCAGTCGCTCCCCGCCGTCTTCGATCCGCTCACCTCGGAGACGCAGTTCGCGGCCTACACCATCGAGACCGGCGAGGTCGAGGCCGCGCTGGCGACCGCCCACCTCGTCATCGAGGGCGAATACCGGGTGGGCCACCAGGAACAGCTGTACATCGAGAACAACGCCATGATCGCCGTGCCGCGCGAGGACGGCGGCGTGGCGGTCACGGGGTCGCTGCAGTGCCCGTACTACGTCCACACCGCGCTCAAGCGCGGCCTCGGCATCGACGGCACGCAGGCCCAGGTGATCCAGGCCGAGACCGGCGGCGGGTTCGGTGGCAAGGAGGAGTTCCCGTCGGTCATCGCCTTGCACGCTGCGCTACTGGCGCTCGGTGCCGCTCGCCCGGTCCGCATGATCTACGACCGTCATGAGGACATCACGGCGACGACCAAGCGCCACCCTGCGATCGTCCGTCACCGCACCGGGGTCAGCGCCGACGGCCGGCTGGTGGCCCAGGACATCGAGATCGTGATGGATGGCGGAGCCTATTGCACGCTGACCCCGGTGGTCCTGAGCCGTGGTGCCATCCACGCGGGTGGCCCATACCGCTGCCCGAATGTCCGGATCCGTGCCCGCGCCACGCGGACCAACACCCCGCCGAACGGCGCGTTCCGCGGGTTCGGAGCGCCACAGACGGAGTTCGCGGCCGAGATCCAGATCGACCGGATCGCTGAACGTCTGGGCCTGTCGCCGCTGGAGATCCGACGCCGCAACGTCTATCACGTGGGCGACACGACCCCCACTGGCCAGATCCTGTGCGAGAGCGTCGCCGGCGACGAGGTCCTCGAGCGCGCTGCCGAAGCGTCCGAATTCGAACGGCTGCGCCGGCGCACCGAGCACGCTCGCAGCGAACGATCAGGCTCCGGGACGATCCCGGGCTCGGCACTACGGACCGAACGGACGCGGATAGCCAGCGGCATCGGCCTCGCCCTCGCCTGGCACGGCGCCGGATTCACCGGATCGGGCGAAGTCCGGCTGGCGTCCGTCGTGTCGCTCGAACTGACGGCCGACGGCCGGATCCGGATCCTGACCGCATCGACGGAGATGGGCCAGGGGACAAAGACGATC
>JBBQLI010000080.1:0-12808 GCA_038327765.1 Candidatus Limnocylindrales bacterium | reverse complement strand
CACGCTTGCGCCCACTGGCGACGGATGACCCGCCGTTCGACCCTGCGCCGTCGAAGGACTATCGCGGCCGCTGGGGAGGCGACCTGGGCGGCGTCACCTGGGTCCGACCCGAGCTGGTGATCCGTGCAGAACTGGGTGGCTGGTCACGCGACGGGATGGTCCGACAGTCGTCGTACAAGGGGCTGGAGCCCGACCGCGACCCGCTCGCCGTGGTCCGCGAGACGGCGGTCGCCACCACGACCGCGGTCCGTGCCGCGGAACAGGAGGCGCCCGAGATGCCGACGAAACCGACGAAAGCGGCCGGTGCCCCGACCGCAACCCGTGCCGGTGCCGCGCGCGCCGACACCGCTCGCCCGGCCGAGATCCCCACCTCGTGGCGCGTCTCCCCGGCCGAACTCGCCGCGCTCGAGGCGCTCGGCAAGGAAGGGACCTGGCGCGTGGGTGGCGACGAACTCAAGCTCACGAACCTCGACAAGCTGCTGTTCGCACCGAAGGCGGGCGCCACCGGCGAGGCCGCGAAGCCCATCACGAAGCGCGAACTCGTCCGCTACTTCGCCCGGATCGCCCCCACGATGCTGCGCCACACCGCGGATCGGCCGCTCAACCTTCAGCGCTTCCCGAACGGTGCCGCCGAACCTGGGTTCTGGCAGAAGAACCTGCCCGACACCTCGCCGAAATGGCTCACCCGCTGGCACGAGACCGGCGTGAACGGTCGTGCGGACCGCACCGCCAACGACCATCTCATCGCCGATCGCGCGGCCGCCCTGTGCTGGCTCGGCAACCAGGCCAGCTTCGAGATCCACGCCTGGACCGGACGTCTCCCGAACCCGTGGCGCCCCACGTTCGCCTACATCGATATCGACCCCGGCGAGAAGACCACGTGGGACGAGACCCTGGTCCTTGCCCGGCTCTACCGCACGGCCCTGGCGCATCTCAAGGTCCGCGGTTACCCCAAGACCACCGGCAAGCGCGGCATCCAGATCTGGATCCCGATCGAGCCGAAGTACGACTTCGAGGCCACCAGCGCCTGGGTGGAACGGGTCTCACGGGCCGTTGGCGCCACGGTCCCGGAGCTGATCTCGTGGGAGTGGGCCAAGGAAGCACGCAAGGGCCGCGCCCGCCTCGACTACACCCAGAACGCCTCGATCAAGACGCTCGTGGCGCCCTACGCCGTCCGACCGGCACCTGGCGCGCCCGTCTCCACGCCCATCACCTGGGACGAACTCGACGACCCGGACTTGCGCCCCGACCGCTGGACGATTCGTGAGGTCGTCGAACGCGTCGAGCGCCTGGGCGACCTGTTCGCCCCTGCCCAGAGCGACCTCCAGGAGCTGCCGAAGGTCTGAAAGGGGCCGGGGGCGCCCCGGGATCCGCGCCGGACCGGTGCGTCCTACACACGCACGCTTCGGATTTTCGAGCGTGGAAGTGGCGCGATTCCAACAATCCCTGCGCTCTGGGCACGCGTCCACGAGGATCTGTCACGAATGTGCGTGTCACCGGCGCCGTGTCGCGCCGCATCCGTGCCCCTGTTTTGTGAACACCGTGTTAACACCTCTGCCGAAGCTTGCCGCCCGGGCCGTGGCGTGGTTCGATTGCTCCGACGGGAGGACACTCAGAAGGGGGTCCACCGCCCGATCACAGGTATGACCGCACCCGATGCAAAGCCTCGATCCGCGGCGTCTCGCGGCCGTCGGACTCGCCATCCTCCTCATCCTCGGCGTCGGGTACGGGATCGTCAGTTCCGCGCGCGACTCGCTCGGCCCGGGCGCCGTCGCGCTCCACGGCCTGATCGGCTCCGAAAAGGCCCCGTTCTTCCAGGACGCCCGGGTGGTCGCCGCGCTGAAGCGCGGCGGCTTCGTGGTGACGGTCTCGACCGCGGGCTCTCGCCAGATCGCCAACAGCGACCTCAGCGCCCAGGCCTTCGCCTTCCCGGCCGGTGTCCCCGCCGCGGAGAAGATCCGCGCCGATCACCCGGGTTCGAAGGCGGTCGTGCCGTTCTTCACGCCGATGGCGATCGCCACCTGGAAGCCCATCGTCGCGCTGCTCCAGGCCGCCGGCGTGGTCCACACGACCGGTGACCTCACCACGTTCGACGTCGCCGCATACGTGGCACTCGTACAGAAGAACACGCGCTGGAAGGACCTGCCGGGCAACACGACCTACTCAGTCAACAAGAGCATCCTCCTCACGTCGACCGACGTCCGGAAGTCGAACTCGGCAGCCATGTACCTGGCGCTCACCTCGTATGTGGCCAACGGCGACAACATCGTCCAGAACGATGCGGGTGCGTCGACCGTCGCGGACACGCTCTCGCCGCTTTTCCTGCGTCAGGGGTTCGTCGCCAGCAGTTCCGAGGAGCCGTTCGACGACTACCTTGTCCAAGGAATGGGCAAGAGCCCGATGGTGATGGTCTACGAGAGCCAGTTCATCCAGCGCGCGGCCCAGTCCGACGGCAGCATCACCCCGCAGATGCAGCTCATCTACCCGGATCCCACGATCTTCTCGAAGCACACGTTCGTGGGGCTCACGCCAGACGGGATCCGCCTCGGGGACTTCCTGACGAACGACCCGGAGATGCGCACCCTGGCCACCCAGTACGGCTTCCGCACGGCCGATACGGCGGCCTTCACCAAGTTCGTCGCCGACCACCAGCTCAGCGTGCCCGCCACGCTCCTCAACGTCATCGAACCCCCGACGTACGAGGCGCTCGAGGCCATGATCACCCACCTTGAGACCATCTACGACGGTGCCGGCATCCCATCACCGTCCCCCGACGCCCCGTAGCCCACGTACCCCAGGAGTCCTCCGATGACCGACCCGACCCTCGACATCTCCGCCCCAGTTCCGACGCCCGCGGCACCGGTCTCGATCACTGCGCCCGCCACGAGCGCGACGAACGTGCCGGAAACCACCACGGGCACGCTCGTGCTGGAGGCGCCGGCCCCGGTCGCGCCGGTCGCCACCACGCAGGCAGCCACCGCGGTCCCGATCAGCGACGCCGATCGAGCCAAGCTGGACGCCATGGTCGCGAGCTACCTGGACGCGGTCTCCACGCTGGACACGCACAGCCAGGCGTTCACGGACAAGGTCAAGGACATCAGCAAGCTGGGCGATGACGACATCCAGGCGTCCGCCGCGGTCTCGAACCGGCTCCTGGACAAGCCTCTCGCCGCGATGCAGAACGGCGGCCTGACCGAGACCTCCGCGGTGAGCAAGTCGCTGCTCAACCTGCGCCACCAGGTCGAGGACCTCGACCCCTCTACCCAGGGCGACCTCTTCAGTCCGCGCAAGCTCCTTGGGCTGCTCCCGTTCGGGACTGGTGACCGGCTGCGTGACTATTTCGACAAGTACCGCTCCAGCCAGCACCAGCTCGATGCGATCATCACCGCGCTCTACCACGGTCAGGACGAGCTCCAGAAGGACAACGCCTCGATCGAGCAGGAGAAGGTCAACCTGTGGGCCGTGATGGGCCGGCTGCGCCAGTACTCGTACCTGGCCCAGACGCTGGACACGGCACTCACCGCCAAGATCGCGGCCATCGAGGTCACGGACCCTGACCGGGCCAAGGTCCTCAAGGAGGACATGCTCTTCTCGGTCCGCCAGAAGAACCAGGATCTGCTGACCCAGCTCGCGGTCAGCATCCAGGGCTATCTCGCGCTCGACCTCATCCGGCGTAACAACCTGGAGCTGATCAAGGGCGTCCAGCGCGCCACTACCACGACCATCTCCGCGCTGCGGACCGCCGTCATCGTGGCCCAGGCGCTGGCCGACCAGAAGCTGGTCCTCGACCAGATCACGGCGCTCAACGCCACGACCTCGAACCTGATCGAATCCACCTCGGAGCTGCTCCACCAGCAGTCGACCGCGATCAACGAGCAGGCCTCGTCGGCCACGATCGAGCTCGACAAGCTCCAGGCCGCCTTCAACAACATCTACGCCACGATGGACGAGATCGACACCTTCAAGGTCGCTGCCCTCGACACGATGCAGAAGACGGTCACGGCGCTCTCCACGGAGATCACCAAGTCGCAGTCCTACATCGATCGCGTCCGTTCGAACGAGCAGCGCGACCCCGGCATCGACGCCCTGGGGACCACCGGCCAGTGACGCCCGGGCTCGCCGTGCGACGGATCGCGGCGCTCGTCGCCACGTGCCTGTTCGCGGGCGGGCTGCTCGCTGCCTGCGGGGCTTCGTCGAACCAGTCGGCGGACCCGAACGACGCGAACACCCTGACGGTGATGGCCGGCTCCGAGGTGAAGGACCTGGCGCCACTCTTCCCTGACATCACGAAGGCGACCGGGGTCAGCCTGATCATGAAGTACTCCGGCACGCTCGAAGGTGCCGAGGCGATCGATGGTGGCGATCCCACGGACGTCGCCTGGTTCGCCAGCGGCCACTACCTCTCGCTCCTGCCGTCGGCCGGCGCGCGGATCGTGGCCCAGCAGAAGATCATGCTCAGCCCGGTCATCATCGGCGTGAAGAAGAGCGTCGCCGACAGGTTCGGCTGGACGAACAACCAGAACGTGACCTGGAAGGACATCCAGGCCAAGTCGGCCGATGGCTCGTTCCGGTTCGCGATGACCAACCCGGCCGCCTCGAACAGCGGGTTGACGGCGCTGATCGGCGTCGCCTCGGCGCTGTCGGGGAGCTCGGATTCCATCGACACCGGCACCATCGACAAGAACGCCCTGCGCGCGTTCTTCAAGGGCCAGACCGTGACCGCTGGGAGTTCCGGCTTCCTCGCCGACACGTACGTCCGCGAGCAGGACAACGTGGACGGGATCGTGAACTACGAGTCGATCCTGATGAGCCTCAACGCGGGCGGCACGCTCCACGAGCCACTGGTGCTGGTGTATCCGAAGGAAGGGATCATCACCGCGGACTACCCGTTCATGCTGCTCAACAAGGCCAAGCGCGACGCCTATGACAAGGTCACGGCCTATCTGCGCACGCCCGACGTCCAGAAGCGGATCATGACCGACACGTCGCGCCGGCCGGCGATCCCGGGCGTGCCGCTGGATCCGCGCTTCACCACGCAGACCCTGATCGAGCTGCCGTACCCGGCCAAGCTCGAGACCATCGACGGGCTCATCACGGCCTATCTCGACGAGGTCCGGCGACCCGCGACGGCCGTGTTCGTGCTCGATGTCTCTGGTTCGATGCAGGGCGATCGCCTGAACAACCTGAAGGCCACGATGAAGGCGCTCACCGGCACGGACACCACGCTGACCGGGAAGTTCGCTCGCTTCCGGACCAATGAGGACGTGACGATCATCACGTTCGCGGGCACGGTGGAGGACACCCGGACCTTCACCATCGACGACAACGATCCCAACGGCAAGGACATGACCGCCATCCGCGGCTATATCGACGCCCTGATCACGTACGACTCCACGGCGATCTACTCGGGCATCGAGGAGGCCTACCGGCAGGTGGCCACCCAACAGACGACCGATCCGAACCGGCTCTATTCGATCGTGCTGATGACCGATGGCGAGAACAACTCGGGCGTGGATCCCAAGCAGTTCGTCTCGGACTACCAGGCGCTGCCGGACGCGGTCCGGGCGGTCCACGTCTACCCGGTGCTCTTCGGTGACGCCAGCAAGGACGCGATGACCGAGATCGCCACCCAGACCGGCGGGACGGTGTTCGATGCCACGACCACCTCGCTCCTGTCGATCTTCAAGCAGATCCGGGGCTATCAGTAGCCGTGCGCGGGTTCGAGGCGTATCTCTACTCGCGCAGGAACCTCGTCGGCTCGCTGCTGGCGATCGGCGGGCTTGCCCTGCATTTCATCGGGATCGTGGGCGGGATCACGTGGCTGCCGATCACGATCGGCCTGTACGCGATCGGGGCCCTGCTCGTGCCGGCGGACCGCGGGCTGGAGCTGCGGCTTGGCGCGGCCCAGGATTCCTCGCAGATCCGGGCCGGGCTCCAGAATCTCCTGCACAGCCTGCAGGGCAAGGTTGCCGACGACCTCTACCAGAAGGTGGTCAGCATCCAGGGCTCGATCCTCGCGACGCTGACGGGCGAAGGTGCCCCGGGCGATGGCGCCGACCCGAACGTCTACCTCATCCGGCAGACCGCCCTGAGCTATCTGCCCGATGCCTTCGCCACGTACCTGCGGGTGCCGCGGCTGATGGCCGAGCGACGGCGGATCGCCGACGGACGGACGCCGCACGACGTCCTGCTCGAACAGCTGGACCTCATGGATCGCCGCTTGGCGGATGTCGCCGACGACATCGCCAGGCACGACTCGGACAAGCTGCTGGCGAACGGCCGGTTCCTCGCCGAGAAGTTCGGGACGTCGTCACTCGACGTGGATGACACGGTCGGTGATGCGGTGGCCCAGCCCGTGGCCCAGACCGTGGCCGAGCCGGTGGCGCAGCCCGTTTCCATCGAAGCGCCGGAGACCGTCACCGAGCGCGAGCGCGTCCACTGATGGCGGATGCCCCCGACGAGTCGAACCCGGCGCCCGCGGCGCCAGGGACCACTACGCCACCGACCCTCCCGGGGCTCGATCTCGCGTTCTCGTGGCTCCAGCACAACCTCGATGAGCTGACCGAGGCGAACCGGCGACTCACCGAGCTGCAGGCCGATCTTGCCGCCAGCGCCGTCGCGACGACTTCCGCCAGCAGCGTGGCCGCCACGGCCCCCAGCGACCCGCCTGCAACCCCCGCCACGCCCGTGCCGGGCGCCACGGCCACGTCTCCGACGCCAACCGCCAGCGCGACCCCACTCCTCGACTCGATCGGGCGGGACCTGACCAAACTGGCCGCCGCCGGTCAGCTCGCCCCGGTCATCGGCCGCGACGACGAGACCGCCTGGATGATCGAGGTGCTCGTCCGGACCACGAAACGGAACCCGGTCCTGCTCGGCCCGGCCGGTGTCGGCAAGACGGCCATCGTGGAGGGCCTCGCCCAGCGCATCGTCGCCGGCCGCGTGCCTGCGCCGCTGCTGGGCTCGCGCATCATCGAGGTCCCGCTCGCCTCGCTCACCGCGGGCACGCAATACCGCGGTCAGCTCGAGGAACGGATGGCCCAGCTGGTCGCGGAAGCCTGCCACCCCGGGATCATCCTGTTCTTCGACGAGATCCACCTGCTCGCCGGGGCCGGCAAGACCGAGGGAGGGATGGGCGCCGACCAGGTCCTCAAGCCCGCCCTTGCCCGCGGCGATATCGCAGTCATCGGCGCCACGACTCCCGAGGACTACCGAACGAGCATCGCGCTCGATGACGCGCTGGCCCGCCGTTTCACCACGGTCACCGTGGCCGAGCTCGACAAGACGGCCAGTCGCCCGATCCTCATGAGCGTCCGTGACGCCCTGGCCAAGAGCCGTGGCGTGACCGTTTCCGACGATGCGCTCGACGTCCTGCTGGACTTCGCCGACAGCTCGATCCTGAACCGGCGCTTCCCGGACAAGGCCATCGACCTGCTGGAGCAGGCCATCGCCCATGCGATCGTCGCCGGCGCCACGACCGTGGACCGCGCTGATGCCGTCCAGACCACCGTCACCTGGGCGGCCCGCGCGTCCTCCACGCCGACGCTTGAACGGTTCGGGCGCGACCTCGTGGCGCTGGCCAGGGACGGCAAGCTGGGACCGATCGTGGGCCGCGACCGTGAACTCGATGCCATCGTCGAGGTGCTCCTGCGGCGCACCAAGCGCAACCCGATCCTGCTGGGACCGGCCGGCGCGGGCAAGACCGCCATCGTGGAGGGCCTGGCCATCCGCATCGCCAAGGGGGCCGTGCCGGATGCACTCAAGGACATCCGTGTGTTCGATATCCCGCTCCTCTCGCTCGCGTCCGGAATCGCCGCGGAGTCGCCGCTCCTTGGCGACTTCCTCGTGGAAGTGCGGCATCCATCGGTGGTGGTCTTCTTCGACGAGATCCACCAGCTGGTCTCTCCGGCGGTCAAGGACCTCGCCGAATCGCTCAAGCCGGCGCTCGCACGTGGCGAGATCGCGTGCATCGGAGCGACCACCGCGGACGAATACCAGGCGTATCTGGAGGGAGAGACCGCGCTCGCGCGTCGCTTCACCGAGATCGATGTCGAACCGATGGACGACGCCGCGGTCCGCAGCGTCCTCATGGCGGTCCGGGACAAGCTGGCGGCCCTCCGCGGGATCACGGTGAGTGACGACGCCGTGACCGAGCTGATGGCCCTCGCGGACCAGTTCCTCCCCAATCGCGCCTTTCCGGACAAGGGCGTGGACCTCATCGAGCAGTCCGTGGCCTACGCCATCACGCACGGAGCGAAGGCCGTGGACGTGGCCACGGCGCGCGCGGCGGTCGCCGCGATGACCGGGATGCCACTGGACCCCGCGGGGCCGCTGGCTGCGCTCAGCACGGAGATCCGCGACCGGGCGCTGCTGGATCCGCCGTCCGCGGCCTCCCTCCTTGGTCGGCTGGGGGTCTCGCTCCGCGGGCTCGACGCGCGCCACGAACGACCCGATGCCGTGATCCTGCTCTGCGACGGCGCCAGCGCGACCACGGACCCGCTGGCAAGCGCCATCGCGCGCCTGATCTTCGGCCGCGACACCGCCCGCATCGATATCGACCTATCCGGCATGAACGAAGATTCGTCGATCTCGACGCTGCTGGGGTCCGCGCCCGGACTGATCGGCTCGGACCGGCCGCTCCCGCTCCACGAGCTCCGCCGCTCCCCGTGGCAGGTGGTGGTCTTCCGCAGCATCGACACGTGCGCACTCGCCGTCCGCGATGCGATCACCTCGGCCGTGGCCGCCGGTTCGTTCACGGATGCGATGGGCCGCAAGATCCCGCTGGGGGCCGCCATCGTCATCCTGACCGCGCCCGTCGTCGGCGCCGGCGGGGACGGGCCGGCCAGTGCGGTCCTGGCGGCACGGCTCGGGCCCGCGTTCGTGAGCGCCTGCGACGTCGTGACCGGCACGGGCGTCGGCGCCGCGCTCGACACGCGCGCCGCGTGGATCCGCAGCGAGCTGCTCGAACCGCTGGCCGAGCGGCTGGCCCGGATCGGCTATCCGCCGACGTTCCAGCCGGCCTTTGTCACGTGGCTTGGCGCGCATCTGCCCACCGATGGCAGCGCGCCCGACGCGTATATCGATCGAACCGTCACGCCGGCGATCGCCGCTGCGTTCCCGGCGACGCCCGGACCGATCGTGGTCGGCGTCGCCGACGACAAGCCTTCAGTCGCAGCCGCGCCGCCCAAGGGCTGAGGGCCTCGAAGCACTCCTGCCGTCGTCGCGTCCCCCACACGCGGAATCCCGACTTCCGAGCGTGGAGCCAGTGCGACTCGGGCAGCGTTCGCGACTTGGGGGAGGAGTCACGAGGGATCTGTCACGAATCGGCGTGTCACAGACGCGATGCCTCGCGCCGAAAGAGCCGCGTCAATAGGGCGGGCGAAGGTCCGGGAACATCGGGAAATCGCGGACGTTCAGCGTTGCGACTTGGCCGTCCAGCTCCACGGCGGTCGCTGCCAGCACGAGGTCAGCCAGACCGATGTGGTGGGATCGCAGATACCGCCGCGCAAATTGACCAGCAAGATCAGCGATCGATACGGTGACATCCTGCCAAAGCAGGCGCCCGAACAGTCGATCGATGACCGCCCTCTCCCGTTCACGCGCACCGGTCCACAGCTCGGCACGCACGAGGACTGAGCTCCAGATCGGACCGGATTCGGCGGCTGCGTCAAGGAAGCGGATCGCGGCTTCCCGGTTCCGACTGGCGTCGATAAGGACGGAGCTATCGACGATCGTCAGGGTCATCGACGTCGTCTCCAAAGACATCGGGGAAGAGGCGGGCCATCTTGCGACGTTCCGCGGCGCGCATCCCCTCGCGGATCTCGTCGAAGTCCGTGCGATCGGCCCAGATCCCGGCGAAGTCATCCAAGGCGACCTTGAAGGCCGCGGGATCCCAGGTCGGCGCGAGGTACTTCTCGACCGCCTCGCGGATCAGATGGGACCGCGTCGTTCCGCGTGACCGCGCGCGCCGATCGAGCTCGGTCGTCTGGCCCTCAGTGAGATAGATCTGCGTGCGTTCCATGACGATGTATACATACATCGCCCGATGTACGCCGTCAACGGCCGTGACGGGCGTCGCGTCCGCCACACGCGGAATCCGGATTTCCGAGCGTGGAGCCAGCGCGATTCGGGCACCTTCTGCGACGTGGGGGACGAGTGCAGAGGGATCTGTTACGAAAGGGCGTGTCACAAACGCGCTGGGAACGGGTGACTGCGAACCCGCCAATGCCTACCCGGCGTGGATGTCCGCGTTCTGTGCGGCCCCGCAGATGGCACAGCCTCGTGATCCCAGCTGCGTCGCGCCCATGAGGTTCTGCGACCACCAGACCGGAGTCAGCAGGCCGAACCAGCCTTCGGCAGTCGCGCGATACCGGTGCGGCTGCGTGGGGTCGCCGGAGCGCCACGACGCCTGTGTGGTTCGCGTGAGGGCCACGATCGCGATCGCATAGCTCGGCAGCGTGAAGATCAGCAACCCGCCGAGCGAAAGGAGCGCCCGGATCCCGAGGTACATCAGCCCGATCCGACCGACGGGTCCGCGGAGCGCTCGGATGGCCACGATGGCATCGAGCAGGCAGCTCGCGCCGACGACCACCAGGAAGAGCGGGAGATCCGAGGTTCGAACGATGCGGGAGCCCGGCTGCGCGCCAAGGTAGGCGTAGCCAAGCCAGATCGGGATCGCCGTGAGCAGCGCCACGGGACCGACCACCGACGAGATCGATCGAGACGTCATACCGAGCCCCCGCTGAACGGATCCGATGCCGGTCACGCTAGGCCCGGGCGCGGCACTCGTCAATGGAGACGCCCGCAGTCTAGGATGCGCGAATGCCCACTGACCTCTCGAACATCACCATCCGGACCATCACCGACGAGGAGTTCCCGGCACTCCTCGACGTGGCCGCCACCGCCTTCGGCGAGACCGTGGAGCCCGGCGAGGTCGAGACGGATCGGGCCGTCCTGGAGATCGACCGCACGTTCGGCGCCTTCGAAGGCGACAAGCCGGTGGGTCTCGCGGGCGCGTACACGTTCCGAATGACCGTGCCCGGCGGCGAGGTCGGTGCCGCGGGGATCACGCTGGTAGCCGTCCTTCCCACGCACACGCGGCGCGGGATCCTGCGCGCGATGATGACCCGGCTCCTGGAGCAGGCCCTGGAGCGCGGCGAGCCCGTCGCGATCCTGTGGGCGTCCGAGGCCGCCATCTACCAGCGCTTCGGGTACGGGATGGCGGTCCAGTCGGGTTCGTTCGAGGCCGTGGGCGACAAGGTGGTCTTCCTCCAGCCGCTCGAACCGGCCGGTCGCGTTCGCATCCTCGACGACGCCGAAGCGCTCGAGCTGATCCCGCCCATCTACGAGATGCATCGACGCCAGGCGCCGGGTTCGATCGATCGCTCGAGCGCGAAGTGGAGCGCGCACATCCTCGCGGACGCCGGCTGGATGCGAGCCGGCATGGGTGCGAAGGTCCGCGTGGTGCTGGAGGTGGACGGCGAGGCGCGCGCGTTCGCGATCTACCGCATCAAGGCCGACTGGGACGCGACCGGACCGAAGCATTCGATGACCGTGTTCGATGTGATCGGGCTTGACGCGGAGAGCGAGCAGCGGCTGTGGCAGTGGCTGTTCGGCATCGACCTCGTGGGGACCGTCAAGGGCTGGCGCCAGCCGGTCCCGCATCCGCTCGCGCTGATGGTCACCGAGCCGCGCCGGCTCGCCTTGACGGTGGGTGACGGGACGTGGCTGCGCATCCTGGATGTCGCGGCTGCCCTCGGCGGGCGCACGTATCGCGGCCCGGGTGGCCTGGTGCTGGACGTCACGGACACCTTCCTGCCGCATAACGCCGGGCGCTGGAAGCTCCACGCACCGGAGCCGGGTGTCGGTCGCGCGACCCTCGTCCCCACGACAGGTAACCCGGATCTCGCGCTGGACATCAGCGCGCTGGCGGCTGTCTACCTGGGCTCGTGGCGGTTCGCCGACCTGGCTCGTGCCGGGCGCGTCACCGAGTGCCATCCCGGGGCGGTGGCCGCCGCGGACGAGCTCTTCGGCACGGTCGGGGCGCGGCCGCATAACTCGACGATGTTCTAGGCGGCCACTCTCCCGATCGACGATCGAGGTCGATCGAACTAGGGTCGATCGCGTGTTTGACGAGTCGTGGCGATGCGAGCGAGCAGTTCCGCGATCCATTGCGCGTGGCGACACGCACGATGACCCAACCTATTGCCGGATCTGCGGTTCGTCTGTTGACTGGCATCCGCTCGACATCTGCTGCGAATGCCAGCACGTCGTGATCCGCCACAGCACCGACACCGAAGGCTGCGGGCACATCGGGGCCGGCGGCTGGTGCGAATGCCGTCGGACCTTCGGTCGCGAGCGTTCGGAGCACATCCGGTACTGGTGAGCGCCTTTGGAATTTGCCCGATCGACGATCTGAATCGATCCTGCTAGCGTCGATCCATGGGATCGTCCAGCCGTCGATGGGCACTCAATCTGGTGATCCACGTGCACGGCGCCGAACTTCGCGACGAGGTCCTGAGTGGCCTCCCGAAGATCGTGCGTCTCGTCCTCGAGCGGGTCGAACTGCGACCCGGCGACACTGAATTGCTGGCCGATGCAGTCATCACGGACCTGGATGGGACCGAGGCGCGGTTGGGTGTTGCCTCGTTCACTCTCGACGAACTGGCCGAGCGGTATCCGATCTTGGGGCTGGCCTGGTAATCAGCCCCAGGCGGCCGTACCCTGGCCTGCATGTCGGAGGCCGATTACCCAGAAGGCGAATACGGTTGGAGCTCGTCCTTCCCGGAGTTTCGCGAGACTTCGGCAC
>JBBQLI010000079.1:0-13289 GCA_038327765.1 Candidatus Limnocylindrales bacterium | reverse complement strand
TCCGTTCGATGGTGATCCGGCCGGTCGCGACTCCGCGCCCGTAGACGATCGACAGCAGCGTTTCGATGCCGGGTGCGCCATTCGAGATCCGGTCGAATGAGACGCCTTGGCTCGCTTCGGCCTTCTCCGTGTCGAGCCGGTCCGCCACGTGGTCCGTGGCCACGAGATCCAGCGACCCGTCCGCCAGCCCGGCCCACATCGCATCGACGTCGGCGGCCGTCCGCAGCGGCGGCGAGATCACGAATTTCGCGCACGACGCCGGGTCCGGATCCTCGTAGCGCGCCTCGGTCAGGGTCAGGTAGTGGGGGCAGGTCTCGGCGGTCACACGCACTCCGAGGGCCTTGGCCCGCCGCACCTCGTCGAGCGCCGCCGCAGACGACAGATGGACGATATGCACCGGTGCATCGGCCTGGCGGGCAAATGCCAGCGCCCGCGCGGTGGCGATAGCCTCCACGAGAGGCGGCCGCGAGACGGCGTGGAACCGTGGCGCGACATCGCCGCGGGCCAACAGGTCGGCGACGGCCGCATCCAGCAGGACCGGGTCCTCGCAGTGGACCTGGAGCATCCCGCCACGCTGCCCCATGAGGCGCATCGCCTCGAACAGGCGGGCATCGCCCAGCCGGAAGTCGTAGACCATGAACGCCTTGGAGGTCGCGATCCCGGCATCGATCGTGACGGGCAGTTCCGCGAACGGGTCGTCGGCGTGGCCGCTCACCACGAGGCTGAGCCCGACATCCACGGCGCTGTCGCCGTCCGTGGCGGCACGCCACTCGCGGATCCCGGTGCGGAGCGATCGCTCGCCGGCCGCCGACGAACCGGTCCCGGGGCTGTTGAACGAGAGGAACGTGGTCGTCCCGCCGAACGCCGCCGCCACGGAGTCCTGGAAGAACCGGTCGGGCAGGTCGTCCGTCGCGACGCGCGTATGCGTATGGACATCGATGATCCCGGGGAGGACCAGCAGCCCGGTCGCATCCACGATCTCGCCCGCGCCGGCCGCGAGCCCGCCCAGATCGGCCGCGACAGCATCGATCTTCCCGTCACGGACCGCGATGTCGGCCACGCGCGACCCTGTCGCGCTGACGACCGTCCCGCCGCGGATGAGGAGCTCGGCGGTCACCGCCGTCGACGGTTCCCGTTCACCGCGAGGATGATGACGACGATGATCGCGACGAGGACGGCGATCTCACTGCCAGTCATGGCTCAGCCCTCCATTTCGCTGATCCGGATCGTCTGCGCGCCCTCCCACAGGCAGCGCCGCCCGACCTCGCGCAGCCGCGCGCCCGTCTCGTCGTCGACCGCAACCGAGGCGAAGACGTTCGCTGCCAGCTGGCCCACCTTGGACGCGCACGTGCAGGCGCCGTACGGGAAGAAGATCTCGCATTCGCTGATGCCGCCCGGATAGATCGCCAGCTGGCCCGGCGCCGGATGCGAGGTGTGGTTCTCGTAGTCGAGCCCGGGCCGGAAGTCGCCGAAGGGGATCCAGGTCGACTCGCCGGTCCAGCGGCAGTGGATCAGCTTCGACTCGATCGGCAGCATCCGCCGGATCGCGTCGATCGTCTTCGGCGCGGCCGGCTCCCAGCGCGCGCTAAAGTGGAGGTCGCCGATCTCGATCCGCAGGATGCTCATCGCCGGAGGATAGCGTGGCCGACCAGACCGGGACCGCGCCCGGCGACAGCAGACCGACCATCTCGACGCACGTCCTGGACGTGGAGCGGGGCCTGCCCGCGATCGGCGTGCACGTCACCCTCTACCGGCTCGACGTGGCCAGCGCACCGATCCGGATGACCCAGGCCCTCACCGACGAGGATGGTCGGGTGCGCGATCTCCTGGATCGGCCCCTGGCTCCCGGTGACTACCGCCTGGAGTTCGACGTGGGTCGTGGCGCGACGGCCAGCTTCTTCACGAGACTCGCGGTCGACGTGCGGATCACCGACGTCACGCGGAGCTACCACGTGCCGATGCTGCTGGCGCCGTACTCGATGACCATCTACCGCGGGAGCTAGCGCAGCACCGTCACCGCATCGATATCGAACCGGGGATGGGATCCCGTCCCCAGGACCACGAGCTTCACGACGTGCGAGCCGGACGCCGTCCACTGGCCCGCCGCGACCAGCTTCCGCGCCGTGGTCGAGGCATTGAACAGATCCACGGTCGCCACGGCCACGCCATCCACCCAGAGCGTGGCCTTGCCCCGGCTCGAGCCCTTGGGCACCACGATGGCGAACGCCCGACCGGCGAACCGGTACATCACGGTCGCGTTGTGCGAGCGCGTGTAGCGCGTCTTGCCCCCGGACCATGCCCGGTTCCGCGAGGTATGCCACGTGCCGGTGTAGTGGGCGAGCGTCGAGTTCTCCTGGTGCCGATACGGGCGGACCATCGGCCCTGTGGCATAGGGCCCCCAGTTTCCCGCGCCGTCGCGGGCACGGACGCGGAACGTGTAGCTGTGACCGAAGGCCATCGACCGATCGGCCAGATGGGCCGAGCCGGCGGTCGTCGCGACCGTGCTCCATGCCCCGCCGTCCACCTGGACCTCCACGCCATACGCGCCGATGCCGCTGAGGTCGTCCGTGGCCGATCCCCAGCGCACGCGGCTGGCGACGGTCGTGCTTCCCATGATCGAACCCAGCGTGAACCCGACCACCGGAACCCCGGGTGCGGATGGCGGTGTCGGATCGACGGCAAGGAATGCATCGGCGATCCGGCCGGTGACGGTGCGGCCGACCGTACGCGACGCGACTTTGCCCGCGGCCAGGATCCGTGCCTTGATGGCGGCTGGATCGGCCGCGATCTCCGGTGAGACCGATGCGATGAGCGCGGCGATCCCCGTGACGTGCGGTGCGGCCATCGATGTCCCGTCCAGCCAGCCCCAGCCGACCGGATGGAGGGCGTCGGCGGGCAGGGAACTCAGGACGCCGACGCCCGGCGCCGCGATATCCACGCTCGTGTGGCCGTAGTTGGAGAAGTCGGCCAGCAGGCCATGGTTGTCGATCGCGGCCACCGACACGATGTTGGGCAGGTTCCACGAGGCCGGCAGGGCAGGGTTGGGATCGTGGTCGTTGTCGATGCCGTCGTTGCCGGCCGAGGCCACGAACAGCAGCCCCGAGTTCGCGATGGCGTCGCGCAGCTCCGGGCCGCTCGACAGCGGTCCGCGCGAGCCCCACGACGCATTCGCGATATGCACCCCGAACGACTTCGCGTAGGCGATGGCGGCGATGGCCTGGTCGTCGAAGCCGCATGACGCATCGTTGCCGATGAACTTGAGGGCCATGATCTGGATCGAGGGCGCTACCCCCACGACGCCTTCGCCATCGAGCGATGCCGCGATCGTGCCGGCGACGTGGGTCCCGTGGAAGTCGTCGTTGACGTCGTGGACGGTGTTGTCGCCGTGGCAGAAGTCCCAGCCGTGCACATCGTCGATGTAGCCGTTGTGGTCGTCGTCGATGCCGTTGGTCTCCTTGCCGCCACCGGATTCGCCGGGGTTGGTCCAGGCACGCGCCGCCAGATCGGGATGACTGAAGTCAACGCCGTCATCGATCACGGCGACGACGAGGTTCGGGTCGCCGGTCGTGATGCCCAGCGCCTGGCGCTGGTCGATATCCACGTTCGCGACGCCCTGGGTCCCGTTCATGCCCTGGTAGAGACGCTGACCCGTGTTGTCCATACCCCATAGCTCGCCGTAGAACGGCTCATGGACAGGGTCCGCATCGCGGAACCGGCGGTGGTCGACGCTGACGCTGACGACGTTCCGTCCGCGCCCGATCGTGTCGATCGCGGCGGCGACTGCCTGGCCCGGCGCCGTGGTCACCACCGACAGCCGGTCTGTGCCGTCGGTGCGGGTCCGGACCAGCAGCCGGGTGGCGCCCGACGGCACGCGGTCCGCTGCGAGCGGCGCGGTATCCCAGGCGGCCCGATCGGGTCGGAGGATGGTCGAGGGTTCCGGTCGAGGCGTCGCGGCAGCGACTGGCACGACCAGCGTGGCGGCCGACCAGATGGCGGCGATGACCGCCAGTCGACCCTTCGTTGCGCGCTCGGGCGACATGGACCCTCGGGTTCAGGGACGTCCTGCGGTCGGCGCGACCTGGATGCTGGTCCCTACATGCCACATCGTACGGCCGGGCCGTCGAACCGTGACACGCTAGATGTCACAGGCACAGGCCACCGTTCGGCCCATGGACATCGCCGTCATCCGCCCGCTCCCATCCCCGGTCAACCCGGTCGAGCCCACCCCGCTGCCCACCCGCGTCCACCTCGATGGGGACCGGATCGTGGTCGAGCGGCTGGTCGTCTCGGACCCGTCGCTCGCGGCGTACCTGGCTGATCGCCCCGGCGATGACCGCCCGGCACTCGTCGAACGCGCCCTGCGCATCGGCCTTGTGGCACTCCAGGACGCCGGCGTGACCGTCAACGTGGACGTGGTCAAGAGTGAATTCGAGCGCCTGGTCCGTCAGACCGAACAGGCGAACGAGCGAGCCGCCGCCGCACTCGAACAGGCACTGCGCACCAACTTCGCCGATGGCGACGGCCGCTTGCCACGGACCCTTGAGAAGTTCCTGGGTGACCGCGGCGCCCTGCGCGGCATGGTCGACGAGCTGTTCGACGAGACCAAGCGTGACAGCGCTATCGGGCGCATCAGCCGGATGCTCGAGACCTATTTCGATGGCGACGCATCGAAGCTCGCTCACCTGCTGGATCCCACGCGGCTCAACTCCCCGATGCACCAGTTCCGTCAGGAGATCTCATCGGGGTTCAGGGGGATCGAGGAGCGTCTGATCGCGATCGAGGCCGCGGCCGCGGCCCGTGGAGCCGAGCGGGCTCACTCCGCGGCCAAGGGCGGTGATTTCGAGGATCTGCTCGAAGGCATGCTCGGGTCCTTCGCCCGCGGCGCTGGCGACATGCTCGATCGCACGGGTCTGGACGCCGGCTCCGTCATGAAGTCCAAGAAGGGCGACTTCGTCCTGACCGTCGACGCGCGGGTGGCGCGCGGCTGCGACCTGCGGGTCGTGATCGAGGCCAAGGACCGTCCGATGTCGATGCGCGCGATCCGCGACGAATTGCGCGACGCGAAGGAGAACCGCGGCGCCACGGTCGGGCTGATCGTGTTCACGCCGGCCCACGCACCGGCGGGTATCGCGCCCTTTACCGTGGTCGGCGACGACGTCTACTGCGTCATCGACCCCGAGGCCCCGGAACCGGCCACGCTCGAGGCCGCGGTGCGACTGGCGCGGCTGCTCGCCCTGGCGTCACTCGCCGAGCGCGAGGTCGAAGTCGATGCCGCGGCCATCGCGGCTGCGCTCACGTCGATCCGCGAGCAACTTGACGTCGTCCGGTCGCTCAAGACACAACTCACCTCGATCTCGAACTCCACCAAGGCGGTCTGGGTGGGCCTCGACTCGATGCGGTCCTCGATCCTCGCGAAGGTCGCCGAGGCGGAATCGGAGATCCGGGCCTCGACCGCGGCATAGCCCGAATGGCCCCGGCGATGACCCGGACCGCTCGGTCAGGCCGCACCGGGACGAAGGTTTCCTAGGCAGAGTTGCGCTCCGGGTGGACACTGGGGCCGTAGGCGGGTGGATCGGCCGTCCGATCCGCGCTCCTCCGACGCCCCAGCACGATCGGACTGTCCATGCGTCTCCGGCTCACCGCGACCCTGCTCGCCGCCCTCATCCTGCTCCCGGCGATGCCGGCGACCGCTGCCCAGCCAAGCGCAGCCCCGACCGTCGAACCGGTACCGACCGTCGAACCGGCACCGACCGTCGAACCGGCAGCGACCCCGGATCCCACGCCCGCTGTCGTGTCGCTCCCGCCGCGGACGGGACCAGCTCCGACCGTCGAACCGTCACCGACCGGGGCCAACCTGAAGAACGGCGGCCTCGACGCCACCGGCCGCTACATCGTGGTCCTCAAGACCGGCATCGACACCACCCGACTGGTCGACCGGTTCCACGCTCGCGACGGCCTCCATGCGGACCGGATGTTCGGGCACGCGTTTCGTGGCTTCACGGCCAGGCTTGGGGCACGAGAGCTCGCGGACCTGCGACACGACCCCGACGTGATCTCGGTGGTCCCTGACGAGATCGTCCAGCTCACCGCGCAGACCATTCCCACCGGCGTGTCGCGGGTCGGAGCGAACCGCTCCGCGGTCGCCTCGATCGATGGTCTCGACACCCGTGTCGATGCCGATGTCGCCATCGTCGATACCGGCGTCGGGCCACATCCCGATCTCAACATCGCCGGCGGCTACAACTGCTCATCGTCGGACCGGACGGCGTGGGCCGACAACAACGGCCACGGGACCCATGTCGCCGGCACGGTCGCGGCGCTCGACAACACGTTCGGGGTCGTGGGCGTGGCGCCTGGCGCCCGCATCTGGGCCGTCAAGATCCTGAACGCCGACGGCTACGGCTATCTGTCGTGGTACGTCTGCGGACTCGACTGGATCCTCGCCCAGCGCGATCCACAGGATGCGTCGCGGCCGCTGTTCGAGGCAGTGAACATGAGTGTGGCGAAGGCCGGCGCCGACGACCAGCACTGTGGCACCACGAACAACGACATCCTCCACCAGGCGATCTGCCGGGTCGTGGCGGGTGGCATCACCGTAGTCGCGGCCGCCGGGAACGACCACGCCAGCGCGACGCATCTCGTTCCCGCTTCCTATGACGAGGTCATCACCGTCTCTGCGCTCGCCGACACGGACGGCAAGCCGGGTGGGCTCGGCGGCAATCGCTGCTTCTCGTGGGGCACGTACGACAAGGACGACACGTTCGCGGATTTCAGCAACTTCGGTTACGACGTCGATCTCATCGCGCCGGGCAAGTGCATCTGGTCGACCCGGCCCAATGGCGCCTACGCCTACTCGAGCGGAACGTCGATGGCGGCACCGGCCGTGACCGGTGCGGTCGCGCTCTACAAATCGAGTCGGCCGAATGCCACCCCGGCCCAGGTCAAGGAGGCGCTCCAGTACCTCGGCACGTACGACTGGAACGTCTCGACCGATCCGGACCCGCATCACGAGAAGCTGCTCGACGTGTCGCGACTCGATGCGCTCGGGACGTTCAGCGTGGCTGCCACGGCGCCGATCGCCCTGGGCGAAGCGGGTGGCAAGGTCTCGATCCCCGTAACGCTGACGCGCAGCGCCACCTTCTTCGAGCGGACGTTTTTCACCGTCTCTGGGGTGCCCGGTGGCTGGACCGCGGCATTCGCGCAGGCCAGCCTCCTGGGCTGGACCGCCGATAGCACGACCTTGTTGGTCACGGCTCCGCGGCCTACACCGGCCGGAAACTACGTCCTCACCATCAATGCCACGAACCAGGGCCGAACCCAGTCCGCCACGGTGACCGTCACCGTCGAGAACGATCTGCCGACTGCCCAGGCCGTCCGGGTGTCGCTCGTATCAGGTCGCCAACTCCAGGCGAGCAGCGTGCCGGTGGCGCTCAGCTGGCCCGCCGCCACGGACGCCACCAGCGGGATCGCCGGCTACCAGGTCCAGCTTCGTCAGCCCGGCGGCGACTGGGGACCGATCGCCGCGACCACGACGGTTCGGTCGGTCATCCTGGCGATCAGGCCGGGCCTGTCGTACGACGTTCGGATCCGGGCCCGCGACACTGCCGGGAACTGGAGCCCATACGTTCAGTCATCGGTCGGCTTCAGGGCCGTGCTCATCGACGACCGCAATGCAGCGGTTCACTACGGGTCGGGCTGGGTCAGGACAGGGTCGAGCGGAGCTATCGGCGGCACCCTGCGTCGCGCGAGTCATGTCGGGGCGAGCGTCACCTACGCGTTCAATGGGCGCGGGATCTCCGTCGTCGCCCCGCTCGGGCCTGGCCGGGCCAGGCTGGCGATCCGCGTGGATGGCGTACTGGTACGGACCGTCAACCTGCGACGGGTGGGCACGCACCAGCGCCAGATCATCTTCGCGTTGACGTGGGCCTCGAGTGGCACACACCGCATCTCGCTCCAGATCGTGTCGTCGGGCAAAGTGCAGCTGGACGCGTTCGTCGTCGCACGGTAGGGCGGCTGTGGCGCTGGAGCGGCCCGGCACCGGGGCGTCGAGGGCGTCGAGGGCGTCGAGGGCGACCCGAGCGCGATCCGGTGCGCGCGGTGCAGCACATTCGATGATGTTTGATGCAGCGCGTACCGCGCCGTCGGATGCAGTGCGAACCGCGCCGTTGATGCACCTCTTGCGCCGCGAGGAGCCGTGTTCTCAATGTGATGCCTTTCGCATGCATCAGGCTGGAGCGGCACGTCAGGGCGTCGTGTCCACACCGGCGCTGCGATCGGACCTATCGATCGCGAGATACGCGCCGGATACGCGCCTGATGATCACGCCCGCTCATGATCGCGGCCATGTCATGGGACACGGTGGATTTCGAATCCTCGGATCACCCCGGGATCGTCGGGGCGCAGGCGATCGGACGCGTGCTCCGACGACGGCGCGAGCAGCTCGGGCTGAGTCAGCGCCAGCTCGAGCGCTTGTCCGGCCTCGACCAGTCGGTCATCAGCCGACTCGAGAATGGCAAGACGAAGGGCATCCGCTTCGGGCGTTTCGCGTTCCTGGTCGGCTCGCTTGGCGGGCTGGATCCGAGCGATCCGTGGCCTCTGACCCTTGGACTCCAAAGCCTGCAGGAACGCCAATACCCGACGGTGTCGCCGCAGACCTGATGCACTCCCATCCAGGGGTGCATACGCCACCTGCGCGACCTGCGCCACCTGCGCCACCTGCGACGCCCGGCGACGCCCGGCGTCGCCCGGCGACGCCCGGCGACGCGGCGGTGATGCATCCGAAAGGCATCACTTCGGAGAGATGGACTCCCCGCCGACAACGGTGCATACGGCGAGCGGCTGCGTTCCTGGTTCTAAGACCCCCACGTTGCATCGTTGCGCTAAGGTGGCCTCTCGATGCGCGGTCGGACGAGGAACCGTCGCGCGATCACCTGAAGTCTGAGGTCTGCCATGGCGCGAGCGATGTGGAAAGGGGCCATCCAGTTCGGGCTGGTCACCATCCCGGTCAAGCTCTACCTCGCGACCGAGACCAAGGGCATCAGCTTCAACATGCTCCACAAGGACGACCTGTCGCGCATCCAGATGAAGATCTGGTGCCCTGTCGAAGACGAGCAGATCAACCGCTCTGACACGGTCAAGGGCTTCGAATACGCGCCCGGTGAATATGTCGTCGTGACCGATGAGGACCTCGAGCGCGTGCCGCTCAAGACGGTGCGCTCCATCGAAATCGAGCAATTCACCAAGGCCGAGCGCGATGACGCGGCGATCCGTTTCGTCAAGAGTGCCTACTACCTCGAGCCGGACAAGATCGGCCGCAAGGCGTTCTACCTCCTGAAGTCCGTTCTCGAGGAGGACGGGCTCACGGCGATCTGCAAGGTCGTGATCAAGGACCGCGAGGCCCTCGCCGCCCTGGACCCATTCGGCGACACGATGCTGATGACCACCCTCCACTGGCCCGACGAGATCCGCTCGACCAAGGAGCTTGACCTCCCCGACGAGGACTTCACCTACAAGCCGGCCGAGATCGCCATGGCGAAGCAGCTCGTGAGCGCGATGACCGCGGAGTTCGATCCGGCGCAGTACAAGGACGAGTACCGCGAGGCGCTCGAGGCCGTGATCCAGGCCAAGGTCGAAGGCAAGGAAACGGTCGAGATCGACCAGCCCGAGGAGACCGGCAACCTCATCGACCTCATGGCTGCGCTCGAAGCATCGGTCAATGCCGCGAAGGCGGCTCGTGCGGCAAGCGGCTCGGAGCCGACTTCGGTCGCTGACGCGAAGGCCGCGAAGGCCGCGAAGGAAGCCCGCACGGAGAAGGCGGCCCGGGCCGCGAAACCGGCATCGACCGCGAAGGCACGCGCCGCGGCGGCCGCTCCCGACCCCGACGCCGTGGGCCGCGCGGACGAAACGCCGGCGAAGCCGGTTCGGCGGCGCAAGTCGGCCTGAGTCCAGGGCCAGACCCGCCTTAGTCCCGCGGGCGGGGCCGCCTCGCCCGTGACCGCGCGGCTCGCACGACCCTCACCGACGCGCGCCTGACCGGCCCGGGCATCCGCCGATGCGCACGCCGGGCGACCCGCTTCGCGGCGTCGGTGGTCCGCGACAGCGCATCCGACGCGTTCCAGACCGCTCGTGTCACGCCACCGAAGCGTCCGCCATGTGCTCCGCCACCCGTGACGACCAGCCCCTCGACATCGAGTCGGATGTCGCCGCTCGGACCCGCGATGAGGTCGGTGTCGTGGCCACCCCGGTCAGCCAGACGCGTCGACCGATCCAGCCCGAACGCGGACAGGCTGACGTGGATGCGCCAGTGGCCCGGCCCGAGAGGGTGACCGAGCGCGATGAGCGCGGGATCGATCGTGATGTTCGCGCGGAGCGCGACAGCGCCCCCCGCGCCCCCCGCGACGCCCCCCGCGCCCGCGCCCCCCGCGACGCGGCTGAGATCGACCTTCGTCGGCACGGCCCATTCCAGACCGGATCCGGGATCTCGAAGCGACACCGCCACCCGGATCGCCCTGATCTCATCGGTAACATCGAGCACGGTCGCCGCGATCCCCTCGGTCAACGCGGGCGCCAGCAACGTCCTCCCGTCACGGGTCGGGAGCTCGACCGCACGGCCATCCATGTCGAGCAGCGCCAAGTCGAACGCCACGCTCAGGCGCCCGCGCGACCACCCCGCTGACACGACCCGCGCGTCGGCCCGCAGACCTGCCACGCGTTCGGCCAGGGCGATCAGTGCGTCGGCGCGGTCCTCCTGGAGCAGTCCCACCCGCAGCAACCGGATCGACCCGAACCCATCCGTCACGCCCGGCTCCATCACGTCGATGAGCAACTGGCGCACGTTCCGGACCATCTCCAGCTGGAACGCTCGCTCGTGCCGGAGGAACCACGGCTCGCTGACCCGGTTGAGCATCTCCGACCGCACGAACCGCCGGATCAGCCGCGCACGATCGGGCCCGGCCGGGAGCGCCGCGCGGATGACGTCGAGCACCTCGCGCAGGTTCGTGTAGTACCCCACCGGGTCGATGGGGCGCCCGCCGGCGTTCGCCTTGTCCGAGCGCTGCAGGTAGAAATACGACGGATAGTCGGCCAGGATCGAGACCGCGGACGTCGCGAGATAGGCCTTCACCATGAAGAGCTGGTCCTCGAGCCGACGCTGCCCTTCGGGGTAGGCGATCTCGTGCTCGGCAAGGAAGCTGCGCCGAAACATCTTGTGCGGCGTCAGCGAGTCGATGAGCGGGCCGTCGTGCACGGAACACCGCTCGACATTTCGCCGGTAGACACCCAGCGACACGCCCCGGAAGTCGCTCACCACCTTGCCAAGGACGATATCGGATCGATTGCGTCGCCCCATCTCGGCGAGGCGGCGGAGCGCATCGGGGGCCATCCGGTCGTCCTGGTCCATGAAGTGGACGAACTCCCCGGTCGCCGCCCCGGTCCCGATGTTGCGCGGGCGCCCGGGCCAGCCCGAATGCGGACTGTGCACGACCCGCAGGTTCGGATGCGCCTCTGCCAGCCGGTCGAGGCGGCCGGGCGTGTCGTCGGTCGACCCATCGTCGACGACGATGATCTCGAACTCGTCCGGCTTCAGGGTCTGCGCGAACAGCGAATCGAGGCAGCGGTCCAGGTCGGGACCGGCGTTGTAGGTGGGGATGACGACGCTCACCAGCACGTCCATGACGGTACCCGACGACGAGGGTCACTGCGTGCAGGGGTCGCACGCACCTTGCACACTGACCACCTGATGCCTCTCGAGGAATACCGCCGCAAGCGCGACTTCGCCAAGACCCCGGAGCCGGCTCCGGGCGCCCCGACCGTCCCGGCCACCACGGGTCGTGGCCGTTTCGTGGTCCAGCGCCACCGCGCCACGCGCCTTCACTACGATTTCCGCCTGGAGGTGGCCGGTGTCCTGGTGAGCTGGGCCGTCCCGAAGGGGCCGACCCTGGATCCCGCGGTACGACGCATGGCGGTCCACGTCGAGGACCATCCCATCGAGTACTTCGACTTCGAGGGCGTGATCCCGAAGAAGCAGTACGGCGCGGGCGACGTCATCGTCTGGGACTGGGGCACGTGGGAGGCCGAGGCGCCGACCAGTGATGCCACCACCGCCATCCCCGCCGGCGAGCTCAAGTTCGCGCTCGACGGCCAGAAGCTGAAGGGCCGCTTCACGATCGTGCGGACCAGCGGCCGGAAGCACAAGGGCGATGACCCGGCGGCGCGCGCCTTCGAGGACGACGAGGGCGACCAGTGGCTCCTGATCCACAAGAAGGACGACGCGGCCGTCACGGGCTGGGACGCGGAGGACCACCCGCACAGCGTCAAGACCGGCCGCACCAACGACGATGTCCAGGCCGATCGCGATGCGCTGTGGACCAGCGATGCCCCCGCGGCCGAAGCCGAGATCGACCTGGCCGGGGCCGTGACCGCGCCGCTGCCCCAGCGCATCGAACCCATGCTCGCCACCCTCGCATCGAAGCCATTCAGCGACCCGGACTGGCTCTACGAGATCAAGTGGGACGGCTATCGGGTGCAGGCCGTCGTCTCCGCGGGCACGGTCCGGCTCTGGACCCGCAACCTCAACGACGCGGAGACCTACTTCCCGCGACTGCTGACGCCACCCTCCTGGATCGATGCTCGGGAGGCCATCGTGGATGGCGAGGTCGTCGCGATCGACGAAGCCGGCCGCCCCGACTTCTCGCTCCTCCAGACGCGGCTCGGCGAGAAACGGGCGCCCGGGCTGGTCTATCAGGCGTTCGACCTGCTGTATCTCGACGGGCGGTCGCTCTTGAACGTCGCCCTCGAGGATCGCAAGCGGTTGCTGAAGTCCGTCCTGCGCGAGCATCCGCGGGTCCGGTTCGCCGCTCACGTCGAAGGGGAGGGGATCGCCTTTTACGAGGCCGCGGCGGCGCAGGGACTCGAAGGCGTCATCGCCAAGCTCCGTCGCTCGCGCTACGAACCGGGCAAGCGCACGAATGCGTGGCTCAAGCTCAAGGTTCGGCCGGAGCAGGAGCTCGTGGTCGGTGGCTGGACCCCCGGTGAGGGGAATGCCCGCGACCTTGGAGCGCTGGTGGTCGGCGTGTACGAGGACGGTCATCTGCGCTTCAGCGGGAAGGTGGGATCCGGGTTCACGGGCGGGATGCGGACCGACCTGCTGGCACGCTTGCGCCCACTGGCGACGGATGACCCGCCGTTCGACCCTGCGCCGTCGAAGGACTATCGCGGCCGCTGGGGAGGCGACCTGGGCGGCGTCACCTGGGTCCGACCCGAGCTGGTGATCCGTGCAGAACTGGGTGGCT
>JBBQLI010000078.1:0-13604 GCA_038327765.1 Candidatus Limnocylindrales bacterium | reverse complement strand
ACCTTGCCCATCTCGCGGGTCATGGCGCGCGCAAGCCGCTCCTTGTGCTGGGCCATGAGCGCCCCAAAGGCATAGAGGATCTCGCCGCGCTTCGGGGCCGGCGTGCGCTGCCACATCGGACGGGCCGCCGACGCCGCACTGACGGCCATCGCCACATCAGCCGCGCTGCCCTGCTGGAAGCGCCCCACGACGTCGCGGCGGTCGGCGGGGTTGTGGCTCTCGAACGTGAGGCCACTCGTCGACTCGCACCACTGGCCGGCGATGAAGTGACGAAAGGTCGGGGGCTCGGGACTGGGTTCGGTCATGACGCCGAGTGTAGCGGCGGGGTCAGACGCGTTCGATGGCCAGCGCCACGGAGCCGCCGCCGCCGAGACAGAGCGTGGCCAGCCCGTAGCGGCCCTCGCGGCGGGCGAGTTCGTGGGCGAGCGTGGCGACGATGCGGGCGCCGCTCGCGCCGATCGGGTGGCCGAGGGCGATCGCGCCACCATTCACGTTGACCTTGTCCCAGTCGAACCCGAGCTCGCGGCCATCGGCAAGGGTCTGGGCGGCAAAGGCCTCGTTGATCTCGATGAGGTCGAAGGCGTCGATCGAAAGCTCGATGCGGTCCAGCAGGCGGCGCACCCCTTCGACCGGTGCGAGGAACAGCCACTTCGGGGCGACTTCGGCCTGGGCATACCCGACGATCCGGGCGAGCGGGCTGAGGCCCAGCCGTTCGACCGCGCGTTCGCTGGCGACGACGGTGGCGGCCGCGCCGTCGGTGATGCCCGGGGCATTGCCCGCGGTGACGGTTCCTTCGGTCGCGTCGCCGCGATCCCCGGAGGCGTCGGTCGGCAGGGCGAAGACGGGCTTCAGGCGCGCGAGGGCCTCCGCAGTCGTGTCGCGGCGCGGGCCTTCATCGACACCGACGATGGTCTCGCGGCCCTTGGCGTCGCGGACGGTGACCGGCGCCATCTCGGCATCGAAGCGACCGGCATCGATGGCGGCGATCGCCTTGTGGTGGCTTGCGAGCGCGAATGCGTCCTGATCCTCGCGGCTGACGTGGTCCTTGATCGCGACGCGTTCGGCGTGCGTGCCCATGTGGCAGTCGTCGAAGGCGCACCACAGGCCATCGTGCACAGCCGAATCGACCAGCGTCGTGTCGCCGAGCCGCAGGCCGAAACGGGCACCCGGCAGGAGGAACGGCGCCATGTTCATCGATTCCATGCCGCCCGCGATCACGAGGTCGGCATCACCGGCGCGGATCTCGGCCGCGGCCAGCATGATCGCCTTCAGGCCGGAGCCGCAGACGCGGTTGATCGTCGTCGCCGACGTCGTGTCCGGGAGGCCGGCGCGCAGCGCGGCCTGGCGAGCTGGTGCCTGCCCGACACCGGCCTGGAGGACCTGGCCCATCAGGACGTCGTCGAACGCCGCCGTGGCAGGGTCGATGCCGGCACGCTCCACCGCGGCCCGGATCGCGACGCCGCCGAGGTCCGTGGCCGGTGTGGAGCTCAGCGCCCCGCCGAACTTGCCGATCGGCGTGCGCGCAGCACTCACCAGGTAGACATGGCCGTTCGGGTCTCGGCGCGGTGGGGTCATCGGTTGCGAATCTACACCGGCGCGCGGCGGGTGCGGCAAGCGGAGCGGCCGAGCCCCGGTGTCACGCGGCGCGTAGAGCGGCCGCGGCGGATGAGCCGCAGTCTCACGCGGCGCGTGAGCGGGTGAGCGGCTGAGCGGGTGAGCGGGTGAGCGGCCGGTGTGGCGCGAGTGAGCCCAGGATACGTGCGCCGCGCGAGACTGGCCGGTGAAATGGACGACCAGAAGATCGGCTGGGTCCTGCGCGCCATCCGAGTCGCCAAGCACTGGCGGCAGCAGGATCTCGCGGATCGAGCGAAGGTCTCGCGCTGGGTCGTGCTGCGGATCGAGCGTGGACGCCTTGCAACGGTGCCACTCGAGAAAGTGCGGGCAGTCGCTGCAGCGCTGGATGCCCGGGTCGACTCGGTCGTTCGCTGGCAGGGCGGCGACCTGGGCAGGTTGATGAATGCCCGGCATGCGGCCATGCACGAAACGGTCGCCGCGTTCTTCGCCGGGCTCGATGGCTGGGAGGCCGAGCCCGAGGTGTCATTCTCGATCTACGGTGAGCGCGGCATCATCGATGTCCTGGCGTGGCACCCCGCCCGACGGATCCTGCTCGTGATCGAGCTCAAGACCGAGATCGTGGATATCAACGAACTTCTCGGGACCCTCGATCGCAAGGAACGGCTCGGGTGGAAGGTGGCCCGGGATCGCGGTTGGGACCCGCTTGTCGTCGCGGCCTGGGTAGTCGTGGCCGACACCCAGGCGAACCGCAGGGCGGTGGCGCGGTTCGGTACGGTGCTTCGCGCCAAGCTGCCGATGGACGGGCGCGGGATCCGTGCGTGGCTGCGCGATCCGTCGGGCCGAGTCCGGGCCCTCAGCTTTCTCGCCAGCGCTTTCTTATCGAATGTGCATGGCACGCACCTTCGGCCCAGTCCCAAGCCTGTGCGGAGAGTCCAGCGGCCCCGATCCGAGCCGAACGGGAGTCAGAAGCGCCAGAACGTCCCCTGATCGCCCGCCGAAGTGGCCGCAAACTCGTCACGGACGAGCCTGGACTGCATCCAAGGTGCAGGTGGTGCACATCCGATGAAGTACCGGCCGGGGCGCAACCAACGGGATCGGGCGCGGGGCGCGGCAACGGGATCGGGCGCGGGGCGCGGCAACGGGATCGGAGCGCGGCCACTCAGACCCGCTTGAGGACCTCGTCGGCGACGATCAGACGGTGGATCTGGTTGGTGCCCTCGTAGATCTGGGCACCCTTGGCGTCGCGCATCAGCCGCTCGATGCCGGTCTCTCGCGAGTAGCCGCTCGCTCCGAACAGCTGCACGGCATCCGTAGCTACCCGCATCGCGGCATCCGAGGCGGTCCACTTCGCCAGTGACGACACCTCGGCGAGCGGCTCGCCACGATCCTTCGCACCGGCCGCCACCCGGGTCAGCGCGCGGGCCGCCGCCACCTCGCGCGCCATCTCGGCAAGCATGAACCGCACTCCCTGCTGATCCGCCAGCGGACCGCCGAACGCCTGGCGCTGGGCCACGAACGCCGCCGCGGCATCGAGCGCAGCCCGGGCCAGGCCCACGCACGCCGCCGCGATGCTGATCCTCCCCTCCCCGAGTGCCGACAACGCGATCCGGTAGCCCTCGCCTTCGTTGCCGAGGCGGTTCGCGGCCGGGACTTCGCAGCCATCGAAGATCAGCTCCGCGGCCGGGCAGGCGCGGATCCCCATCTTGCGTTCGTGCGCGCCGAACCGGAACCCGGCCATCCCCTTCGCGACGAGGAATGCCGTGATGGCTCCCGGCCCCGCATCGGGATCGAGTGTCGCGAACACCAGGTAGCGATCCGCCTCGGGTGCATTGGAGATCCAGATCTTCGTGCCGGTCAGTCGGTATGCACTCGGCGCATCGGCCGGCCCGACACGCTCTGCCCGGGTGCGGATCGCCCCCGCATCGCTGCCGGCACCGGGCTCGGTCAGGGCGAACGCACCAAGGGCCTCGCCCGTCAGCATCGGCCCGAGCCAGCGCGCCCGTTGCTCGTCGGTCCCCCAGGTGACGACCGGGTACTGACTCAGGATGTGGACGGACAGCGTGACCGCGGTGGCCATATCGGCCGCACCGAGCTCCTCCATGGCCAGGGTCCAGCCGAGATAGCTGAAGCCGGCCCCACCAGCCACCTCGGGGAGTGGCGCCGCCGTCAGCCCCAGCGCGCCCATCCGGTCGAAGATCGACCGGTCGAACCGCTCCGCCTCGTCACGCTCGATCGCACTCGGCGCCACCTCGCGCTGGGCGAATTCGCGGGCGGTCGCCTGGAGGAGTCGTTCCTCCTGCGTCAGCTCGGCGCTCATCGCGGCACCCGCGGGTAGGTGTAGAACCCCCGACCGGTCTTCTGTCCCAGGTTTCGCGCGGCGACCAGCTCCCGAAGGACCCGCGGCGCGCGCATGTGCTCGAGCTTCAGGCCCTCCTCCAGCACGCCCATGATCTCGAGACAGACATCCAGCCCGATGAAGTCGGCCAGCTCCAGCGGACCCATCGGATGGTTGAGACCGACCCGGGCACCGGCATCGATATCCTCCGGCGTGCCCACACCCTCCTCCAGCGCCCGCATCGCCTCGATCAGGAACGGCATGAGGATCCGGTTGACGATGAACCCCGGCCGGTCGGCCGAGACGATGACCTGCTTGCCGAGGTCCGCGGCCAGCTCCCGGATCGAATCCACCGTCGTATCGGTGGTCTGCGCGCCGCGGATCACCTCGACGAGCGGCATCACGGGTACCGGACTGAAGAAGTGAACGCCAAGGAACTGCCCTCGCCGTGACGACGAGACTGCCGCGGCCAGCCGATGGATCGCGATCGAACTCGTGTTCGAGCCCAGGACCGCCTCGGGTCGCGCCAGGCCATCGATCGCCGACCAGAGCGACAGCTTGACCTCGAGATCCTCGAAGACGGCCTCGATCACCAGATCCGCGCTGGAGACGCGGGCCAGGTCCGCGGTCGGCTCGATCCGTGCCAGGGTGGCGTCCGCCTCGTCCTGGGTGACGCGGCCCTTCGTCACCGACCGAGCAAGGTTGACGCCGATCCGGTCGCGACCAGCCACGGCTCGTTCCAGGGTCGGTTCGTACAGGACGACGGTCTTGCCGATCGTCGCGTGGACCTGGGCGATGCCATGACCCATCAGCCCCGCGCCGGCGACGAAGACCCGTTCGATCATCACGGCGCGAGCCTACTCGACGGCGTCGTCAGGCGTAGTGGTCCGGCGCCTTGCGCAGCAGGGCGTTGCCCGCAACATCGTGCCCGATCCAGAGGGTCGCACCATTCGCCGCGAGGTATCCATCGATCTCGCGGCGCGCACGCCGCGTGGCACGCGGATCGGCTTCGAACGTCGGGATCCGGTCGAGCGTCCGCTCCTGCGGCAGGTGGTACAGGTCGCCGGAAAGCAGGATCGGACCGGTCTTCGCCAGCCGGACCAGGAGCGTCTGGTGGCCGGGCGTGTGACCGAGCGCGGCGCGCAGGACCACCGTCCCATCGCCGAAGACATCGTGCTCGTCGGTGGCGATGATCGTAGTGGGGGCAGTCCGCAGGATCTCGTAGTCGGTGGCGCGGTTGAGGGTGGGTCGCCGGTCCCGGAACATCGCGTCCCGTTCGGCCTGACGGACCAGCCACGTGGCGCCGCCGAACAGCCCGACATTGCCGGTGTGGTCGTAGTGATGGTGCGAGAGCGCCAGATGCGTGACGGCCGCGGGGGTGAACCCGGCCTCGACGATCTGCGCGCCGACCCGCCGTCGAAGCGTGACCTCCCGCTCCTCGCCGTCGGGCAGCCGAAGGTGATGGGCGACAGGTCCGCCGGTCGGCGTCCAATCCGCATCCGGTGCGGCGCCCGTGTCAAAGACGAGCAGGCCGGCCGGATGCTCGATGAGATACGCCGAGACCGACAGCTGATCGGTCTCGACCTCGTCGGGGTTGAGGCCGAACCGGGCTGGATCCATGTGTTCGAGCGTCCCGCCGTCCAGGACGAAGAGCCGCAGGCGGGGTGTCCGGCGGGTCATGCCAGGACTTCTGGCTCGGAACGGCCGAGCAGCAGGTCCGCGGCTGCGAACGGGTCCAGCCGGTGCTCGGCGACGTCGTCGATGACGCGATCCGTGGCCGCTCGCCGTTCCGGCGCCACGAGCGAGTCGCGCAGCCGCTCACCGACGATGGCCCACACCTGCGCTTCTGCGCGATCCCGTCGTGCGGAGTCCCGCGCATCCTGATCAGCGGCCACCGTGCGGTGCCGGTCCAGCGCGGCCAGCAAGGCCGGCACGCCCTCACCCGTGGCGGCGGTCGTGATCAGCACCTCGGGCCGCTTGGGACGGGCCCGACGGCCCCTCCCCCCGTTCACGTTGACGCCGTCCGTAGCGGAGCCCCGAGCGGTGGTCGGCATCAGCATCGCGCGCAGCTGCGCCGCGGTCCGCTGCGCTCCGGGCTTGTCGCCCTTGTTCACCACGACCAGGTCGGCCACTTCGAGAAGACCAGCCTTGATCGCCTGCACCTCGTCGCCCATCTCGGGTGCTTCAAGCACGACCGTCGTATCCGCGGCGGCCGCCACCTCGACCTCGCTCTGACCGGTCCCCACGGTCTCGATCAACAGCAGGTCGAACCCGCACGCGTCCAGGACCGTCGCGGCAGCCGTGGAGGTCGAGGCGAGACCGCCGGCGTGCCCACGCGACGCCATCGACCGGATGAAGACGTCCCGGTCGTCCGCGTACGACTGCATGCGCACGCGGTCGCCGAGAAGTGCCCCACCCGTGATCGGTGATGACGGGTCGACCGCGATCACGGCCACCGTCCGTCCTGCACGGCGGACCTCGGCGATCAGAGCTGCGACGAGCGTGGACTTGCCGGCACCGGGAGGACCGGTGATCCCGACCAGATGGGCATGGCCGGCCTTCGGGTAGAGCGTCCGCAGGGCGATCTCCGCGACGTCCGTCCGGTTCTCGACCGCGGTCAGGAGCCGGGCGGTGGCGAGGCGGTCGCCGGCGAGGGCGGCCTCGACCAGGTGCGAAGCCCGGGATCCGGCGTCCTCCGCCACGCTACGCGCGAGGACGCGCGTTGGCCCGCAGGTAGTCGGCGACCTGGGCGATGGTCGTCCCGGGCCCGAACACTTCGGCGACCCCGGCTGCCTTCAGCGCGGCGACGTCATCGTCGGGGATGATCCCGCCCACGGTCACCAGCACGTCGCCCTGGCCCTGGCCGTCGAGCAGCTTGGTGACGCGCGGGACGAGGGTCATGTGGGCGCCGGACAGGATCGACAGTCCGACCACATCCACGTCCTCCTGGAGCGACGCGGTCGCGATCATCTCCGGGGTCTGGCGCAGCCCCGTGTAGACCACCTCGAATCCTTCGTCGCGCAATCCCCGGGCAAGGACCTTGGCGCCGCGGTCGTGACCGTCGAGACCGGGTTTTGCGATGAGCACCTTGAGCGGGCGGTCCGTCATGGCTCGACTGTACCCCACCGACCACGGATCCGAACGGCGACCCATGGCAGCGCGGCAGTCGTTTGCGATGGCTGGACCGGCCCTAGACTCTCGACCGTGGCCACGTCACCAGCTCGAAGTCCATCCGACCTCGACGACTTCCGCGCCGCCCAGCGACGTCACAGGGCCGCGGCCCGGCTGCGCGCGATCCCGGCCATCCTCGCCGCGGCCGTCATGGGCATCCCGTTGTCGGTCTATCTGTCGCCCGTCCTCCTCGCGCTGGCCATCGTCGTGACCGATCTCATCAACCTGATCGTGCGGATGCCGGATCTGGGTGGCGGCGTCATGGACCGGATGAACCAGCTCCTCGATGGCGATCCCGGCGCGATCGCGGCGGTCGCCTGGATCCTCGTCTTCTGGCTGATCCCCGGGGTGATCGGCTTGACGCTGGCATACCTGACGGTGCGGTCGCGGCTGCGCGCGATCGGTGGCGATGGGATCGCTGCGGCGCTGGGTGCCCGCGCCCCGAAGACCGACGACCCCGAGGAACGTCAGCTGGTCGACGTGGTCGGCGAGTTGTCGGTCGCCGCCTCGATCGCGCCGCCACGCGTCCTGCTGTACGACGACGGCCCGGCGAACGCGCTGGTCTATGGCTCGCACCCGGACCGGGCCACGATCCTCGTCGGACGGCCACTGCTTGCGGAGCTCGACCGCGAGGCCACCCAGGGCGCGATCGCCCGGCTGGTCGCCTCTGCCAGCGATGGCGATCTTGGGCTGGCGACCGACATCGGCGCCGTCTACGTCACGTACGGGCTGCTCTCGACGGCCCTCGGCGCGTTCGTCAGCCGGTCCGCGCGCGCCCGCCTGCGCGGCACGCTGCGGGCCCTTCGTGGCGGCACGCCGGCCGATCCGCGCGACGGCGCGAGCCTTGGCGCCGTGCTCGGGATGCCGACCGACGACGACATCCCCGACAACGGCCGGAGCGGCTGTCTGACCCTGCTGACGATGGGCGGGCTGATCAGCATCGGGATGTCGCTCGTCAACCTGTTCCTCGCCGGACCGTTGCTCGTCTTCGCGTGGCGATCGCGGGTCTACCTCGCCGACGCCTCGGCGGTCGACCTCACCCGGAACCCGACGGCCCTCGCCGACGCACTGCGGGCGCTCGGGGATGGCCGCGGGCTGCCGGGCAGCGCCTGGCTCGAGTTGCTGCTCGTCGTCGGCGGCAGCACGACGCCGGCGGGTGATCCGCGCCACGGCCAGTCGCTGTCCGATAGCGGCATGGTCGCGCGGCTCGATCCGTCGGCTGGGGCGCGGATCGCCCGGCTCGAGCGGATGGGCGCCCAGCGGCCCGGGCAGTCCGCCGACGCGACGACCGCAGGCCGGCCGCAGGCCCCGGCGACGCGCCGCGGCGTGCCGTTGCTCTTCGTGGTCATCATCGCGCCGCTGGTGGTCATCATGGCGGTGCTCCTGACGATCGCAGCGGCCCTGATCGTCTACCTGGTCGCCTTTGCCGCCTTCGTCGTCCTGCTGATCGTGGCCGGTCCCATCCACGAGATCCTGCGCGGGCTCGCTGGGTCATAGCGGCGCGACGCGGCACGGATCTCCCCACAGCCCGCACGAAGGCGGCCGACCGGCATCGACCGCCTTCGCACCTGGCGCGAGGTCGTCGGCCGCCTAGGTGTTCGCCCGTGCGAACGAGCGTGACGCGATCGTCACCGCCACCACCGCGAGGATCGCGACCATCGCGACGCCGATGAGGATCTCCGGGTCGCCCCAGGTCCCGTTGAACAGCGCGCGGGCCGCATCCACGACGTGCGTGAGCGGGTTGATCGTGCTCAGGAACCGGAGCCAGTCCGGCGCGAGCGCCATCGGCAGCAGGATCCCCGACAGGAGCAGGAGCGGCATGGTGACCCCGTTGACGAGTGGGGCGAATGCGTCCTCGCTCTTCAGCTTGAGCGCCGCGGCATACGACATGGGAGCGATCACGAGTCCCACCAGCACCAGAAGCCCGAGGACGACCGCGGCGCCGGCCGGATCCACCTTGAGCCCGAGCGGGATGGCCAGCACGACCAGGATGATGCCCTGGAAGAGGAGGATCACCACGTCCCGGAGCGACCGTCCGAGGAGCATCGCGGTCCGACTCATTGGCGTCACCCGCATCCGCTCGACGACACCGCTCCGAAGCTCCGCGATGAGCCCGAAACCGACGAACGCCGACCCGAACATCGCGATCTGGATCAGCAGCCCCGGAACGAACCAGTTGAAGGCGTTCGTGGTCGCCCCGGCGGCCTTCACCGACGACTCGAGGAGCGGGCCGAAGAGGAACAGGTACAGCAGGGGCAGCATCATCCCGAAGATGATCCAGACCGGCTGACGGATGGTCAGCCAGAGCGACCGGTGAAAGATCAGCCACGTGTCGCCCGCCAGCTTGCGGACGGGGTTCCTCGTTCCAGCGGCGAACGGAACGACCTGGGTGATGGATGGCGCGGTCATGCTGCGGAGTCCTCTCGAAGGGATCGGCCGGTCTGGCGAAGGAAGACGTCGTCGAGGCTCGGACGGGCCAGGGTCAGGGTCCGGGCTTGCAGCCCGGCGCTGTCCAGCACGCGGATGAGGTGCGGGACCGCGCTATCGCCGTGGTCGACGTAGAGCCGGATCAGGCCGTCCTCGACACTGGCTTCCCGAACGAATGCCTGGTCGCGGACGGCTGCGAGCACCAGTTCGGGCTCGGCATCGACTCCGAGGGTCACCACATCGCCGGCCACCTGACGCTTCAGTTCGTCGGCGGTACCCTCCGCGACGATCGTGCCGTGATCGATGATGGCCAGCTGATCTGCCAGCGCGTCAGCCTCCTCGAGGTAGTGCGTCGTCAGGAAGACGGTGGTGCCAAGCGCCTTGAGACCGCGGACCTCGTCCCACATGCGCGCCCGCGCCTGCGGATCCAGCCCGGTGGTGGGTTCGTCGAGGAACAGCACGGACGGCCGATGGACGATGCCAAGGCCAACGTCCAGGCGACGTCGCATCCCGCCTGAATAGGTCCCGGTCGGCAGGTCGGCCGCGGCCGTCAGGTCGAGCGCGGCGAGCACCTCGGTCGCACGTCGCTGGGCAGCCGTCCTGTCCATGCCGTAGAGCCGCCCCTGGATGACCAGCTCGCCACGTCCGGTCTCGGCCGGATCCGTCGAACCACCCTGCGGGACGTAGCCGATCCGTTGTCGCACAAGGCCTGGATCCCGGGCCAGATCCGCTCCGGCGACGGTCGCTCGGCCACCGGTCGGCGCGAGGAGGGTCGCCAGCATCCGCAGCGTCGTGGTCTTCCCCGCCCCGTTGGGCCCGAGGAACCCGAAGATCTCACCAGCTCCGATCGTGAGATCCACGCCCCGGACGGCGTCCACCGCGCCGCCGCGGGTCTTGAACGTCCGCGCCAGGCCGTGGGTCTCGATCATCGGGGCGCGGGCGTCGTGCCCTTCTGCCATGTCATCGCTCCTTCTGGCGCCACGATCCAAGCGGTATGCTTGCCGAGGTCCTTGCGCCGTTCAGCATCCTCGGGCATTATCTGCACAGCGCAGATAGTTACCGGCACAGGAGCACCTGTCAAGATGGATCGTGAAACCGCTGTCGAAGGGGTCGTCCGAGCGCTTCGACGAGTCAACTTCCAGGGGTCGATCTTCGGCCAGTCCGTCGCGATCCGGCTCGGGATCAGCGAGTCCGACGTCGACGCTCTCGAATTGCTGATCGACACGGGGGCGGCTACGGCCGGCAAGCTCGCCGAGGTCATGGGTCTGACCACCGGGGCCGTGACCCGCGTCATCGATCGGCTGGAGCAGGCCGGCTACGTCCGGCGGACCGACGATCCGGCCGACCGTCGGCGGGTGGTGGTCGAGATCGTCCCGGAGAAGATCGCGGGTCTGGATCGACTCATGGGGTCGCTCGAACGCGCCGCCGAGGGCGAGGTGGGCCACTACACCCCCGACCAGATCGCCACGATCAATGACTTCCTTGGGCGCATGGCTGCGCTCACGCAGATGGAGGCCGCACGCCTGCGCACGAGCCCCGGGGACCCCGAGCCCGGCGCCACAGCCTCGGAGCACTCGGCGCCACTGGGCGGACTCCCTGCTGCGCGGCTGACCTTCCGGGCGGGCGCACAGGAGCTGCGGCTCCGGGCCGGTCGGTCGAGCACCGACCTCTACCGAGCGAAGTTCGACGGGGCGACCCCCCAGGTCCGCGTTCGCGATGGTCGGGTCCTCGTCCAGTACCGCGGCATCCCATTCGATTTCCGCAAGCGCGTGGCGACGATCGGGATGAACGCCACGATCCCGTGGTCGATCGAGGTCACCGGTGGCGTCATGCGGGTCGAGGCTGACCTGCGGGATCTCGACGTCCGCCGGTTCGAACTGACTGGCGGGACCGAACGCATCCAGCTCGAATTCGGGTCAGCTCGCGGTGAGGTGCCGATCAGGCTGACCGGCGGCGCGCGGACGATCCGCGTCGAGCGGCCCCGGGCCATCCCGATCCGGCTCCGCCTGAAGGGCGGCACGGGTCTCGTCGACATCGACGGGCAGACCGTCGGCAAACAAGGCGGCGAGTTCGCCCTGGAGACGCGCGGGTTCGCGGAGGCGACCGACCGCTACCTGCTGGACGTCACCGGGGGCTCGAAGTCCATCACCGTGGTGGAGCGCTAGCCAGATCTCAGCCGCTGAGCCGCGCCACCGTGTCGGCGATGCATCGGGCCCTGGTCGCCGGTCGCTTCGCCGAACCCACCGATTCGGCGTACTCGCGTCGGTGCGACGGGGCGAGCCGCTCCCCGGGCAGGATGCGGGTCGTGAATCGGACCACCTCAGCGCTCGGGCGCGCGCCGCGCCAGGTGGTCGAGGAATTCGGAGCGGGTCCGGTCCCTGGTGCGGAACAGGCCCAGGACGGACGAGGTCGTCATGATCGTCCCGGGCTTGCGCACCCCGCGCATGGCCGCGCACAGATGGGTGGCTTCGACGACGACGCCGACGCCCTGTGGTGCGAGCCGCTCCTGGAGGAACTCGGCGATCTGCTGGGTCATGCGCTCCTGGACCTGCAGTCGACGCGCATACATCTCGACGATCCGCGGGATCTTCGAGAGTCCGATCACCCTCCCGCGCGGGATATAGGCGACGGCAGCCGTCCCGAAGAACGGGAGCAGATGGTGCTCGCACAGCGAGTAGAACGGGATGTCCTTGACGATGACCATCTCGCTGTACGCGACATCGAACACGGCGCGGTTGATGAGCCGGTCTGGGTCCACGTGATAGCCGGCGGTCAGCTCGGTGTACATGCGATGGACCCGCTCCGGGGTGCCGACCAGACCCTGGCGATCGGGGTCCTCACCGATCTCCACGAGGATCTGGCGCACCGCGTCCTCGACTCGGCCGTTGTCGCCCGAGTGCGGACCGGCGCCTTCGATCTGCGACTGCGCACGCGCCGAGTCCTCGCCGATCTCGTTCTCGATCTCGTCGACGATCGCGCGGACGTGGCTGGGAAGGTCCGTCGGTTCGGGCATGGGCTTCGAGCGAGCCTCCGTTGCAGGCGGCGATGGTACGTCGCCCGCTGGTAGGCTGCGACGATGACGCACCCCATGGTCGAGCAGCTACGGTTCGCGCGCAGCGAATGGCAGCGCGGATCGGTCGGCGTCTCCGACGACGATGCCCGACGCCGGGTCCTGGCGCCGTATCGGACGGAGCCGTAGGAGACCGATGGCACATCCACGGGTCGAGCAGCTGCGATTCGCGCGGAGTGAGTGGAAGCGTGGACTGCGCGGCCTGTCGGAGGCAGACGCTCGTCAACGGCTGCTGCCGATGAACTCGATCTCGTGGATGGTGGGCCACCTCGCCTGGCACGAGCGGCGTGTGTGGGCGGAACGCGGCATGGGTCTGCGGATCGAGCCGACGCTGGACGCCCTCGCCAACGGCGCGCCCGCGTCGACCCCATCGCTCCGCGAGATGTGGACGCTTTGGAGGCGCATGGTCGATCTCGCCGACCCGTTCCTCGACGCACTGACCAGCACCGAGTTGGAGCGGCCGCTGCCGCACGATGGCCGAGGAAGTGCGCCGATCGCCGGGTCGCAACTCCAGCGCATCACGTACCACTACTGGTCGCACATCGGCGAAGCTTCGGCAGTCCGCCAGATCCTTGGCCACCAACGGCTCGCCCAGTTCGTCGGCGATATCGAGACGCGGGCTCCGTACCGCCGCGAGTCGGACTAACCAGACCGGCCGCGACGGCTCAGATAGTCGTGCCAGAAGAGCCGGGCCGCGACCGAGCGCCATGGCCGCCACCGGTCGCCGATCGTGACCATCTCTGCCGCGTCGGGTCGTCGCTCCAGGCCACGCACGTCGGCGACGGCCTGCGCCAGCGCGATGTCGCCGGCTGGCCACACGTCGGGCCGGCCAAGGACCATGAGTAGGTAGATGGTCGAGGTCCACGGCCCGATCCCCGGGATCGCCTGGAGCGCGGCGCGGGCTGCATCGTCGTCGAGCCTCGCCAGACCGTCCAGCTCCAGGTCGCCAGCCACGATTGCGGCTGCCAGCGCACGGCCGTAGCGAGCCTTCTGCCGGCTGAACCCGAACGCGAGCAGTTCCGCGTC